>CANQOX010000007.1 GCA_947625595.1 uncultured Clostridia bacterium
CGGATCGCCCATCGGAGCGGCGGCGTCCTCTACCTGCGCATCGAGGACACCGACTTAAAGCGCAAGGTGGACGGTGCGGTCGAGGCGGTCAAGAACGCCCTCCGCTACTTTGACATCAAATTCGACGAAGGAGCCGAGATCGGCGGCGACGACACCTACGGCCCGTGGTACCAGCGCGGGCGGGCCGAAATTTACCGCGCCTACGTGAAAAAGCTCGTCGAGGAGGGGCGGGCCTACCCCTGCTTCTGCACCGAGGAGGAGCTCGAAGCCCTCCGCAAGGAGCAGACCGAGCGCAAGGAAGTGACGGGCTACTACGGCAAGTACGCCCGCTGCCGCAATCTTTCCGAGGAGGAAATTTATCAAAATCTCGACGCGGGCAAGCCCTTCGTCATCCGCTTGAAATCGCTCGGCGATCCCGAGATCAAGCACAAGTTCCACGACGAGATCAAGGGAGACATCACCGTCCCCGAGAACGATCAGGACGTCGTCATTCTGAAGTCGGACGGCATTCCGACCTACCACTTTGCCCACGCCATCGACGACCATTTCATGCGCACGACGCTCGTCGTCCGCGGCGAGGAGTGGCTTGCGTCCCTGCCCATTCACATCGAGCTCTTCAACGTCCTCGGCTTCCCGCTCCCGCACTACGCGCACCATTGCTCTCTGATGAAGCAGGACGGCGAGACCCGCCGCAAGCTCTCTAAGCGCAAGGACCCCGAGCTCTCCCTCGAATTTTACAGAAAAGAGGGGTATTTCCCTCGCGCCGTCAAGGTGTATATGCTCACGCTCCTCAATTCCAACTTCGAGGAGTGGTATCTCAAAAATCCCGACAGACCCCTCGAGGAATTCAGATTTTCGGCCGAAAAGATGAGCAAGAGCGGCACGCTGTTCGACATCGACAAGCTCAACGACATCTCGAGGAACGAGCTCTCCAAACTCTCCGCAGAGGAGATGTTTGACTTCCTGAAGGCGTGGGCGGACGAATTCGGTACGGAGGAGCAAAAGCACGCCTTCGACAGCAGAGCGAAGATGCTCGGCGTTCTCTCGCTGTGCATGGCCGTCGGCTCGAAGAAGCGCAGAAAGGACTTCATCACCGCCTCACAGGCGATGGATTTCATCAGATATTTCTTTGTAAGGCCCGAAACCTTCGATCCGTACCGCGTGGACGGGGCCACGAAGAGGGCGATCCTGCGCGGGTTCCTCGCAACTTACGACCCCGCCGACGATGCGCAGACTTGGTTTGCGAAGATCAAGGCGATCGCCGCCGAAAACGGCTTTGCCGCAGAGATGAGGGACTATAGGGAGAACCCCGAGGCATTCAGGGGCAGCGTTGCCGACGTCGCCGAGGTCCTCCGCATCGCGACGACGGGGATGGCAAGCACGCCCGACCTCTGGTCGATCCAGCTGATCTTGGGCGCGGAAGAGACGAGAGAGCGGGTCGAAAAGGCGATGAACTGACCGCCGTCGGCCGAATCGAGGAGTTACAAATGAGCAAAGCCGATCTGATTTTCATTGAAAATTGCAAAGATATTCTTGAAAACGGCGTCTGGGACACCCATCTCACCGTCCGTCCCCACTGGGAGGACGGCACGCCCGCACACACGGTCAAGAAGTTCGGCATCGTCAACCGCTACAATTTGCAGGAGGAATTTCCCATTCTCACCCTCCGCCGCACGGCCTTCAGGAGCTGTATCGACGAGATCTTATGGATCTGGCAGAAGAAGAGCAACGACATTCACGACCTTCATTCCCACATCTGGGACAGCTGGGCAGACGAGAGGGGGAGCATCGGCAAGGCATACGGCTATCAGCTGGCGCAGAAGGCAAAATATGCGGAAGGGGAGTTCGATCAGGTGGACCGCGTCCTCTATGATCTCAAGTACAACCCCGCCTCGCGCAGAATTTTGACCAATCTCTACAATTTCAGCGACTTGCACGAGATGAATCTCTACCCCTGCGCCTACTCCATGACCTTCAACGTCTCGGGCGACACCCTGAACGGCATTCTCAATCAGCGGTCCAACGATTTCCTGACGGCAAACAACTGGAATGTCGTGCAGTACGCCGTCCTGCTCATCATGTTTGCGCAGGTGAGCGGCCTCAAGGCGGGGGAACTCGTCCATGTCATCGCCGACGCGCACATCTACGACCGCCATGTCGATACGGTAAAGGAGATCATCGCGCGGGAACCTCTCCCTGCGCCGAAACTCATCGTTGATCCCGACGTCAAAAATTTCTACGATTTCACTGTCGATTCCTTCCGTCTCGAAAATTATACGTTTCACCCCCTCGACACGAAGATCCCCGTCGCGATTTGACAAATTTGCATAGTACTATGTCAGACATAAATGAGGAGAAAACTCCAAGATGAAGGCGATTTTTCACTGCGACAGGCATTGGGGCATCGGGAGGAACAACGATCTGATGTTCACCCTCCCCAAGGACATGAAGTTTTTCCGCGAGACGACGTCGGGGAAAGTCGTCGTCATGGGGCGGAACACCCTCCTTTCCCTGCCAAACGGGCCCCTCAAGAACCGCGTCAACATCGTCCTCTCTCCGAGCGACGCCGAAGGGGTCATCACCGTCCATGACCTTGGGGAACTCTTTGAGGAAGTCAAAAAATACCCGCCTGACGACGTCTTTGTCATCGGCGGGGCGAGCGTCTACAGGACGTTGATACCCTATTGTACGGAAGTTTTGGTGACGAAAGTGGACGCAGACGGCGGGGCGGAAGTTTTTGTCCCCGACCTCGACCTCGATCCGAACTTCGAGTGTGTCTCCGAAAGCGCCCCCGTCGAGGACAACGGCTACCTCACCCGCTATTGTGTTTACAGAAATCGACAAGTAAAGCGATAAATGTTTCTTGGCTCCTCCTCATGGAGGGGCTTTTCCGTAAGCGGTGAGGAGGCATCCTAATTTCGTCATGGTGAGCGAAGTCGAACCATCACCGCATTCTCGCTGCCCCTCACAGGGGAAGTCCCCGAACAAAGTGAGGGGAAAGGGGTTTCAAAACCCCTCTGTCACTCACTACGTTCGTGACATCTCCCCTAAAAGGGGCGACAAGCGGTACCTCTTCCGTCAATGTCATGAGGAAATTATAGCACAAAGCCGCGCCAAAAACAAGTCATGCGGGGAAAATTTCCGAATGGCCCTATTTTTTTGTTGTGTTTTTCGGGCAGATGTATTATAATTTCGGGTGGAATTCAAGAGGATCTTATGGAAAGAAACGATTTACGGAATATTGCGATCATCGCGCACGTCGACCACGGCAAGACGACCCTCGTCGATCAGATGCTCAAGCAGGCGGGGACGTTCCGCGAAAATCAGGTCGTTGAGGAGCGCGTCATGGACTCGGGCGACCTCGAGCGCGAGCGCGGCATCACCATTTTGGCCAAGAATACGTCCATTCACTACAAGGGCGTGAAGATCAACATCGTCGATACCCCCGGGCACGCAGACTTTTCGGGCGAAGTGGAGCGCTCCCTCAAAATGGTCTCGGGCGTTCTCATTCTCGTGGACGCGGCCGAGGGGCCCATGCCACAGACCCGCTTTGTCACCCAAAAGGCCCTCGAACTCGGGCTGAAACTCATCATCGTCATCAATAAAGTGGACCGTCCCGACGCGAGACTTGGCGAGGTGGAGGACGAAGTTCTCGAACTTCTTATGGATCTCAACGCCAACGATGAACAGCTCGACAGTCCGTTTGTGTACTGCTCGGGAAGAGCGGGGACGTCCTCTTTGGATCCGAACACGGCGGGAAAGGACCTGACGCCGCTCTTTGACATGATCCTCTCGCACTTCCCGCCCCTCGTCATGGACGACGAAGGACCCCTGCAACTGCTCGTCTCCTCCATTGATTACAACGACTATGTCGGGAGGATCGGCATCGGCAGGATCGAGAGGGGCGTTGCGCGGCAGAACGCCGACGTCGCCGTCTGCAACTACAATCACAGGGAGGTCAATCTCAAGGGAAAGCTCGTCAATCTGTATGAGATCGAGGGCTTGGAGCGCGTCCCGTGCGAGAGCGCGAGGGCGGGGGACATCGTCTGCTTCTCGGGACTTGAGAAGATCAACATCGGCGACACCGTCTGCGCTCCCGACCATGTGGAGGCCGTTTCTTTCGTAAAGATCTCCGATCCGACCGTCGAGATGATCTTTTCGGTCAACGATTCGCCCTTTGCGGGCAAGGAAGGGAAGTTCGTGACGACGAGGCATCTCCGCGAGAGGCTGTACCGCGAACTTCTTCGCGACGTCTCCCTGCGCGTCGAGGATACCGACTCGACCGACGCCTTCCGCGTGAGCGGAAGGGGGGAGATGCACCTCTCCATTCTCATCGAGACGATGCGCCGCGAGGGGTATGAATTTCAGGTCAGCGCCCCCAAAGTGCTGTATAAGATGATCGACGGCGAAAAGTACGAGCCCGTCGAGCGGCTGATCGTGGACGTCCCCGAGGACATGACGGGACCCGTGTTCCAGAGCATGGGCACGCGGAAGGGCGAACTCGTCCACATGAGCGCGATGGGGTCGCGCATGCGCCTTGAATTTTTGGTGCCCGCAAGGGGCCTCTTCGGTTACAAGAGCGAATTTTTGACGGACACCAAGGGCGAAGGCGTCATGAGCTCCGTCTTCTTTGAGTATCAACCCTTCAAAGGGGAGATCGAGCGCAGGAGTTCGGGTTCTCTCGTCGCCTTCGAGACAGGCGAAGCTGTCACGTACGGCCTCTTCAATGCGCAGGGCAGGGGACCGCTGTTTATCGGCCCCGGGACGCAAGTCTATGAGGGTATGGTCGTGGGGTATTCCCCCAAGGATGAGGATATCAACGTCAATGTCTGCAAGCAGAAGCACCTCACCAATACGCGCTCGTCCAATTCGGACGACGCCCTCCGCCTCATCACGCCGAGAAAACTCTCCCTCGAGGAGGCCCTCGAATTCATCGCCGACGATGAACTCCTCGAGATCACGCCGTTGAGCGTTCGCATTCGCAAGCGGATTTTGGACAGCGAACTCCGCGCAAAGGCACGCGCAAAGGCGAAATTAGGCGATTAACATAGTACTATGTCAGACATAATATAGCTTTTCTCGAAGAGCGGCGGGGCTGTCCCGCCGCTTTTTGGCATGAAATCTGATGTCCTTTCATATATTTTACCATGCGTGAAGAGATCAAAGAAAGCGTTCTCACTATCGAACAGCAAAGAAAGATCACGATGAGCGGCGTTACGAGCGTTGACGCCTTTTCGGAGACGTCCATTCTTCTCACCGTCAACGGCAAGCGGGTGAAGATCGAGGGGAGCAAACTCAAGGTCCTCACTTTCTCGGAGGGGAGCGGGAACTTCGCGGCAAGCGGGGAAGTCACTCTCGTGAAGTTCGGCCAGCAGGGGAAATTTCTGTCCCGCCTCCTGAAATGAGCGGATCGCGCGTCTTTCTCATCTGTGTCTTCATCGGCGTTCTCGGCGGCGTGATCTACGACGTCTTCTTTCTGCCCCGCGATCTTTGCCGCAAAAAGTGGCTCCGCTTTGTCTGTGATTTTCTCTTTTGCCTCTGTTTTGGGGCATTTTATCTGTTTTCGGCCGTCTGTCTCGGCCTTCCGTCCATCAGATTTTTCCATTTGCTCGGGTTGCTCCTCGGGCTTTTCCTCTATTTGAAAAGTTTCCATAAAATCATTGCTTTTTTGTCTGGAAAGTTGTATAATAAAACCAATAGCAGAGTACGGAAGAGGAAACCGAGACATGGAAGAGGAAGTCAGAGAGGAAAAACAAGCTAAAAATCGGAGGATCGCCGTCGGCGCAACGGTCGCGGGCGTCCTTGTGCTCGTGTTTCTGTTGGTCGTCCTCATCATCCAGTTCGCCCAGATGGGCGTCCTCGGAGCCGAACGCAGGGAGCTCGACAGGACCATTGAGGAATACAATCAGAAGATCGAAAATCAGGAGGGCATCCTCGACGAATATCTGACGGGTGATGCGCTCTATTGGCGTGCAGTCATGCAAGGATGGAAGAAAAAGTGAACTGTGCCGTCATCGATATCGGTTCAAATTCCGTTCGCCTCATGCTGTGGGCGGACGGAAAAACTTTATATAAGAAAATTCTGACCACCCGCCTCGGCAGAGGGCTCGAGGGGAGGGGCGTCCTTTCCCCCGACGCGATAGAGCGGACGGCCCTTGCCGTTCGCGATCTTGCAGAGGAAGGGAGGGCAGCAGGGGCCGAAGTCATGGCCTTTGCGACGGCCGCCGTCCGAACGGCCTCCAACGGGGGAGAATTCTGCGAGAGGGTCAAAGCTCTCTGCGGCGTCGGCGTTGACGTCGTCTCGGGGCAGGATGAAGCCCGCCTTGCCGTCCTCGGCGCATTGGGGGACAGGGACGGCGGGATCGTCGATATCGGCGGCGCGAGTACGGAAATTTGCCTCGTCAAGGGCGGAAAAACGATCTTTTCCCGCAGTCTCGACGTCGGCGCAGTCCGCCTCTTCGACGCCTGCGGCGAGGACATGGAGAAAATTCTTACCCGCGTCGAGGGAGAAATTTCCTGCCTTCCGCGCGCGGAGGGAGGCCTTTTCTATGCCGTCGGAGGCACGGCGGCCACGCTTGCGGGCTTGAAACTGCAGCTCACGCGCTATGATCCCGAACGTCTTCAGGACGCCCTTCTCGGGAGGGAGTGGGTCGCCGAGACTGCGCGAAAGCTGTTTTCCATGCCCTTGGAGGAGAGGAGAAAACTGAAGGGAATGGACCCGTCGCGGGCGGACATTCTCGGCGGCGCGGCGGTTTTGCTCGAAAAGATCATGGAGAAGATGGACCTTGCCGAGGTCAGATTTTCCGACAGGGACAATTTGGAGGGCTATCTCGCCCTCAAGGGACTGATATGAGCGGAAAGGCGAAAAGAATTCTATATTCTGTGGTGAGCACGTTCCTCTGGCTTGCAATGTTTGCGGGCGTCATTCTTCTTGTGGTCTTTACGGTCCCGAGACCGTTCGGCACGGCGGAATGGCTCATTTGGCTGGCCTTCCTCGCCGCCGTCGTCCTCCGCATTCCCGCCGCTGTCCATGAAGTCGGGCATTTGCTCTTCGGCTGGATCGCAGGCATGAAATTTGTCGGCGTCACGCTGTCCTATTTGAGGATCGCGGGCGGAAAGGTCAAACTTGTCAACCCCGATTGCGCGGGCGAGACGGAGATGATCCCGAGGAATGGGGCGCATGTGCGGGCAAAGACGTTCGCATTCGCCTTGGGCGGACCGCTCCTCTGCTGTCTTGTCGGCGTGATCTTTCTCGCGCTCTATTTTCTGCTGCCGTATCATATCGGATGGCTGTTCGGGGCGCTGATGTCGATCTTTATCCTCTATGAAGGCCTGATCGCGCTCTATCCCGCCGAACTTCCCGCAGGAAAGACGGACGGCGCCGTCCTTCTCGGCCTTCTTCGCCGCGCTCCCGAGGAAGAGGTCATGCTCCGCGTTCTCACCGCGCAGGGGATCCTGCAGAGGGGGACCTATTCGGACATCGACAGAGATCTTCTCTTCTCCGCGCCCGTCGTGCGGGAGGATCTGCCCGCGTTCCACGCCCTTCTGCTTCTCCAATATTATTATCTGAAGGAGGCGGGGGACGAAGCGGGGGCGGCCGAAAGGCTCGTGCGTCTGCGCTCGCTCTCGGTGTATCTGACCGAGGAAGAGCGGGCAGAGATAGAGGGTCTCGGCGCATAAAAAAATCCGCCCCCTGCGGGCGGATGGTTCGGATTTTTTCTCGGTGAAAAGGCGTCAACGGACGGCGAAACAATCTCCAAAGGTGAAAAAATCATTCGGCGAGACCGAGCAGATAGTCGCTCGTTACATTGAAGTAGCGGGCGAGCTTGGCGATATTCGATGCGGTAGGGTCGCTCTTGTTGCGTTCCCAATAGCACACGATCCCAAGGCTAACGCTCAAATCTCTTGCAATGGTGGCCTGCGACAGACCACGCTCCTTTCTGAGCTCCAAGAGTCTCTCTGAAAAAATTTTCATGTCTACATTATAACACTTTGTTTGAAAATTTGCAATACTTTTTATGTAAATTTTTTCAAATCTCACAGAAAAATTTGAAAAAATTTTCATTATCGTAAAGCGAATTAAACTAAAATACAAATATTTTGAAAAATTTGGACACTTCATGTACAGAATTTTGTTTGTTTGTCACGGAAACATCTGCCGCTCCCCGATGGCCGAGAGCGTTTTCAGCTACATTATCGACAGGGCGGGGTACGGCGGTCAGGTGGAGATCGCCTCTGCCGCGGCCCATACGGACGCGCTCGGCTGTTCGCCGCACCGCGGGACGGTGGACATTTTGCGAAGGAAGGGGATCCCGCTCATTCCGCACACCGCGCGGCTCATGACCGCCGAGGACGGAGACAGGTTCGATCTCCTCATCGGCATGGACCAATGGAACGTGGAGGACATGAGGGATATCGTCGGAAAGAAGAACGCCGCGAAGGTCCGTCTCTTCCTCGATTTCTCGCCCCGTCCCCGCCCGATCGCCGACCCGTGGTACACGGGGAACTTCGACGACACCTACCGCGACATTCTCGAGGCCTGCGGCGGGCTTTTGAACTACCTGCAAAGCGTGGGCATAGTGCATTGAGCGGGGAATGTTTCGGAGCATAGATTCCATTTTGTTGAAAAAATTTGGGTGAAAAATTCTTTTTTCTCTTTACAAATGATATATTTTATCGTATAATGAAAGAAAAACACGAGGTGATTGTATGAAGACGCACGAATCGCAGGAGATGTATCTTGAGACGATCTTGCTTCTGCGTGCGAAGCGCGCCTCCGTCCGCTCCGTGGACATCGTCGAGGAACGCGGCTACGCGAAGTCGAGCGTCTCCCGTGCGGTCAACCTTCTTCAGAGGGACGGCCTCATTGAGATCGACCCGAGCGGGGAGATCACTTTGACCGCCAAGGGCAAGAAGAAGGCCGAGGACGTCTATGAGAAACATCGCGTCTTCACCGAGGTCTTCATGCACATGGGCGCGGATAGGGAGCTCGCCGAGGAGAACGCCTGCCGCGTGGAGCACGTCATCTCGGACGACCTCTTCGAGATCCTGAAGAAATATCTTGAAAAGTGAAAAAAACCTCGTAGACCCTGCGGGGTCTTTTTTTGTTGCGCGCAAAACATAATTTGCCCCCTTGTCCCATAGAATAGAGCAAATGCTCGATTTCCTTCCGCCTCGGCTGGAGAGCGCCGTGCGGCATGTCAATCTCAATCTTCTCTATGAGCTCCGTGTGCGGGCCGAAAAGCCTCTCCGCGCAAATCTTGCGGGGGAGTTTCGCTATCTCGGCGAAAAGGGGGTGTGCGGCAGGGACGCCGCCCTCCTTCCCACGGCCGAGGAGATCGGGGAGATCATTCTCTCGGCGAGCGGACGGTCTGTCTATGCGGTGGAAAATCAGCTTCGGCAGGGTTTTCTGACGGGCGCGGAGGGGGAGCGCATCGGGATCGCGGGGACGTACGTCTATGACGGGGAAAAAGTCCTCTCCCTCCACCACATCACCTCGCTCTGTATTCGCGTGCCGCATGCAGTGAAGGACTGCGCCGCGGAGATCTACGGCCGCTGTTTTCGGGAAGGGCTGTGCTCCGTCCTCATTCTCTCTCCTCCGGGGGAGGGAAAGACGACCATTCTGCGGGATCTGTGCCGTCTCGTGTGCGAGCGGACTTCCCTGAATGTCCTCGTGAGCGACGAGCGCGGGGAGCTTTCAGCGGGCGGCCTCGGCCCCACGGCCGACGTCATCTGCTATGCGGACAAGCTGACCGCCTTCACCGCGGGGATCCGCGCCATGCGGCCCGACATCATCGTCACAGACGAACTTCTTTCTGTCGACTATGCGGCAGTGAGAAGGGCGGTCGAGGGTGGGATCGTCGTCTTCGCCTCGGCGCATCTGAAGTCGTTCGAAGACGTCCACGAGAAGCTCTTTGACCGCTATGTGCTCCTCGACGGACTGGGAAAAGTCGGTCAGATCCTCGATAGGGAGGGTTCCTGTGTGGATTAAATTGCTTCTCTGCGCCCTCATCGTGGCCTTCTGCACCTTCCTCGGCTACCTCGCGGCGGGAAAATACAGGGCGCGCAGGAAATTTTTCGCCCAGATGTCGGCCTTCAACGAGAGATACCTCAACGAACTGACTTACGCGCGGCGCACGTTGCGCGAACTCATCAACGAAGTCGGCGAGGGCGGGGACTTTTATGCCCTCCTCGAGCGAAGAGGGGACGTCAAACTTCAATATCTCACCGAGCAGGAGAGAAAGGACTGCGCCGATTACCTCCAAATGCTCGGCGCGGGGGATTCCAACTCGCAGAAGAACTATTTTTCGGCCAAGAAGAGCGCCCTCGGCGACAAGAAGGCGGAGAGCGAAAAGGAGGCGAAGGACAGGGGCGGCCTGTATGTGAAACTCGGCCTTCTGGCGGGGCTTGCGTTCGTCATTCTCATCGTATGACACTGGATATCTCGATCATCTTCAAACTTGCTGCCATCGGCATCATCATAACCGTCGTCTGTCAGGTGCTGAAAAAGTCCGACCGCGACGACATCTCCACGGTCGTCTCTATCGTGGGGCTTGTCATCGCCCTGACCGTGGCCGTGACCATGATCGGCGACCTCTTCGACACCATTCAGAGCATCTTCGGAGTGTACTGAAATGCAGATCTTTCAGCTCGTCGGGATCGCCTTTGTGACCGCCGTCGCCGCCCTGATCCTGAAGGGGACCAAGCCTGAGCTCGCCTTTGCCGTCACCGTCGCGGGGTCGATCATTCTCCTGCTGTTCGTCTTTGAGCTGTTTCGGGGGAGCATTTCGATCTTCGGCGAGATCGCAAGCGAGACGGGCATCGACTCCGTCCTCGTCAAAACGCTCCTCAAAATGGTCGGGATCGGGTATCTCGTTGAGTTTAGCGCGGGCATTCTGAACGATTTCGGGCAAAATTCTGTCGCGGACAAGCTGATCTTCTGCGGAAAGGTGGTCATTCTCATTCTCGCCATTCCCATCTTGGAGAGTGTCCTTGCGCTCATCAAACAGCTTTTAGGGTATATCGCATGAAAGAGAGACGAAAGTGCGGAAAAAAGAGGGCTCTGCTCCTCGTCGGGATCCTGTTCGCCCTGCTCTTTCTCGCCTGTCTTTGCATGTCGGGAGAGACAAAGAGCGCGAGGGCGAGCGGGGGAAGGGCGGAGGACGAGGCGAGGCAGGAGCTTGATGACGACATCAAGGAACTCATCGGCACCCTCGACACGGAGGAACTGCAAAACTACCTCGATACGCTCTCCGCCTTTCGCGGCGTCTCCATCAAGGACAAACTCATGAGCGTCATCACGGGGGATTTCTCGCTCGACTACAGCTCCCTCGCGGAGGCGGTGTTCGCGCTCATCTGGGACGAGGGGAAGATCATGCTTCCCGCCTTCGCGGTCATTCTCGCCGTTACGCTCCTCTGCGGCATCTTAAACTCTGCGAAAAGTGACCTTTTGCAGAGTACTATGTCAGACATAATACACTTTGTATGCTACCTTTCGGTGGGCGCGACGGTGCTTGCCTGCCTCATAGGGGTGCTCGACGCGGGGTTTTCGGCAATTTTTGCCATGCAGAAGCAGATGGAACTCATCTATCCGCTCCTTCTGACCCTCATGGCCGCGAGCGGGGGCGCGGTCTCCGTGGGCATCTTCCGTCCCGCGGTCGCGTTCATGAGCGGGGGCATCTGCGAGCTGTTTACGTCCATTGTCCTCCCGTCCTCGCTCGTCATCATCGTCCTCGCCTTTGTGGGGGATCTCACGGACGATGTGAGGACGGAGAAGCTCGGCGAGCTCTTCAAGAGCGTCAATAAGTGGCTCATCGGCCTTGTTTTGGGGCTGTTTTCGGTCGTTTTGACCGTGCAGGGCATCGCGGCGTCCCAGTACGACGGCATCTCGCTCAAGGCCGCAAAATATGTGATCTCAGGCTCTATTCCGCTCGTCGGCGGCTTCCTCTCGGGCGGGGTCGAGCTCCTCATCGCGGGCAGTTCGCTCATCAAAAACGCCCTCGGCTCCTTTGCCGTGTTTCTGCTCTTCGGCACGATCCTCCGTCCCGTCCTGCTCTTTGCCGTCTTTCAGATCTTTCTGCGCGTGTCGGCCGCGGCGACCGAACCCGTCGGGGGGAAGATCTCCGCCTTCCTTTCCCGCCTCGCGGGGGACTGCGGGTACTTCCTCGCGGGGCTCCTGTCCATCGCCTTTCTCTATTTCCTCTCCATTCTTTTGCTCGTCTGCTCCACGGGGGTATTCTTCTGATGGGCGCGTACATCTTGAGCATCGCGGGGGTCATTCTGATCTCTGCGGTCATCTCCATCATCGCCCCGAGCGGGAAAATGGGCAAATTCGTCAAGGGAATGACCCGACTTTTCATCTTCGTCGTGCTCATTGCGCCCTTTGTGAAGCTCATCAAATCGCCCGAAACGGTCCTTTCAGACGCGGAGATCGGGCTCGACGAGGGGTATCTCTCTGCCTATTCGTCGATGCTTTCCCGCTCCGAAGCCGAGACGGTCGCCGCCTCCCTGAAGGAGGAATACGGCGTGACGGCGGAGGTGGAGCTCCTTCGCTCCCCCGAAAATTTATCCTATGAAAAAATCACAGTTTGTGTGACTGATTTCGGAATAAACGGGGAGGAAACTCATATAGATATATTGTCCTCGATCGCCGAGAGCCTCTATGCTCGCTACGGTTGCATGACGGAGGTCAGATGAAACTCAAAGAACTCTTCAAAAACAAGATCTTCCGTATCGTCCTCATCGGCGCGGCCGCACTGCTTCTCCTGATCCTCGTCTATTTCGTCTTCTTCAGGCAGGAAAAGACGGCCTACACCGCGACGGAGGAGGAGAAGCGGTTGAGCATTTTGCTCGGCGAGATCGAGGGGGTCAAGTCGGCGACCGTGATGATCACCGAAAAGGACGGGGTGCCCGTGAGCGCTGTCGTCGTTTTTAAGGGAGAGGACGGCATTCTGACGCGGACGCGGCTGATGGAGATCGCCGCAAGCGCGCTTGACCTCAGGACGAGGGACATTCTCGTCTATCCCGCAAAGTAAGGATTCTATTGTAAAAAGGAGATAAAACCATGTCCAACGCCAAAAAGATTGCAATTATGTCCACTCTTGTCGTGTTGCTCGCCGTTGTTGCCGTCATCAACTTCGTCCTCGCGGGCACACAGAACGCCGCCGTCGACGGCAGCGCTACCGTCAAAGCAACCTACTTCACGACGTACAGAGACAGGCGCAGTTCCACGAGAAGCGAGGAATTCGTCCAGCTCGACAGCATCATCGAGACGTACGCAAAGGACACCGAGGAGTACGCGAGCGCGGTCGCGAGAAAGCAGGAACTCGTCTCCCTCATGGAGGATGAACTTGTCCTTGAATCCATCGTCAAGGCCATCGGCTTCTCGGATGCGGCGATCACCATCACCGACGCGAACAACATCAACGTCTTCGTCAATTCCAACGAACTCACCGAGGACAACATCACCAAGATCTTCTATGCGCTCGAGGTTGAATACAACGTCCGCAACGGAAATGTAATTATTATGCCTGTTTATGCGGAAAGTTAAGAAAAAACAGTGGTAAATTCCGAAAAGATGTGCTATAATGTACTTCAAAGGAGTAATTATGGCAAGCATCAAGTATAACCCGAACGGTCAGAAGGGGAAAATCACCTACAATTCCGACATTGTGAGCGGGATCGTCGCAATGAGCCTTCAGGAGACGGAGGGCATCGAGCTCGTTCCCTCCAAGAGCAAGGGCATCAAACTCTGCTTCGAGAAGGAGGGCATCTTTGTCGACATTTCCGTCATCGCGCACTACGGATACAAGGTGCCCGAGCTCGCCTATCGCATTCAGCAGAACATCAAGCAGATGGTCGAGTCCATGACCAAATACAAGATCGCAAAGGTCGACGTCCATGTACAGAGCGTGATCTTTCCCGAGGCGGTACAGCATGAAGCTCCCGCCGAGCAGGACGGCGCAGAGGATACGGCAAAAAATAATTGACGGTTTCCCCCTCCATGCAGTAGGGGGAAATCTTGCTATGGGAGAGATCCATGAGAAGTTTGGCCAGAGAGGCGGCTTTTAAGATCGTATTTGCAGAACAGTTCAACGAGAACGACGAAGCCTTTCGCCGTTCTGTCTATCGCCACGATCGCCTGACAGAGGAGGATATCTCCTTTGCCGAGGCCCTTGTCGGCTGTGTGCGTGAGCACAGGGAGGAGCTGAACGGCCGCATTGCCGAGAGGACGACGCAATACCCCGACCACCGCATCTATCCCGCCGACAGGGCCATCATGCTCGTTGCGCTCGCGGAGATCGCGTACTTTGACGACATTCCGCCTGTCGTCTCGGTGAATGAGGCGACAAATCTCGCGCGGAAGTACTCTTCCGAGACCTCCACGGACTTTGTGAACGGCGTTTTGGGGGGGATCATCAACGCATGACGCTCATCGACGGGAAAAAGACGGCCGCGGAGATCCGACTGGAACTGAAGGGGCGGGCGACGGCCTTTGAGGAGAAAAACGGCAGGAGGATCGGGCTTGCCGTCGTCTGTATCGGCGACGATCCCGCGTCCAAAGTCTACATACGCAACAAAGTCAGGGCTTGCGAGGAAGTCGGGATCGCATCCTTCGTGCATGCGCTCCCCGCCGAGACCACAGAGGCCGAGGCCGAAACCCTCCTCGAGACCCTCGCAGCGGACGGCGCAGTCGACGGCATTTTGCTTCAACTTCCGTTGCCCGCACATTTCGACGAGGAGAAACTTCTCGCGAAGATCCCGAAGGAGAAGGACGTTGATGGCTTTTCGGCGCAAAATATCGGCGAGATCGCCCTGCATCGAAACGGAACGGCCGCCTGCACGCCGCGCGGCGTCATGGAACTTCTCCGCCGCTATCATGTGGAGATCTGCGGTAAACACGCCGTCGTGGTCGGCAGGAGCAACATCGTCGGCCGTCCCATGGCTCTGCTTCTCCTGAACGCCGACGCCACGGTGACCGTCTGCCACTCCCGCACACAGGACCTCAAGGGCATCTGCGCGGGTGCGGATATCTTGGTCTCCGCCGTGGGCAAGCCCAAACTCATCACGGCGGACATGGTCAAAGAGGGCGCTGTCGTCATCGACGTCGGCATGAACAGGGACGGGGAGGGAAAACTCTGCGGCGACGTCGATTTTGAAAGCGTCAAGGAGAAGGCCTCCCTGATCACGCCCGTTCCCGGCGGCGTCGGACCGATGACGGTCGCCATGCTCTTATCAAATACCGTCGACGCAGCGGAAAGAAGATCGAAATGAATTTTACGGAGCAATACAACGAATATCTCACGGCAGTGGAGGGCGCGCTCGCCGCGGCGGCCGAGGAAATGACGTTTTCGCCGTCCATTCTCGGGGAAAGCATGCGGTATTCTCTCCTCGCGGGAGGGAAACGTTTCCGCCCCGTTCTTTTTTATGCCGCATTGCACGCGCTCGGGTACGATTATCTGAAGGAAAAAGAACTTGCGGCCGCGCTCGAATGCGTGCACACCTATTCGCTCATTCACGATGACCTTCCCGCCATGGATAACGACGATTTCAGGCGCGGAAAGCCGTCCAATCATAAAGTTTTCGGCGAGGCCAACGCCATTCTCGCGGGGGACGCGCTGTTGAGTCTCGCCTTTGCGCTCTGTTTCAGGGCCGCCGAGCGGGGGGAGAGCCATCTTCTCGCCGCGAAGAGGCTGTGCGACGCCTGCGGGCCGAACGGCATGATCGCGGGCCAGTCGGCAGATCTGCTCTGGTCGGGCAAGCGCGGCGGCGCGGAGGAACTGTTTTTCATCTACGAAAACAAGACGGGCCGCCTCATCTCCGCGCCCGTGGAAATGGCGGCCATCCTCGCAGGCGGCGACGTCGGGGCGGGGACGGCGTTCGGCAAAAATTTGGGCATCCTGTTTCAGCTCACCGACGATATTTTGGACGAAAAGGGCGCCGCCGAACGCATGGGCAAGACCCTTGGCAAGGATAAATTGGAGGAGAAACTCACCTGCGTGCGCGTGTTCGGCATGGAGGCGTCCGAGAAACTTGCGGACGAGTATGCGGAGAAGTGCCTCTGCGCCCTGAAGGCCTTCTCGCCCGAGAGAGAATTTCTCGAGGGGATCGTTTTGCTCGCACGGAACAGGGATCACTGAACCATGATGAAAATTTCGGAAGGGGCGGTCAAATCCGCCTCCATACAACAGCTCAAGGGCCTCTGCGACGAGTTGAGGCGGGAAATCTATGAGACCGTCTCTGTCTGCGGCGGCCACCTTTCGTCCAATCTCGGGGCCGTGGAACTCACGGTCGGCCTTCACCGCGTCTTCGACTTTCCGAAGGATAAGCTCGTCTTCGACGTCGGACACCAGTGCTATACCCACAAACTTCTCTCGGGCAGGGCCGAAAGGTTCCATACCCTGCGGCGGGAAGGGGGGCTCTCGGGCTTTCCCAAGCGGAGCGAGAGCGAATATGACTGCTACGACACGGGCCATGCGGGCACGGCGCTCTCGGCCTGCCTCGGCATCGCCAAGGCGAGGGATCTGAAGGGGGAGGATTTCCGCGTGATCGCCCTCGTCGGCGACGGTTCCTTCCAGAACGGGCTCATCTATGAGGCCCTCAACAGCCTGAAGATCCTACATACCAAGGTCCTCATCATTTTGAACGACAACGGTATGTCGATCTCTCCCACGGTCGGCGGCCTCCATGAGGCGCTGGAGCGCATGAAAGGGGAGCATTCCGCGGAGGATGTCGCGCTCTTTGAACGCTTCGGGCTTCGCTACATGGGGAGCGTCAACGGAAACGATCTCGGGGAACTTCTCCCCGCGCTCGAGCGGGCAAAGGAGGCCATGGAGGAGGAGACCGTTCTCCTTCACGTCGTCACGCAGAAGGGGCACGGCTACCCGTTCACGGAGCACGCGCCCATGGAGACGCACGGTTTAAGCCCAAAAACGGCGACAAAAGAGTACTCTTCCGCGCTCGGGGAAGAACTTTCCCGCCTCGCGAGGGGGAACGAAAAGATCGTCGCCGTGACGGCGGCCATGACTGACAGTTTGGGGCTTCGGGGATTCTTTGAGGAATTTCCCGACCGCTCCTTTGACGTCGGCATCTGCGAGGAGCACGCCTCTGTTCTCTGCGCCGCGCTCGCCTCGCAGGGGCTCAAACCCTACTACGCCATCTATTCGACCTTCCTGCAGAGGGCTTTCGATGAGATCATTCACGACGTCTGCGGGCAGGATCTGCCCGTGACGTTCTGCATCGACAGGGCGGGGGCGTCGGGCGCGGACGGGGAGACCCATCAGGGCGTCTTCGACCTCTCCTATCTCTCCTTTATCCCGAATCTGACCGTCGCGATCCCAAAAAATATAGCAGAATTCCGCAAAATGCTCGCCTTGAGCGCGGACTTTTCTCACCCGCTCGCCATTCGCTATCCCCGTGAGGGCACAGAAGGGGAGGCGTGCGACGTCGAAATCGGGAAATTTGAAGTTTTGCACAGTACTTTGTCTGACATAGTATTGTTTGCCGCGGGGGAACGATGCCTTCGCCTCGCCTCCTCCGTCAGGGAGGAGTTGGTCGAAAGGTTCGGCATGGACTTGACCATCGTCAATGCGCGCTTTCTGAAGCCGCTCGACAGGGGACTTCTCGCCTCGCGGGGGGAAAGTCTTGTCGTGACGCTCGAGGACAATGTGAAGATCGGCGGACTGGGTTCGGCGATCTCCGACTTTTACCGCAACAGCGGCAAGACCGTCCTGACCTTCGGCTACGATGACGCCTTCCTGCCGCATGGCGAAGTGACTTCGCTTATGGAAAAATTCGGTCTCGGAAGGGAAAAGATCGTCGGGGAGATCGTGAAGTATGCGCGCCGATAAGTTTTTTTCGGAGAAATTCGGCTCCCGTACAAAGGCACAGCAGGCCCTCTCGCGGGGGCTTGTTTTGCGTAACGGCCTTCCCGTCTCGCCCAAGGACGACGTCAGCGGGGATGAGGCGTTTGTCTTCCTCTCCGAGGAGGTCGGCTTTGTCTCCAACGGCGGTTTCAAGCTCGAGAGGGCGCTCTCCTGCTTCCGTGCTTCCGTCGAGGGGGCAGTCGCAGCCGATTTGGGGGCGAGCACGGGCGGATTCTGCGACTGTCTTCTGCAACACGGCGCCAAAAAGGTCTACTGTGTGGACGTTGGAAAGAGCCAGCTCGATCCCCGCCTCGCGTCCGATCCGCGCGTCATCGTTATGGACGAGACGAATGCGCGATACCTCACCCGCGCCTCTTTTCCCGAGAAGATCGACGTCGTGACGGCCGATTTGAGCTTCATCTCCCTCCGTCTCATTCTTCCCGCCCTTTCTTCGGTCCTCTGCGAGGAGGGAAGGGCGTTTGTCCTCTTCAAACCGCAGTTTGAATGCGGCGGGAGGGGGCTCGGAAAGAGCGGCATCCTGCCCGTGTGCCGCCATGCCGAATTGCTGTCCGATTTTTACGATTTTGCCGTCGGGCTTGGCCTCTCCGTGCGGGACATCGTGAATGCGCCGATCCGTCCGAAGAAGAATGTTGAATATGTGATCTTTCTCGATAAGAGCGGTTTTTCGGTGGACAGGGGACGATTTTTGGAGCTGTCTGTGGATCCTGACCGCAATTAGGGAAAAATTTTCCAAAAAAATCGCATACATTTATTCATAAAATGCTTGCCAATATGCGGCAAATGTACTATAATAGAGCTTGGTATGAGAATCGGTATCTACTTTAATGCGAATCAGGTAGAGCTCTCTTCTGCGGAGTCTTTCCGAAGCGAGCTCATCGGCCGCGGTGCAGATGCCGTGATTTTTATGCAGGAAGAGGAGATCGCGGGCGTCGACAGGCTCGTCGTGCTCGGCGGAGACGGGACAGTCCTCCGTGCCGCGCGCCGTGCGGCGGAGGTTGGGATCCCGCTCGTCGGCGTCAACTACGGTCACATCGGCTTTCTGACCGAGTTCGGACGGGAGGAAAGGGAGGCGGCGCTCGATTTTGTCCTCTCCGACAGCTGTGAGCGCATGGATCGCGCCATGCTCGAGGTCGAGCTGAACGGCAGGACAACCGTCTGCCTCAACGAATGTTCCATGCTTCGCGCCGTTGCGCCCGAGGACGACAACAAAGTCATCAGGATCGGCGTCTCGATCGACGGGAGCGACGCGGGCGAGATCACAGCCGACGGCATCATCGTGGCAACGCCCACGGGTTCGACCGCTTACTCTCTCTCCGCAGGGGGGAGCATCCTGTCGCCCGAGTGCGAGGCATTCATTCTCACGCCGATCTGCGCTTTTTCGATGAAGAGCCGTCCCATCGTCTATGCTTCCTCCGCGACCCTTTCCTTTACGGTCGGCGAGGGACACTGTCTCCTGCTCTATGGCGACGGAAAGTTTCTCGGCTGCGTCGAGGACGAGGTCCGCGTGCGGAGATCGGAGCGCAAAGCGTCCTTTCTGACGAGGGACAAGAGAGGGTATCTCCTCCGAATTACGGAGAAAATAAATAAAATCTGATAGGGTAGGATAAAAAAATGTTAAGAAACGCAAGACATGCAAAAATTCTCGAGATCATCGACCAGATGGAGATCGAGACGCAGGAAGAACTCTGTGAACAGCTCGCCGCACACAATTTTTCCGTGACGCAGGCGACCGTATCGCGCGACATCAAAGAGCTTCATCTCTTCAAAGTCAAAGGCATCAACAAGCGCTTCCGCTATGCTTCGATGACCGAGCAGGAGAGCGGACTTTCGGACAGAATGCGTTCCCTTTTCCAGACCTGCGTCGTCGCCATTCGCCCCGTGGGCAATCTCATCGTCATCAAGACTCTCAACGGCAACGGCTCGAACGCGGGCGTCGTCATCGACCGTCTCGAGTACAGAGAGGTCGTCGGCTGCATTTCGGGAGACGATACCGTGTTCGTCGTCTGTGAAAACAACGATGAGACCAAGGTCGTCACCGAACGCCTCAACGCCATCATCAAAGGCTGATCCATGCTGAAAAGTCTCACCATCCGCAATGTCGCGCTCATTGAGAGGGCCGATTTGGAGTTCTCCGAGGGGCTGAACGTTCTTTCGGGGGAAACGGGCGCGGGAAAATCGGTGATTTTAGAGTGCATCGATTTTGTTCTCGGCGCAAAGGCCGACAAGGGCATGGTGCGCTACGGCGAGCGGGAATGTCTCGTCAGCGCCGAATTTTCCTTTCAGGATCCCGCCGTCGCGGCGATCTTGAATGAGCTCGACATTGAAGCGGAGGATTCCGTCGTCATCACGCGGAAACTCACCGCCGAGGGAAAGGGGACCTTAAAACTGAACGGCTGTCCCGTCACGGCGGCCATGCTCAGGCGCATTACCTCGCTCCTCGTGGACGTCCACGGGCAGAGCGAGCATTTCTATTTATTGAAGGAAGCAAACCAGCTCCGACTTCTCGACTCAGTCGCAGGGGAGCCTGCGGCGGCCGCGAAGGAGACTGTCCGCGCCCGTCTTTCGGAGAGAAAGGCCATTCTCGAGGACCTGAAACGCCTCGGCGGGGACGAAGGGGAGCGGAGCAGGCGGCTCGACGTGCTTCGGTTTCAGATCGACGAACTCGAGCGGACCGAACTCAAGGAGGGGGAAGAGGAGGCTCTTCTTGCCGCGCGGGAGAAATTCCGCAACGCCGAGAAGATCAAGGACGGCCTGTCCGAATCGAGGGAGTTCCTTCTCTCTGACGGCGGCTGTACCGATTCGGTCCGCGGGGCCGCCCGCGCTCTTCGCTCCGTCGCAAAGTATGCCGAGAGTTACGCCGCCCTTGCCGAACGGCTCGACAGTGCGGCCGCGGAACTCGAGGACATCGGCGGGGAGGTCGAGGGGGAGCTCGACGCGCTCGACGTGGACGAAAGGGAGGCCGAGCGGGTCGAGAATCGGCTCGACGAACTCAAGATCGTCAAGAAAAAGTACGGCGGCAGCATTTCTTCGGCCCTCGACTATCTTGAAAGGGCGAGGGAGGAGGTTTCCCTCCTCGAAAACAGCGCGGAGCGGTACGAAGAATTGACAGAGGAGCTCGGCAAGGTCGAGGACAAGCTCTTCGCCGCGTGCATGAAGCTCACCGAAGCGAGAAAGACCGCGGCCGCCGCTTTTTGCGGCAATGTCACGCGCGAACTCTCCGAACTCAACATCGCCTCGGCAAATTTTACCATAGAATTTTCCGATTATACCCGCGAGGACGTCGGGAAGGCGACCTCGGAGGGGCTGGGCGGCGCCACATTCCTCTTCTCGGCCAACAAGGGCGAGCCCTTGAAGGAACTCGGCAAGATCATCAGCGGCGGCGAAATGTCCCGCTTCATGCTCGCGATCAAGGCGCAGATGTCCGCGGTCGGCGGGATCGGGACGTACATTTTTGACGAAATTGACGCGGGGATCGGCGGAAAGACGGCCAAGGCGGTCGGCGAAAAGTTCTGCAGGATCGCCAAAAATACGCAGATCATCGCCGTGTCCCACCTTGCCCGCATCGCGGCCTTTGCCGACAGGAATTTTCTCATCGAGAAGTCGGAGCAGGAGGGCAGGACGCTCACGCACATCACCCTTCTCTCGGGCGAAGCGAGGACGGGGGAGATCGCCCGCCTCATCGGCGGCGATACGGGAGAGGTCGCGCTCCGCCATGCGGAAGAACTCATGAGGGAGGCCGAAGGTTACAAAAAATCCCTCTGATGGGAAGATTCTGACCGAATAGAACACATCAGCTTACGCAAAATAATCTCCAAACGGAGGTTTTCATGCGCAAGCTGAAATTTTTTTTCGCGGCTTTTGCGCTCTTTGCCGCCCTTATGCTCTTCGGCGGGACGGCATACAGGGCAAATGCCGCTTCTGATGAATATTATCTCGGCGGGATGACGGCGGGATTTTCCCTTTCTGCGGGAGGAACGGAGGTCATCGGCTTGAGCGAAGTCTGCGCGGAGGACGGAATCCACCGTCCCGCAGACGAGGTCGGTATCCAAATCGGGGATCTCATCTGCGCCGCCGACGGCATCCAGATCAGGACGATCGACGATCTCAACCGCGCCCTCGAGAACTGCGACGGCAAGGAGATCAGGTTCACGATCAAGCGGGACGGCGAGAGAGCGGACGTCAAGATTTTACCCGTCAAGGACAAGAAGAACGGAAAATACAAGATCGGCGTGCTCATTCGCGACACGCTCACGGGGATCGGAACGGTGACTTACATCAAGAAGGACACGCTCGAATTCGGCTCTTTGGGCCACGCCGTGTGCGACGAGAACAATCAATCCCTCGAGATCTCCGACCCCAAGGTCTATCTCTGTAGCGTCATCGGCGTCAACAAGGGAAAGCGCGGCAAGGCGGGGGAACTGCGGGGGCTCTTTCTGAACGACAAGAAGATCGCAAGCGCCGAGCAGGTCAAGAAGACTGGCCTTTACGGAAAATTTGACAGGGAGTACGACTTTTCTCACAGCGAGACGATCGGCATCGCGCCCTTGAGCGAGGCGACGATCGGAAAGGCAGTCATCTACTCCACGATCGACGGCGTCTGCCCCCAAAAGTACGAGATCTGCATCGCAAAAGTGGACGAAAACAACAGGGAAAACAAAAATTTCGTCATCAAAGTGACAGATGAAAAGCTGATTTCGGAGACGGGCGGCATCGTGCAGGGCATGAGCGGAAGTCCCATCGTGCAGAATGGAAAGCTCATCGGCGCAGTCACGCACGTCTTTCTCAACGACCCGACGCGCGGATACGGCATCGGAATCGAGAAGATGATAGAAAATTGAAAATCCCAATAATTGCAAAGAGATCCTCCGACGAGGATCTTTTCTTTTAAGGGAGAATATGCTAAAAAATATGACTAATATTTTCGCAATTTCTTGACAAATTATCAATTATCTGCTAAAATATAAGCGGTATGAAAAGTTTTGATATTGGTGACTTTGTCCCGACGCTCACGGAAAAAGCGACGATCGACAATCTCACGGAACGATTCAAGAACAGGCGGAAGGAGCGGAAACTTTCGCAAAAAGCACTTGCGCAAAGCTCGGGCGTATCCTATGCCTCGATCCGAAGATTCGAGCGGACGGGGGAGATCTCGCTTCGTTCCCTCGTCAAGCTCGCGAATGCCATCGGCTGCCTTTCCGACTTTGAAGAACTCTTCAGGCACGAGATCATTTTAAGCGTGAAGGAGTACAAGAAATGATCGGCGAAGTGAAAAAATCAACGGTAAAATACAACAGGCGCCTTGTGGGCTATCTTGCGGTCGTGGACGAGGGAATTGCCTTTCAATACGATCCCGAATGGCTGAAGGACGGCTTTTCCATCTCTCCGTTCTCTCTGCCGCTCAAGGGAGACGTCTTTATCGACCGCAAGGACAACTTTGGGGGACTTTTTGGCGTCTTTCATGATTCACTTCCCGACGGTTGGGGGGAATTACTTGTAAGCCGCATGTGCGCAAAGAAGGGCGTCAACTATGAAAAGTTGAATCCGCTCACCAAACTTTCTCTCATTGGCGGAAACGGTCTCGGCGGACTCAACTATGAGCCGACGCAAGCAGTTGAAACAGTTGATTCTCGCTTCGATCTGGAAGAGCTTGCGGAGGAGGCGAACGCCGTTTTGAATGATACGGAAAAGCCCGTTGGGGATCTGGACGGGCTATATCTTGCGGGCGGCTCAAGCGGCGGCGCACGACCGAAGGCGCACCTTAAGATCGACGGGGAGGAGTGGATCGTCAAATTCCCGTGCAGGATCGACCCGCCCGATGTCGGACTTCGGGAATACGAGGCGAATACGGCGGCGAAAGAGTGCGGGCTTGACGTCAATGAATTCAAGCTGTTCCCGTCAAAGAAGTGTAGCGGCTACTTCGGCGCGAAACGGTTCGACCGCAAAGAGGGGGGGAGAGTTCACGTCGTTTCGCTCTCTTCTCTCCTCGAGACGACGCACAGGATCCCTAATCTCGACTATGTTCACCTTTTTCAAGTTATTGAGAACATCTGCGCGGACAAGAGGGACCGTTATGAGGCATTCGCTCGCATGGCTTTCAACGTTCTCTACGGTAATAAAGACGACCACGGGAAAAACATCTCCTTCCTCTATGATGAAACGCTCGGCGGCTATCGCCTTTCTCCCGCTTATGACATCACGAGAACTCCCGATAAACCCGAGCACGAAATGACTGTTTTGGGCAAGACAAACCCCACAGAGACAGATCTACTTGATTTGGCGGCATATGTCGGTCTCGCAAAGGGGAAAATGATGGGTATTTTAGAAAATATCAGAGAGAATATCCACAAAAGAATTTAGAACATATTGATATTTTCCCACGTCTTTCGCAACGACCCGACGCGCGGATACGGCATCGGAATTGAGAATATGCTGACAGAGTAAACTGAATCATCGCGAAGAACGGTTCATATCATAGAATATGGACCGATTTTTTTTGCGGAACTTTATTGGGAGCGTCTTTTCGCGGAAAAAGACCCTGATCTTTCTTGCGCTCCTCGTTCTTGTCTTCCTGATCCTCGGGGCGTGCTTTGTCACATCGCCCGCGGTCTACGACTATCATCTCTCCATCTGCGACGGCTTTCTGACCGACATCTGCTTTTCCGATACGAATGTCTTTGTCATCTTTCTCCAACGCGCGGGGGGATGCGCGCTTCTGCTTCTGCTCATCCTGATCGGAAGTATTCACCCGATCGCGCTCCTTCTGCCGATCGCCGTTCTCATCTACCGCGCCTTCACCTGCGGCGGCTGTCTGTACGTTTTTTTCGACTATTACGGCTTTACGGGCGGGATGATCGTCTGCGTGCTCTACCTACCCATTCACCTCTGTCTCGACGCTGTCCTCGTCTTTGCGGCGACGACGGCCTTTGCGCGGGCCTTCTCCTTTCGCTTCTGCGCCAACG
The DNA here is from genome assembly GCA_947625595.1 of uncultured Clostridia bacterium. Taxonomy (GTDB): domain Bacteria; phylum Bacillota; class Clostridia; order Christensenellales; family Borkfalkiaceae; genus Gallimonas. Next base: position 24,845 of record CANQOX010000007.1, read on the forward strand.
ACTTTCTCGATCTTTTGCGCGACGCGCTGATTTTGCTGTTGCTTGTCGTCGCCGTCTGTCTCGTCGAGATGATCCTTCTCCTCGCGCTCTTCCACCCCATAGGTAAAATTTTGTAAGAGTATTTTTCGCATGCCTTCACAAACTGGGGGTATGAAGAAAATGGTTTGCGGCGCCGCGCTTCTTGCGGCGGGGATCTTTATGATGGGAAACGGCGTCACCGCGCGTGCGCTTGAGACGGAGCCCGACTGCAAGTCGGCCTACTCCTGCGACTATGGTACGGGGACGGTCATCTATGCAAAGGAGGAGACCAAGCGTCTCCCGATCGCGAGCATGTGCAAGATCATGACACTGCTCCTGTCGTTTGAGGCGGCCGACCGTGGCGAACTCGACTACGGCGAGACGGTCACGGTCAGTGAAAATGCCGCGAGCATGGGGGGATCGCAGGTCTTTCTCGCCGCAGGGCTCTCCTATACGGTCGAATCGCTCCTGAAATCGATCGCCGTCTGCTCTGCGAACGATTCCTGCGTCGCCATCGCCGAGCGCATCGCGGGGAGCGAGACGGCCTTCATCGACAAGATGAACGCACGCGCCAAGGAACTCGGCGCGGAAAATACGCTCTTTGCGAACTGCACGGGCCTTCCGAAGGAGCCGCAGTACTCCTGCGCCAAGGACGTCTCCGCCATGCTGTGCGAGCTTCTGAAGCACGAAAAGTACTTTGACTACACGAAGATCTGGACGGAGGACTTCGAGCACCCCGACGGGAGAAAGATCCTGATGACGAATACGAACAAGCTCGTCCGCTTCTACAACGGCTGTGACGCGGGAAAGACAGGATTTACCAACGAGGCGGGCTCCTGCCTCGCCGCCACGGCCAAGCGGGGGGACATGCGCATCGTCAGCGTCGTCATCGGCGCAGAAAACTCCAAGAAGCGAAACGCGATCGTCTCTTCGCTCTTCGACGAGGCCTTCAACGGGTATGAGAACCGTATCGTCCTGAAGGCAGGGGAGGAAATTGAAGCAAGAGCGGCCGTTGCGGGGAGCAAAGTCAGGGAAATGAGGCTCTGCGCCGAAAAGACGCTCTCTGTTTTCGGCAAGAAAGGGGAGAGCGGCGACTGCTCGGTCGAGTATAAAGTAGAGGGATTGAGGGCGCCCGTCGGCAAAGGGGACGCCGCAGGGGAGGCCGTCCTCTTCTCAAACGGGATCGAAGTGGGGCGGACAAAGCTCGTTGCCATGGAGGATGCGCCCGCTTTCACATGGTGGGACGCCTTCCGAGAGACGGCGAAAAACTGGAATTGACAGTTTTGCATAGTACTATGTCAGACATAATGGTGAGAAATCACCGTTATGTCTTTTTCATTTTTTGATCTTCTCTCAAAAAATGACTTTTTCGATCGTTCAGGCCGCCTCTTTTTTCTTGCTTTTTCGCGCAAAAATTGATATAATAAATCTGTATGAGATTCAATGTAGATAGGGTAATTGAGCTTCTCGCAAGTTTTCTCGCGGTCGTCGTTGTGCTGACGTGCCACGAGTTTGCGCATGCGTTTGTTGCCTATCGCTGTGGGGATCCGACGGCCAAACTTTCGGGCCGCATGACACTCAACCCCCTCAAACATTTCGATCTCATCGGGCTCATCTGCTTTACTTTGGTCGGGTTCGGCTGGGCCAAGCCAGTCCCCATCGACCCCGCCAACTTCAAAAAGTACCGCTTGGGACTTGGCCTCACGGCGGCAGCGGGGGTGATCATGAACTATCTCATGGCCTTCCTGCTCTATCCGCTCTTCCTTGTCGTGCTCAATTTCATGCCTGCGATCCCGTTTCTGACGAGCTTTCTCACCTATCTTCTCTATCTGCTCTATGCGTACAGTCTGAGCTTCTGCGTCTTCAATCTCCTGCCGCTCTACCCCCTCGACGGGTTCCGCATCGTCGACGCCATCGACAAGCGGCGGGGGCCGATCTATCGCTTTTTGAGCAAATACGGGTATTACATTCTGCTCTTTCTGATCGTGGAGAGCTTTCTTTGCAGGATCATCGGGTCCTACATTCCCTTCATGAATTACATGAACATCTTGGGCTGGGTGATGGAGTTTGCCGAGAAGATCTTCGGCTTTCCCATCCGCGCCGCATGGGAACCCGCATTCGGCGTGCCGTTCGGGCAGATCTGGAGGAGCCTTCTGACATGGTAGATCGCGATAAATTTGATTCCATCGTCGACTATACGACGATCTTGAGCAACTTTGAAGGCCCGATGGACTTGCTTCTTTACCTCATCAACAAGAATGAGATCGAGATCAAGGACATCTTTGTCTCGCAGGTCACCGAGCAGTTTCTCGACTACATGAAGGGACTTCCCTATCTCGACGTCGACAAGATGAGCGACTATCTCAACATCGCCGCGACGATCATCAAGATCAAGGCGCAGTCCCTCGTTCCCAACGTTCAGGACGATCCCGAATATGAGGAGGAGGACGTCAGCGAACATGACCGCTTCATTCAGGCCCTCGAGGAGTACAGCCGTCTCAAGGAAGAGGCAACAAAGCTCAAAGAGCTCGAGACAGTCGGGTACTATTTCAAGGAGCCCGACAAGGACGTCGGCGAGACGAAGACGGTCTTCAACCTCGACTCCCTGACGCTCGACGGCCTCATCGGCGCCTTTCAGGCCCTGATGCTCCAGCGCGAGGGCAAGAAAGCCGAGCACGAGGTGAGGGAGATCCCGCGCGACGAGTTCACCGTCGAGCAGAAGGCGACCTTCATTCTCGAGAGCGTGGAGGGGGGCGGTACGGTCAGATTTGAGGCGCTCTTCACCCACGATTATACGAAGGCCGAGATCGTGACGACCTTTCAGGCCATGTTAGAGCTGTTGAAATTGCAATTTTTGTGCGTAAAGCAGGACGAAGCGTTCGGGGAGATCCTCATTACAATCAACCCCGACAGAAAGGAGGGAGAACCCTTTGGAACAATTGACGAATATAATTGAGGCCATTCTGTTTGCCTCGGGGAAGGCTGTGCCGCTCTCGGACATCGCCGAGAAACTCAACCTCACGGACAGGGAGATTAGGCGCGCCCTCGACGAACTCAAGGAAAAGTACGGGGAAAACTGCGGGATCCGCTTCCTTGAATTCAACAAGAAGGCCCAGCTCGCGACCAATCCCGCCTACAAAGACGAAGTCGCTGCCGTGCTCAATCCCATCCGACAGAAGGAACTCACGCGCACCGTGCTCGAGTGCGCCGCGATCATCGCCTACAAACAGCCGATCACGCGCAGTGAGATCGAGATGCTCCGCGGCAACAACAGCGACTATGCGGTGAATGTTCTCCTCGACCTCAAACTCATCTATCCGTGCGGAAGGAAGGACGCTATCGGCCATCCCATTCTCTTTGCGACGACCGACGAGTTCCTCAAACGCTTCAAGCTCAACACTTTAGAGGACCTTCCCGACTATGACGAGCTGATGGACGCCATCCGCAATGCGAGCATCGACGAGAGGGACAGCTATCTCTATGCCCGCGAGGACGACTTCGGGACCGATCCCGACGGCGACGGCAGCGGCGACGATCCCGCGAGCGGTGGCGGGGAAAAACTTCCTGACCGCGTTCGGGAGCCGAAGCCCCAGTCGAGGGAGGAGGTCAGGGACGGCTACGAGATCCCCGATTTCCTCAAAGGTCTCGACGACAGCGACCTCGTCAAGATCGGCTGATTTGATTTTCTGACAGACAAATATTTTTTTCGGATTCGCCCATATTACGGTTATGGGCGAATTTTTCGTGTGGTCCGCATTTGCGGGGGTGCTTCTGACCTTTTTCCCCGTCTTTCTCTGGCTCGACGCCTATGTGGATATCCCGAAAAACCGCGCATGGTTCTCTCTCTCGCTCTTCCGCTACCTCAAACTTTTCGGCGGGTACGGACAACTTGACAGGGAGGGCATCGCCGTGCATCTCACGAAGAAAAAGGCCGTCTTCATTCCATATAGCAAGTTGGCCGATACGAGAAAGAAGTTTGAAGTCACCAAGGGCTTCCAGCTCTGGCGTCTTCACCAGTCGGTGGAGACGGGGGGAGCGGAGAGCGTTGCGGGCGTCATGATCGCCGCCGCGCTTCAATCCGCCGGCGGGGGAACGTTTGCCTATCTCAAGACCAAACATCCCTTCCTCTCCCTGAAAAACGACACTCTTCTCTCCGAAGAGGCCTCTCTCAAGCTCTCCTTTGAGACTGCGCTGGTATTCAACGGCTTTGTGCTCGGCATGGCATTGATAAAGAAAGCATTGGAGGCATTGATAAAGTGGATAAGAAAAAAAAGATCGACAGCATCCTTGAAAAAACTGCAGAGCAACTGACAAGTCTCATCGACGTCAACACGATCGTCGGCTCGCCCATTCGGACGGCGAGCGGCGCGCAGGTCATTCCCTTCACGAAGGTGACAATGGGTTACCTTTCGGGCGGGGGCGAGTATGGCGAAGTCAAGGCCGTGAAGCTCGACGAGACCTATCCCTTCGCGGGCGGCGCGGGGACGGTCATCAACCTCAAACCGGCGGGATTCCTCATCGACGACGGCGTCGAGTGCCGCGTGGTCAGGTTGACGAACGATCCCATTGACGGGCTCATCGAGAAGGCGGGCGAGATCGTCGGGCGGATCGTCGACAAGGTTGGACGGAGCGATGAAGAGGAATAATTTTCTCTGCATTCTCCTCGGATTGGCCGCGCTCCTGACTTTCTTTGCGGGACAGAAAATTTCCGTCCGCGCCGCGGCAGGCGCGAAGGGGGAGTGCGTCGTGGAAGTCTCTTCCCGCCGCATTTTGCATGAGAAAGACGCCTTTGCTCACCTTCCCATGGCGAGCACGACGAAGGTACTGACGGCCATCCTCATTCTCGACGACTGCGATCTTGACGAAAGCGTCACGATTCCCAAGGAGGCCGAGGGGGTGGAGGGGTCGAGCGTCTATCTCCGCGCGGGCGACAGCTACACCGTGCGCGAACTCCTCTACGGGCTGATGCTTCGTTCGGGGAATGACTGCGCGGTCACCCTTGCCCTGCATCACAGCGGCTCGATCGAGACCTTCTCCGAAAAGATGAACGAGAAAGCCGCGCTCCTCGGGGCGCAGGGGAGCTTTTTCGTCAATCCGCACGGCCTTCCCGACAGCCGTCACCACACCACCGCCCGCGACCTTGCCCTGATTTCCGCCTATGCGATGGAAAACGAGACCTTCCGCGAGATCGTCTCATGTAGGTACTATTCGCCGCGCAACTGGCAGAACAAAAACAAGATGCTCTACAATTACGACGGCGCGATCGGCGTCAAGACGGGCTTCACGGCCGCCGCAGGGCGATGCCTCGTGACCTGCGCGCAGCGGGACGGCATGCGGCTTGTGAGTGTCGTTTTGAACTGTCCCGAGATGTACGAGCGCACAGCGGAGCTCCTCGACGGCTGTTTCGCGGAATTTCAGATGTACAAGCTCTGCGACAGCTCCGTCCCGTGGGAAAATTTCGCCGTGAAGTGCGATTTTTCCTATCCGCTCAAGAAGTCGGAGCTCAAGGGACTGCAATTTGACACCGAGCTCTGTGACCCTTTGCCCAAAAAGCAGGGGGAAGTTGCGGGACAGATGAAGATATTCCTTCAAAACAACTTGCTTTTTTCGCAAAATTTGTATATCATATAGGCAGAACGAAAGGAGCGCAGAGTTTCTGCAACACAAATGCGGATCAACAGATTTCTTGCCGAACAGGGCGTGGCATCGAGAAGGGGCGCGGACGAGATCGTCGCCGCGGGCCGCGTGACGATCAATGGAAAGGTGGCGCAGGCAGGGGACAAAGTTACGCCCTCCGACGTCGTCGCTCTCGACGGGAGGGAACTTTCCCACAGCGTAAAGTACGAGTATTATCTTCTGAATAAGCCCAAAGGGTGCGTCTGCACGGTGAGCGACGAGCGGACCGAGCGGCCGAGAAAGACGGTGATGGACTTTTTGCCCGCAGGCGCGGGAAGAGTTTTTCCCGTCGGCCGTCTCGACTACGATACCGAGGGACTGTTGATTTTGACAAACGATGGAGCGCTTGCCTATCGCCTGACTGCTCCGCAGACCGAGATCCCCAAAACTTACCTTGTGAAGGTAGAGGGGAGCATGACGGCCGTACAGCTCAACCGCCTGCGCGAGGGCGTCGAGATCGGGAAGGGCGTCGTCACAAAGAAGTGCCGCGTCAACGTCATCGAGACCGATAAGAGCTATACAAAGCTCCATGTGACCCTGACGGAGGGGAAAAATCATGAGGTCCGCCGCATGTTCGAGGTCGTCGGCAAGCCCGTGCAGTTTCTCAAGCGCATCAAGCTCGGCGAACTCACCTTGCGGGGGCTTGGGCGGGGCGAATGCAGGAAACTCTCCGCCGAAGAGGTATTTTACCTTCAGAATCTATGAGAAAGCGCCGCTGTCATCGCGGCCTTTTTTGTGTCTATGAGATGCTTCACTCCGTTCAGCATGAGCGCATGGGCCGTATTCTTCCTCGCCGCCACTCGCTCATCCTGAGCCGCCGCCGCAGGCGGCGTGTCGAAGGATCCCCTAAAACGAAGTCCGTGTGCCTATGAGATGCTTCACTCCGTTCAGCATGAGCGCATGGACCGCATTCTCTCTCACCGCCACTCGCTCATCCTGAGCCGCCGCCGCAGGCGGCGTGTCGAAGGATCCCCTAAACGAAGTCCGTGTGTCTATGAGATGCTTCACTTCGTTCAGCATGAGCGTTCTTATTCCCCGAGGGCGTGCTGTCTCTTACCCCTTCGGTGCGGGTGCCGTCCTTTACCCCCTCCATGGGTGGGGTAGGTGGTGGGTCACAACATCAAACGATAAAAGCTCTCGGAATAACCGAAAGCTTTTCAACATTTAAGATCCTTTTTGATTTTACACGCTTTCCTGTTGAGGAAGGGGGCTGTCGCCGAGGGCTTCGTCCTCCGCCTTCGGCAAAAAGCGGTTGGGCGAGTAGGTGGACAGCTTGCTTCTCTCCTCCATTGCGGCAAAGACCTTGTCCCGCAGGTCAAATTTTCGGTCTTTTTTCGGGAGATTTTCGTCAGGGAAAAAGGGTCCGTCGATGTAGACGATGGGTTTGACGCCGCCGAAGAATTTCCGCTTGTGATAGGTCGTCGTAAATGTGAAGACGGCTTTCCCCGCATTGACGGGGTAGGCAAAGGAGGAGGCAGCGAAGGGGCGGATCCCCGTATAGAGGGGCCAAATGTGCGCCTCGGGGAAGATCGTGATGACGTTTCCCTTCTCCATGCGGGCGTCGATCGCGGCGAGAAATTTTTTCTGCGTCTCCCAGCTGTCGGGGACGGGCATGCCGCCTAAATCTTCAACGGCGCGGCGCAGGAAGGGAATGGAGACGGCGTCGGGATTGACGACGATGTAGGGTTTCTTCGGAAAGGAGACCATGGAGGGGGTGAAGGCGTCGCCCGCCGTCCTCGTGTGGTTGCCGTAGAGGAAGTAGCCCTCCTTGCGGTAGGGGCGGAGCTTGTCCCTGCCGACGATCTTCTGCCCGCAGAAAATTTTCAGATAGAGATAGCAGATGGGCGTTGCGATCAGGTGGTGGAAGATCCACGCGATCGTCTGCCGAAACTTGCTCTTCGGGAGATAGGAATAGTCCTTCGGAAGCGCCTTTCTCTTGATATTCGTCCCCGCGAAGTCGTCGTTGAGCGGGTCGGTGTAGTAGAAAGTCTTTTCTTTCATGACGTCTTCTTCGCCAAAGCCGCCGTATCCTCGAGCATCTGCTCCATCTTCATCATGCAGTCCTCCTGACGGAACTGCTCTCTGAATGCGCGGTATTTTTCCTGATATGCGGCGATCTGTTCGGGCGAATGGTAGAAGAAAGCGATCTTCTCGGCGAGGTCGCGCCAACTGCCCGCCTTGAAGAGGCACCGCTCGTCGAGGGCAAAGTTTTTGGTCGCGCTCCGAGGGGAATCGCAGATGATGGGCACAAGGCCGACCGCGATCGCCTCGAGGCAGGAGATCGCTTCGATCTCCACGACAGCGGTGTGCACGTAGAGGTCTGCGCCCGACAGGACGGCGGGGAGTTCGTCGCGCGCGTAAAATTTGAAATCGGCGTCCACATGGTAACGCTTGGCGAGCCGCTTGAGTTTCTTCTCCTTGGGACCGCAGCCTGCGAATAAAATTTTGATATTGTCCCTGAAATCGCTCTTGCCGACGGCCTTGATGAGGGTCTGCTGGGCCTTTTCCTTGCTGAATCTCCCGATGCAGAAGATCGTAAATTTGTCGTCGAGCCGCTTGTGTTCCCGCTTGGCAAAGAAGGCGTCGTTCACGCCGTTGGAGATGACGCGGCAGGGGAGGGAGCGTTTGATCTGCTTCTCGAAAAGTTCTCTGATGAACTGCGTCGGATAGTGAATCATGTCCACCCGCCTATAGAGAAGGCGATAGAAGCACATGTATGTTATATGATTGGCGAGGCGGCTGTTCATGAGCAAGATGTGCGCCGTGACGTTTTCTGCCTGCGCATGAAAGCTCGCAGTGACGGGAATGCCCGACTTTTTGGCAAGTTTTGCGGCGGTGACGCCGAGAGGGAAGGGCATCAGCACATGGACGACGTCCGCACCCGCGATCGCCTGCGAAACGATCTTTTTATCTGCCTTGGCGAGGTAGACGTGATTGGCCTTCAGAATGAGATCGAGCGGGCCCCAACTCTGGATGGGGACGACGACGAAGCCGTCTACGCCCTTTTTGTCCTGATCTGCGCAGACGACGGTGACGTCATGGCCCCTCATCTTGAGAAAGTTTATAAGATTGTACGCCGCGAGAGTGGTGCCGTTATTGGGTTTCCCGAGGACGTCACAGACAATTACGATCTTCATATAGCCCCTTGATTGTCACGATTCGACATGATAACGTAACGATTTGTCATATTTTTCTATGATATGCCAATTATAGCATGCGAAAAGGGGCCCTGTCAACAAAAAACACCTATTGTCCAAAAAATTGGAAATCCGCTACCTCGAAAGAGCAAAAGAGAGACAGTCGAAGCTCTGTCTCTCTTTTGGGAAAGATGATTGATTTTGATTCAAGTTCGGCAGTTTGTTAAATGGCGGCTTCACCGTTCATTTTGCCGTTCAAATTCGTTGCGACCGTTCAATCCCAATCCTTCATGAGGTCAAGAAATTCCCGAACGGACCTTTTGACCGCCGCAAGAAATTCTTCGGTGGTTTCGACGCCACTTTCAACGCGCCAACCGATCTGTTTCGGGTTATCTTTTCTCATTCCTTTTTGTGAGAAAAAATGTTGCTCCGCTACCCTTTGGATAAGTCTTTGTTTCCGCAACTCGTCCTTTACGTCGTAACAAAGAAGCAACGCCTTGAATTTTCCGCCGACGCAATCGCGGCTGCGAATTTCCAAGTAAGGAATGCAATCGTCATCTTCATGGCGCGCCGACAGACAGACGTACAAATACCGCCCTGCGCGCCATGTGTCGAATTTGGCATTTCTCTGCCCGAATTCCTGTTCCAAAGACGGAATAACGGCGTTGCCGTAAAAGGAGAGCCAAGCGAGAAGATCGACCGCATTTTCACTTCTTTTCGGCTTCTCCGTCGTGGAAAGCGCCTCCTCTCTTGCGAGAATGTGTTCGATATACATACGCACGATAGGATCGGACGAACTCACAAACGGTTTTAACAGGTTGCAGATTTCATCGAACTTGAAGTGTTTCCACCCTGCATTTTTAACTCTTTCGATCTCATCGGGATATAAATATCCGGGCTTGTAATATATTTTGCTGACCTTATATCCTTCTTCCTCCGACAATTTAATATACTTATTATATTTCAGCAGTTGATTATGTTCGCCTGAATCGACCTTGTCCTCGATAAAGAGCGCGTGTTTCCTGCCCTGATCCGTTTCAAACCAAACGGAGACGTCGATATCGTGCCATTGGGCCTTTGTTTCCAGAGAAAGAACTTTCTCGTCTGGTGCAAGCCCGCAAAATTCACGAAGGAGCGCATAAGCGGCGGGGGCAACGTCTTCGTCATCGTAGTTGTTGAAAAGCCACAGTAAAAGTGCGTCCTGCGAAAGCTTCTTCGTAGCGTATGTAAATAAGTTTCTTCTTTCGTTTTCAGTCATGATCTTCTCCTTTATTTTCTTATCATTGAGTAGGGCAAATAATAAATTTCCTCGTCCGTCCAACCCGCCGTGCCTTTATACAATGTCTGATGAATGGTCGCCTCGTGCACAAACCCGCAACATTCTACCGTCTTTTGCGATGCCGTATTGAGCGACGAAATACGGGCGCGGATCGCATTCAAGTGAATGACCTTCTTTTTGTAGACGCCAAGTTGTACCGTTTCTACGGGCTCGTAAAGTTTCCCGCATAAGGTGATTTTAGTAAGCGCTTCGACAGCTTCCTTGCAGTATCCCTTTCTTCTCTCCTCTTTGAAAATGTAGTATTCGAGCAACCCAGTCGAAGTCTCTTTTTTGATGCTCAGCCCGATGTAGCCGAGCAATTTTCTGTCGGCTTTCCGCATGATCGCAAAATAGGTGCTTCTTCTCAAAGACAAAGTAAATTCCCGTATGTTTTTGTTCGTGGATCTCTGTCCCGTGAAAAACTCGAAATCTCCATCGCTCTTGAAATGGTCGGCGAGAATTTTTTGATCTTTCCCTTCGATTGCCTGTAAAACAAGGCGTTCCGTTTCAATCGGCGGGTTGACGTTTGCCTCATTCGGCTTCCAAACCGCCTTCAACGCCTCCGTGATGAATGTGTATTCTTCCTTAGAAAAATCTCCTTTGCAGAATTTTGTTTTAGGTGAATAATAGTTCAAAATCATATTCCAAAGCGCGAGCCGAGAGCGACCGCCCGCTTGGAAGAGCGCCTTGAAACACAGTATGCCCTCTTGATACTCTTTGGGTCTAAATTTCCTATCGTAAGCCGATATTCCGAAATGAACATAACAGGGGCAATCATCGGAACGATCTGCATACAATCCGTCCCTCAAATATTCGATTGCTTCACCATCGATTGCTTCCCTTGCCTTATCAAAATTCTTCATATTGACCCTCTTATAAAATCGCTATTTTTGATATTTCTCCGCTGCGGCGACAAGATCACGCAAAATGCGCTGCCGCAACTCGGGCGGAGAAATTACTTCGACGGCGTTCGCATACTGCATCGCCCAATATTCCATGGCATCGAGGCTCGCCGATATCCTCACAAGAAATTTATCCCCGTGTTCTTCAATGGAGAACTCTTTTCCGAACCAGTCGACGACTTGATCGATCGCCCAGCCGTCCACAAGAAATTCCACAGGCTTTGGCTCGTCCGAGAACATATAGGGCATGGACGAAGAAAATCGCCTGTAATCGATGCCGTTTTCGAAGCCTTTCAGGGAACGAATGGGCGTGAGCGGCTCCTCGGTTTCCTCGATATCGGTAATGCGGTCAAGACGGAAATAGCGGACGTGCTGCCATTTCTCCTCAAACGCCATGAGAAAATACCGCTGGTTGTGCAAAATCATCTGATAGGGGCTTGCCACGTGCCGTGCCGAGCGGTGGAGCTTCTTATCCGCGCCGTATTTGTTATAGTCAAACTTTACTTTACAGCCTTTTTCGATCGCCTCATCGATGATCTCGATATTGTAGAACACGGCTTGATTTTCCGTCTTGTTCCATTCATGGACGGAATAGATATTCTTGACATGGCGACGAAAGTACTTATTGGAGAGGCCGCAGAGCTTTCCAATAAGAGCCTTGGACTGCGAAGGAGAAATATGCGAACTTGAAAGGACGCTGTCAATGAGAAGGCGGAGCTCGGAATCATCGAAATCGCGTTCGGCGAGGTAGGTGCCGCGCTGCGTCGTTACAATGTCGAAACCCGCCTCTTTCAAGAGAGACAAATTACGTCCGACCGCCTTGCGTTCGACGGTGAGATCGTATTCGCGCTCCAAAAGGGAAAGAATATCGTCATACACGAGCATATGCTCGCTATCGCTGTAATCGAAAAGAATTTGCAAAATACGCAAAAGAGCAAGTTTTTTGGATTCCAAACTTTTCATAGCTTTATTATATCATAGAGCAACAGGATTGACAATCCTTTATTTAAGGAACGATCATGCACCTTATTTACGCTTTTTAAGTCGGCGATACGCAAGTGTTCCCAAAACGATTGCGATCTTGCGGTCGTTCTTTGACCGTATATCTCTCCTCAATTGCTCTTTGTATGCTTCGTCTCGTTCGATCTCCTCTTTATAATGACTGTCGATTTTCCCAAGGATCCGTTTCATCTTGTGCCTCGCTTAACAACATTGAAAACTGCGTCGGCTTTCCATGTTGTCTGCAAATAGCATACCCGAAATGATATCCCATAAACGGGATAGTACAAAATCTACAATAAAAAAGTGTGAAGACGATATTCTGTGTCATTCTTTATACTTCTCTTTTGGTACTCCCGACGGGAATACTTCGCGGGCGAAGCCCGCTCGTGCCGCGCTTGGAATAGAATAGAACGCGCGCGGGGCGAACCCGATGTGTTCGTTTCCTCACCGAAATGCCAATTCCCGCCCAAGCCAAACGGCTTGGGCGGGCAATGGTACTCCCGACGGGAATACTTCGCGGGCAAAGCCCGCTCGTGCCGCGCTTGGAATAGAATAGAACGCGCGCGGGGCGAACCCGATGTGTTTGCTTCCTCACCGAAAAACCAATTCCCGCCCAAGCCAAACGGCTTGGGCGGGAACTGGTACACCATTTGATAACAAATCCGAACGCTCGATTTCCTCTAACGAGATGCGAATTGTTCCGTCCTTGTAGTTGCAAGTGATGAGAGCATAATCATCGTAGAGGTAAATTGCGTTCACAAACGTATCTATCAGCCGCTGCCTGCCTTCTTGGGTATTCAGATCGAGCGTTCG
>CANQOX010000008.1 GCA_947625595.1 uncultured Clostridia bacterium
TGGAACATGCGGGAGCGCTCGCTCACCGTCTACATCGACAGGGAGGGCGGGATCGACATTCTGACCTGTGAGAAATTTCACCGCGCCATCGACGCGCCCCTCGACGAGCTCGACCCCACCTTCGGCGAGGGCTACACGCTGAACTGCTCTTCCCCCGGGCTCGACCGCCCCTTCAAGACCCAGCGGGACTTCGACCGCCACATCGGCGAGAAGGTAGAGGTCCATCTCTATGCGCCGCTGGAGGGGAAGAAGTACCATGAGGGCGTTCTGAAAGGATTTGACGGCGAGACCGTCACGATCGGGACGGAGGCGGGAGACCGCTCGTTCCCGTTTGAGAAGTGCTCGAAAGTCTGCCTTCTCATTGAAGTTTGAAAATCAACCATTCGGAAATATAAGGAGATTCGTTATGGCAACCAAGGATTACAGGGAATTCTTTGACGCACTCGCCGATCTTGAGCGGGAAAAGGGCATCAGTCAGAGCGTCTTTCTGAAGGCGCTCGCGGACGCGCTCGCCTCCGCCTACAAGCGGCAGTTTGAGGACGACACGGGGATCGTGGACGTCCGCATCGACCCCGAGAAGAATTCTATGCGGTTTTTCCTCGTCCACACCGTCGTGGATGCGGAGGAGGCGGGCGAGGGCGAGATGCTTCTCGAGGACGCCCTCGAGAAGAGAGCAGACGCGAAGGTCGGTGACGTGCTCGAGGAGGAATTCGTTCCCAAGGATTTCTCGCGCATCGCCGCGCAGACCGCCAAGCAGGTCATTTTGCAGAAGATCCACGAGACCGAGCGCGACAACACCCTTTCGGAGTTCTCCGACAAGGAAGGGGAGCTCATGAGCGGCCTCGTGCGCAAAGTTGAGGCGAAGAACGTCTATATCGAGTTGGGCAAAGCCCAGATCGAGGGCGTGATGCTGCCGCAGGATCAGGTCCCCGGGGAGAGATATGTCCTCGGTGACAGGATCAAAGTCTACGTCCGCCGCGTGAAGAACGGCACGAAGAATGCGCAGGTGCTCGTCTCCCGTTCGGCTTCGGGGCTTGTGAAGCGGCTCTTTGAGGAGGAAGTCCCCGAGATCAAGCAGGGGATCGTCACGATCAAAGCGATCTCCCGCGAGGCAGGCCACAGGACGAAGATGGCCATCTATTCCGAGGATCCCCGCATCGACGCCGTCGGCGCATGCGTGGGGAACAAGGGCGCGCGCGTCAATGCCGTCGTGCAGGAGCTCGGCGGGGAGAAGATCGACATCATCCTCTGGAGCGAGAATCCGCTCGAATTCATCGCCAAATCCCTCTCGCCTGCGACGGTCATTTCGGTGACCCAGCTGTCCGAGAAGTCCGCCGTCGCCGTCGTTCCCGACGACAAACTTTCCCTTGCGATCGGCAGGGACGGCCAGAATGCCCGCCTTGCCGCACGGCTCACGGGCTGGAAGATCGACGTCAAGAGCGAATCGGCCGCCGCAAAGCTCAATTTGGGCGAATACGACGTGCCCGAGGACACGGAGGAATAAATGCTTCGCGAGCGCAAAATTCCCATGCGGACCTGCATCGCATGCAGGGAGGAGAAGCCGAAGCGCGACATGCTCCGCGTCGTGAAGAATGCGGCGGGGGAGGTCTCCCTTGACTTTTCGGGCAAACTCGCGGGCCGCGGCGCATACATCTGCAACAGCGCGGAGTGCGTCAAAAGGCTCAGGAAGTACCGCCTTCTGAACAAGGCGTTCTCCTGCGAGATCCCCGAGAAGGTCTACGCGCGCATTGAGGAGGAATTCGGTGCGAAGTAAGGCGGAGAGCTACCTCGGGCTTGCACGCAGGGCGGGGAAACTCACCCTCGGCGTCAATGCGCTCGGAACGGTCAAAAAGTGCTTTCTCATCGCGGCAGATCCCGCCGCGTCGGAGAATTCCAAACAGGAGATCAGAAAACAGCAGTCACGTCTCCAATGTCCGCTCGTCTGGTTTGAGAATTTGGGCGAGGCGGCGGGGAAGCGCGGCTGTATCGTCGCTGCGGTGAGGGAGGAGAACCTCGCCAAGGCGATCTTAAAGGAAATCGGATAACAGGTCAGGAGTATTGAATGGCATACGAGAATATTGAAAAATTGAATCAGCTCGCCACGGATCAGGACACCGCTGCACTGCAGAAGGCGATCGTCGCCAACGAAAAGCAGGTCTCGGACCTTTTGAAGAAGCTGTCCGAGTTAGAGGCGGCCGTCAACAGGAGACGTGCGGAGGAGGAAGCGAGACAGCGGGAGGAGGAGCGCAGACTCGAAGAGGAGGCAAGGGCAAAGGAGGCCGCACGGCTCGAGGCCGAGAAAGCGGCAGCCGCCATTCCCGAGACGCCTCCCGCCGCAGAGGAAGCGCCGAAGCCCGCCCCCGCACCCGCGCCCGCAGAGAGCGCGAAGACGGAGCCTCCCGCACGCCCCCGTCCCGCACGGCCCGCGCAGGAGCCCGCTCCTTCGCCCGCGCCCCGTCCCACCTTCCGTCCCGAGCCGAGGGGAGACGGCAGAGGCCCGCAGGGCAGGCCTTCCTATCCACCCCGCCCCGCGCAGGGAGGCGCAAGGCCTTCCTCTTATCCGCCCCGCACGGGAGGGCCTTCCCCCCGCACAGGCGGACAGGGAACGGGAGCGGCAAGACCGCCCCGCCCGATTGGCGTGAGGCCCGTTGCACCGCCTCCCGCGCCGACGCAGACGAGAAAGGAACCGCCCAAGCGGTTTGACAGGACATTTGTCGAACGCCGTCCCGTCAATAAACGCGCCCTCCAACGCCAGCAGGGCGCGACAGTCGGAGATTTCGACGAGGAGAAGTCGGGCTACCGCAAGGCACGCTTCGGCAAGAAGGGGGCCAAGCGCGAGGCACAGACGATCAAGATCGATCACGCCGTCGTCACGAGCAAGGAGATCCCCATCAAGGTCCTCTCCGAGAAGCTCGGGATCTCGGCCGTTGAGATCGTCAAACGCCTCTTCAAGGAGGGCGTCACGAAGACGGTGAACGAGTCCATTGACTACGACAACGCCGCCTATATCGCCCTCGAGCTCGGCATTGACCTCGAATATAAGCCCGAGAAGACGGCCGAGGAGACCCTGATCGAGGCGCATGAGGAGCAGGACAGCGAGAACGCCGTTCCCCGCGCTCCCGTCGTCACCGTCATGGGCCACGTCGACCACGGCAAGACTTCCCTTCTCGACAGGATCAGAAAGACCAACGTCACCGAGGGCGAAGCGGGCGGCATCACGCAGAGCATCGGCGCCTACACCGTGACCCTCGGCGAGGGCAAGCAGATCACCTTTATCGACACCCCGGGACACGCCGCCTTCTCGGCAATGCGCGCGCGGGGCGCAAAGGTCACCGACATTGTCGTGCTTGTCGTCGCGGCTGACGATGGGATCATGCCCCAGACCGTGGAGGCCATCGACCACGCCAAGGCGGCGGACGTTCCCATCATCGTCGCCATGAACAAGATCGACAAACCCAATATCAACCCCGACGCCGTCAAGCAGGGGCTCATGAAGTACGATCTCGTTCCCGAGGAATGGGGCGGCGACGTCATGGTCGTTCCCATCTCGGCAAAGACGGGCGAGGGCGTCGACCAGCTCCTCGAGGACATCTATCTTCAGGCCGAAATGCTTGAACTTAAGGCCGACCCCACGCGGAAGGCAAAGGGCGTCGTCATCGAGGCCAAACTTGACAAGGGCAAGGGCCCCATGGCGAGCGTTCTCGTCCAGAACGGGACCCTTCGCACGGGCGACAACCTCATTTCGGGCACGACCATGGGCCGCGTCCGCGCCATGTTCGACGACAAGGGCATGCAGGTCAAGGAGGCAGGCCCCTCCATGGCAGTCTCCGTCCTCGGGTTAGAGGACGTCCCCGGGGCGGGAGACACGATCTTCTCCGTTGACCAGTCCCTCATGAAGAAGGTTCAGGAGGAGCGCAAGAGCAAGGAGCGCGAATCCATGATCCGCGAAATGAAGAAGACCAGCCTCGACGACCTCTTCAGAGATGTGACGGAGGGGGATCTCAAGACCCTCAATCTCATCGTGAAGGGCGACGTGCAGGGCTCGGTCGAGGCGGTCAAGAGTTCGCTCGAGAAGCTCTCCAATGAGGAAGTCCGCATCAAGGTCATCCATGCGGCGGCGGGCGCCATTTCGGAGAGCGACATCACCCTCGCCGACAGCGCGAACGCCATCGTCATCGGCTTCAACGTCCGCCCCGACAGCAAGGCGAAGACCCTTGCCGAGCGGTCGCACGTCGACGTCAGGCAGTACCGCATCATCTATGAACTCATCGACGACATGGAGGCCGCCCTCAAGGGCATGCTTTCCCCCAAGTACAGAGAGGTGTACATGGGCAAAGCGGAGGTCAGGCAGACCTTCCAGATCACGGGCGTCGGCACGGTCGCAGGTTGCCTTGTCGTGGAGGGAAGGCTCGTCCGCGGCGGCAAACTTCGCATCTACCGCGACAATGTCATGATCGTCGAGGGGGGCGTCAAGACGCTCAAACACTATAAAGACGAAGTCAAGGAAATGGCGGCGGGCATGGAGTGCGGCTGTGCGATCGACGGATTCAACGAGATCAAAGTCGGCGACTTCATCGAGTGCTACGTCATGGAGGAGATCAAGCAGGCATGAAGCGGACCGATCGGCTGAACAGCGAATATCAGAGGGAGATCTCCGCGATCCTCTCGGGCCCGCTGAAGGACAGGGAACCCGACATCAAGGGCATCATCTCCGTGACGGGGGCGGTCGTCGCGCCCGATCTCAAGACGGCAAAGGTGTATTTGAGCATCTATGCTTCCGAGGAGGAAAAGAAGAGGACCTTTGCGCTCATCAAGGCCAATGCGGGGTTCGTTCGCAGCGAACTTGCCAAGGTCATGCGGATGCGCACCGTCCCCGCGATCACGTTCCTCGCGGACGGGAGCATGGAATACGGCTCTAAAATGGACGAACTCTTCGCACAGATCCACAAGGACCGTTCATGAATACGATCGGAGAAATTTCAGAGGAAATCAAGAAGCTACACAGCGCGGTCATCTTTACGCATACGCGCCCCGACGGCGACACCATCGGAAGCGCGCTTGCCTTGGGCCGCGCTCTCGGCATTCTCGGCGTCAGATGCGAGATCGCAAACGAGAAGGCGCTCCCCGACAAATTTTCCTGCCTCGGCGGCGCGGAGAAAGTCACCCGCACGCCGTCTTCGGATGTGGAAGCGTTCATCTTCGTCGACGTGAGCGACACGGGGAGGTTGGGGGAGCTGAAGGAATTCTATCTTCGCCATGCGCGGAAGAAGGCGACCTTCAACATCGACCACCACATCTCCAACACCCGCTACGCAAAGCGCAACTTTGTGCGCCCATGCGCGAGCAACTGTGAGAACATCGCCATGCTCATCGACGCGCTCGGCGTGCCGTTTGACGGGGACATCTGCCGCTGTCTGCTCGCGGGGCTTGTCACCGATTCTGGCTCCTTTTCGCATGACGACGTGACGGGGGAGACGCTCCGCCTCGCCGCCCGCTGTATGGACGGCGGCGCGAACATCGAGCGCATCACCTACGAGTTGCAGACCAAGCGTTCCCGCCCCCGCGCACAGCTCTATGCGGACGTCATCTCAAAGATCAGATATTTCCTCGACGACAGACTTGCGGTCGCCGTCATTCCCTCTGCGCTCCTTGCGCGGTACGGCTTAAAGGCGGACGCGACGGAGGGGATCGTCGACTTTGCGCGCACTGTCGATACGGTGGACGTGAGCGTCTGCCTGCTCGAGGTCAAGCGCGGACAGTATCAGGTCTCCTTCCGCTCCACCCGCGCGGATGTCAATGCGATCGCACGCGTGTTCGGCGGGGGCGGGCATATCCGCGCGTCGGGCTGTATGCTGTTCGGCGAAGAGGAAGAGGTCATCGACAGGTTGCGCTTCACCGTGGCGCAGTATATAGAGACATGACGGGATTTTTCAACATCTACAAGCGGGAGGGCATCTCTTCCGCATATTGCGTGAACCGTCTGAAGCGGCTCACGAAGACCCCGTGCGGGCACATGGGGACGCTCGACCCGCTCGCGGAGGGGGTCCTTCCGATCGGGGCGGGCAATGCGACCCGCCTCTTCGACTACTTTTTGGGGAAGGAAAAGACCTACCTCGCCCGCTTCCGCTTCGGTGCGACGACGGACACGCTCGACAGAGAATCGGAGGTAAGGGTCTCGGGCATGGTACCCCAAAAATCCGCCGTTGAGGAAATTTTGCCCTGCTTTACGGGAGAAATTTTACAGCGTCCGCCCGTCTTTTCGGCGATCTGCGTGGACGGGAAGCGGAGCTATGAACTCGCGAGAAAGGGCAGGGACGTGGAACTTCCCGCGCGGAAGGTCGTCATTCACTCCCTGACGCTCACGCGGCAGACCGCGGAGGACGAATTTGAGTTCGAGATCGTCTGCGGGGGCGGGACCTATATCCGCTCTCTCGCCCGCGACATGGGGGAGAAGTTGCAGACGGGCGCATATATGACGAAACTTGTGAGAACGGCGAGCGGGCCTTTTTCTGCCGCCTCGGCCGTGCCGCTCGGCGACCTCACGGGAGAGAACATTGAAGGTTTCCTGATCCCCGCCGAGAGCGTCCTGCCGTTTGAGACGATCGAAGTCACCGACGCGCGGTTTTTCCACGGCGTCCGCGTGCCGACCGACAGGCCGAACGGCATGTACAAACTCACCCGAGACGGCGCCTTCTACGGCACGGGCGTCGTAGAGGAAGGGCTGCTCCGCCCCGATAAAAAGTTATGCTGACCTTTGAATACGAGAATGCCGCGGAAGTTCCGTCCGCACCGCCCGTCGCGCTCGTCCTCGGCGGCTTTGACGGACTACACCTCGGGCACAGACAGCTCCTCTCCGAAGCGCAGAAGGCGGGCTTTCCCATCCTTCTGACGACGATGTTCGGCGAGAAGGGAAAAGTCCTCTTCACCCGCGAGGAGCGGAGAGGGATCTTTGCGCGGGCAGGCGTTTCCCTCCTGTGCGAAGTCGATTTGGGCGGAACATTGCGCAAGATGTCCGCCGAGGAATTTGTTCAAAGACTTTTTTCACGCTTTGAAATACGCGCGGTGTACTGCGGGGAGGACTTCCGCTTCGGCAGGGACGCCCTCGGCTCGCCCGCGCTGTTGAAGGCGATCGCGCCCTGTCCCGTCTTCGTCCATGAGACGGTCAGATACCTCGCGGAGGAGAGCGGCAGGACGCGGAAATTCTCCGCCTCCGCCTGTAAAAATTATCTCAAGGCGGGCGATCTGTCCCGCCTGAACGCCTGTCTCTGCACCGACGGCTTTGAGACGGCGTACTTTGTGCAGGGGACGGTGGAGCACGGAAGGCAGGTCGGCAGGACTTACGGCTTTCCCACGCTCAATCTCTCCGTTGCGGAGGAAAAATTGCTTCCGCCCGACGGCGTGTACGGGGGATTGTGCGCGACGCCGAAGGGGAATTTCCCGACCATCGTCAACATCGGCGCACGCCCCACATTCGGCGTGGAGGAGAAAAAGATCGAGGCCTACCTCGACGGATTTTCGGGCGACCTCTACGGGAGCGTCGTTCGCGTCTGTCCGACGGAGTTTTTCCGTCCAATTTGCAAATTTTCCTCCGCCGAGGAGCTCAAAGTCCAGCTCGAGCGGGACATCGCCCGCCTTCGGGCAAGGCATGAGGGGGAGAATTAGCTTCATTCAAACAGAAAGGGAGTACATATCATGATAAAATTCGGTCCGAGCGGCAACTGCGAAAGTTTCTATGCGGCGGGATTTGAGCACACCGAGGACTCTGCCCGCTTTGTCAAAGAGTACGGCCTCGACTGCTTCGAGTATTCCTTCGGCCGCGGCGTCAATCTGACCGAAAGGAAGGCCGCCTCGATCAGGGCCGCCTTCGAGGAACAGGGCGTTGAGATCTCCGTCCACGCGCCCTATTTCATCAACTTCGCCAATCCCGACGACGAAATGGCCGAAAAATCGTACGGCTATGTGCTCGACAGCGGCAAAATGGCGCGGGCGATGGGGGGAAGGCGCATCGTCTTTCACCCCGCCGCACAGGGCAAGGACACGCGCGAAGCGGCCTTCTCCCGCACGCTCGACAGGGTCAAAATTTTGAGGGACCGAATCTATCTGAACGGTCTCGAAGACATGATCTTCTGTCCCGAGACGATGGGGAAGATCGCCCAGATCGGCACGGTCGAGGAGATCGCCGCGCTCTGCAAAGTCGACCCCGTCTTCACCCCCTGCGTCGATTTCGGCCACGTCAATGCGCGGGAACAGGGCAGTCTCAAGACCGAAAAGGACTACTGCGACCGCCTCGACATTCTCCTCGATGCGATCGGGTATGAGCGTATGAAGCACTTCCATGTGCACTTTTCCAAGATCCAGTACGGCGCGAAGGGGGAGATCCGCCACTTGACCTTCGAGGACGACGTCTTCGGACCCGCATTTGAGCCGCTCGCCGCCGCGCTCATCAGGTACGATTTGGAGCCCTACATCGTCTCCGAGTCGGCGGGCACCCAGACCGAGGACGCCATGGCGATGAAAGAGATGTATTTCAGATCAAAAGCGGGGAATTGAGAAAAAACCGTTGACGAATACCCCATAATTTGGTATAATATGGCTATGGTTGCGGAGAAATTGCGCAAAATATATCAGAATTCGGGCGCAGACGCGCTCTTCATCGAGTGCGACTTCGTCAGAAGGTATCTTACGGGCTTCTATTCGACGGACGGTTACGTCATTCTCGATGGGAGCGGGTGCAAATTTGTCGCCGATCCCCGCTACTTTGAGGCGGCAGAACGGCAGCTCCGCGGCTCGGCCGTCGAGGTCATCGAAGGTTCCTACGCATTGGCGTTGGAGCTCCTTCAGGGCAAAAAGACGGTCGGCGTTCCCTATCCCTTCACCGATGTCGCCTCGTTCGAACGCCTTCGGAAAAATTTTGAACTCATCGACTGCATGCCCGCCCTGCGGGAGGCCATGATCTTCAAAACGGAGGAGGAGCTTTCCCTGATCGGGAGGGCGTGCGACATTGCCGAGGAGGGCTTTCTCCAGCTCCTTCCCGCGATCAGAGAGGGGATGACGGAGAACGAGGTCGCCGCCCTTCTCGAATATAACATGCGTAAGCTCGGCGCGAGCGGGACTTCCTTTGAAACGATCGTCGCCTTCGGCCCCAACGGCAGTGTTCCCCATCATGAGACGGGAAACACGGCGTTGAAGTTCGGCGACGCCGTCCTCATCGACTTCGGTTGCAAAGTGGAGGGGTACTGCTCGGACATCACGCGCACCTTCCTCTTCGGCGACGACGGGAAGCACGGGGAGTTCAGGAAAGTCTATGACGCCGTCCTTGCCGCCCACGACCTCGTCCGCGAAACACTTGTCGCGGGCATGACGGGGAAGGAGGGGGACGCCATCGCGCGGGAGCATCTCAAGAAATTCGGCCTCGAGAAGTACTTCACCCACTCTTTGGGCCACGGCATCGGCTTGCAGATCCACGAGTACCCGATCCTTTCGCCTCGCTCCGAACAGAAGATCGAGGATGGCATGGTCTTCTCGGATGAGCCGGGGGTGTACATCGCGGGAGAGCTCGGCATCCGCATCGAGGACAGTATGTACATGAGGGACGGCAGGACGCATTCCTTCATGAGCAAGACAGAGAAAAAATTATTGGTTTTGTAATCAAAGGAGATACACAGTATGGCACAAATCATGGCAGGCGATATCAGAAAGGGCACGACGTTCGAATACAAGAGCGGCGTCTACACCGTCGTCGAATTCCAGCACGTCAAGCCCGGCAAGGGCGCGGCTTTCGTCCGCACGACGCTCAAGAACGTCGTCACGGGACAGGTCCTCTCGGATGAGACCTTCAACCCCTCGATGAAGCTCGAGACGGCGCAGGTCGAGACCAAGAAGATGACCTATTCCTACAACGACGGCGAGTTCTACTACTTCATGGACGATGAGTTCAACATGACCCCTCTCAATCATGAGCAGGTCGAGGATGCGCTCCGCTATATCCGCGAGAACGATATCGTCACCGTGCGTTTCCTCTATGACAAGGCGTTCTCCGTCGAGCCCGAGAACTTCGTCGAGCTCAAGGTCATCGAGGCCGAGCCGGGGGTCAAGGGCAACACCGCGACCAACGTCACCAAGGCCGCCAAAGTCGAGACGGGAGCCATCTTTCAGGTCCCCATGTTCGTCAATGAGGGCGATACGATCCGCATCGACACCCGCACGGGCGAATACATGTCGAGGGTGTAAGCGGTTTTGCCGCAAAATGGGCTCTTTTACCGCGCGGAGGAGCGAAACATCGCATTCCGAGCGCAGTGAGGGGACCCCTCAAACGGAGTATTTATGAAATTTGTCGCGCAAAGGGTATTGTGCGCGAAGCTCGCTGTGAACGGTCAGCCCGTCTCCGAAATCGGACGCGGGCTTGTCGTTTATTTCGGCATTCGCGTCGGCGACACGCTCGGACAGGCGCGGAAGTGCGCGGAGAAGATCGCGGGTCTTCGCATCTTTGAGGACGAAGCGGGCAAGATGAACCGCTCGGTCCTCGACGTCGGGGGCGAAGTGCTCTTCGTCTCCCAATTCACGCTCTACGGCGACGCGAGAAAGGGCAACCGACCGAGCTTCACCGACGCCGAACGGCCCGAGAAGGCCGAACCTCTGTACAGGGAGGCGGGGAAGATCCTCGAATCGCTCGGTGTTCCCGTGCGGTACGGCGTCTTCGGTGCGGACATGCAGATCGAACAGCTCGGCGACGGCCCCGTCACGATCATCTATGAGGTCTGAACGAAGTGAAGAATAGAGGGGGTTTCTCTTGGCTCCCCTGTAGGTCGCAAAACGCAATTCTTGCGCATCAGCACAGTGTGCCGTGCGCTGCGTTTTGCGGTGAGTGAGCGCATTATCCCGCGCGAACGGTGACCGAATGCGGGTCTCTACCCGCATGAGACGATGTCGAGGCGTAGCCGAGACTGAAGGGTTTCAAAACCCTTTTGCCCCTACGGGGCACTTCCCCTATAAGGGGCAGCAAGGGCGAATCCGTTTCCCTAAACGAAGTCATTCTGACACCATGCACATCACCTATCTTGGAACAGGCGCGGCCGAAGGCATTCCTGCCCTGTTCTGCAACTGTGAATACTGCCGCGGCGTGCGCGAGAGAGGGGGAAGGGAGGTCCGTACCCGTTCCCAAGTCCTCATCGACGGGGAACTCTCCATCGACTTTCCGCCCGACGCCTTCTGCCATGCGCGGAACTATGACTTTTCCGCCGTCAAATATCTACTCGTGACCCACTCTCACATGGATCACTTCTACGCGCATGACTTCATTCTGCGCGGCTACAAATACGCCTCCGACATGACGGAACCCGTGCTTCACATCTATGGAAATCAGGACGTCATGCGCGTCTTCGCCGAATGCACGAGGCGGGAGATGAAACCCGAGGTCATCGGGCATTTTGCGCTCCGCTCCGTTGGCGCGTTTGAGGAAATTTCCTTCGGCGGCTACCGCGTCTATACCCTCCTTGCACAGCATTCCTCCGAGGAGCCGCTTCTGTTTCTCATAGAAAAGGGAGGAAAGCGCATCCTGCATTTGACAGATACGGGCAGACTGCCCGACGATTCGATCCGTTTTCTCGCCGAGATCGGGGGCGCGCCCGTCGATCTCATCACCTTTGACTGCACCTTCCTCTTTGCCGCGACCGACTCCTCCGCCCGCCACATGGGATTGGACGAAAATATGCGGACGCTTGACCGCCTCCGCGGGATCGGCCTTGCCGACGAACATACGAAGAAGATCATTACGCACTTTTCGCACAACGCCCGCCCGTCCCCGACCGCCCTTGCCCGCGCCGAGAGGGAATTCGGCGTCATCGCGGCCTATGACGGCATGGAAATAGAGATATAGCCGCGCCCTGTACATATTATCCGTGAGGTCCTATGGGTTTCCTTTCCCTCTTGAGATCCCTCTTCGGGAAGAAAAAACCGAACATCAAACTCGGCCTCGCGCTCGGCAGCGGGGGCGCGAAGGGAATGGCGCACCTCGGCGCGTTGAAGGCGTTTGAGGAAGCGGGACTTTCCTTTGCTGTCGTGACGGGGGCCTCCATCGGCGGGATCGTCGGCGCACTCTATGCGAAGGGCTATTCCTCGGCTGACATGGTCGGCATCGTCGAGAATGTCAACCGCAGGGAGTTTTCCCGCAACCTGAAGCCCTTCTCGGACATGTCCTACATCGAGAGCTTTCTCGAAAACTATTTGGAGGGGGATTTTTCCTCCCTGACCCTTCCCTTCGCCGTCTCTGTGACTGATGGGGAGAGCAATTTGAGCAAGATGCTCCGCGAGGGGAAACTTGCGAGGGCGCTCACCGCTTCGGCAGCCATTCCGCCCTTCTTCCGCGGCGTGGAGATCGGCGGGAAGAAGTACTACGACGGCGCATTTTCGGACGCCATACCCGCGGATTACTGCAAACAGCTCGGCGCGGACCTCGTTGTCGGCATCGACCTGTCGGCCTACAACCGCCCCGAGGAGGAGAAGAGCGCCTTTCAGCGTCTCCTCGGTTCGGCGATCACGGCGATGATGCCCGTGCGGTATCTTGAAAACGCCAAAACGAGGGGATACGCCGCCGCCGATGTGATGCTTCGTCCCAATCTCGGCGGGTACAGGGCGACGGACGTGGGCCGCGTCTCCATGGATGAGATGTACGAGATCGGTTATGAGACCGCCAAAGCCCAGATCGCGGAGATCAGGGACAAGATCGCCGCATGGGAAAAGGAGAAGAGATGATACGCATGATGACGGCAGGTGAATCGCACGGGAAGGGGCTTTTTGCCATTCTCGAGGGGGTCCCCGCGGGGTTGAAACTCGACCTTGACGCCATTGATGCCCGCCTTGCCCTGCGGCAGAGCGGCTACGGCAGGGGGTCGCGGCAGAAGATCGAATGCGACCGCGTGGAGGTCCTTTCGGGCGTGAGAAACTGTGTCACGCTCGGCAGTCCCATTACCCTTGCGGTGTGGAACCGCGACTATGATCATTGGAAGGACGTCATGGCCCCCGAGGGGTGCGACGTCTCCTCAAAACGGCTCACCAAGGTGCGCCCGGGGCATGCGGACCTTGCGGGCATGCTCAAATTCGGGCACGATGACGCGCGGAACGTCCTTGAACGCGCCTCCGCACGGGAGACCGCCGTCCGCGTCGCGGCGGGGGAGATCTGCAGACAGCTTCTGTCTGCGCTCGGCGTCGGGATCGCGGGCTTTGTAAAGAGCGTCGGCACTGTGATCGATATGAAGGAATACTCCTTCGAGGAGATCCTCGGCCGCTCGGCGGTCCTTGGCATGGTGGACAGAGACCTCGAACGGGAGGCCTGCCTTCTCATCGACGAGGCGAAAGAGAGCAAAGACACCCTCGGCGGCGTCGTCGAACTCCGCGTCAGGGGGCTTCGGAGCGGCTACGGGAGCTGTATGACGTATGAGGAAAAACTTGACGCCCGCCTCTGCGCCGCGCTCATGGGCGTACAGGCGGTCAAAGGCGTCGAAGTCGGCCTCGGCTTTGAGAGCGCCCGCCGCTTCGGCTCCGCCGTCCACGACGAGATCAACGTAGATTTTTCACGAAAGACCAACCACGCAGGCGGCATCGAGGGGGGCATGTCGAACGGCGAAGAGCTCGTCTTCCGCGCGGCCATGAAGCCCATTCCCACCCTCATGAAGGGGCTCTCCACGATCGATACGGACACCCTTCTTCCCGCGGTCGCGGCCGCCGAACGCAGTGACGTCTGTGCGATCCTCGCCTGTGAGACGGTCTGCGAGGCCGCCATTGCGGCAGAACTCGCCAAAATCGTCACCGAACGCCTCGGCGGGGATACAATGGCCGAACTCATCAGGCGCAACGGAGAACTGAAATGAAGACGTTTCACATCAATTTGAAGGGTACGCCGAAGAGAAGCGTCATCGTCTGCCGCAAAAATGTGCTCACCAAACAGCTCAAAGACGACCTTCCGTGGCTGAAGGCGGGCGGGGCGATGATCTTTACCGATTCCAACGTCTTTTCCCTCTATCAGAGGAAGATCAAAGTTCTGGATCTCCCCGTCTTTGTCATGCCCGCGGGGGAGGAATACAAGACCGAGCAGACCCTCTTTGCCCTGCTTCAAGCCATGGCGGAGGCGGGCCTTCGCCGCTCTTCTGCGCTCATTGCCCTCGGCGGCGGGGTCGTCGGGGACATCGGCGGGCTTGCCGCGAGCCTCTTCATGCGCGGGATCTCCTGCATTCAGGTCCCGACGACGCTCTTGGCGCAGGTGGACAGCTCCGTCGGCGGCAAGACGGCCATCGACTTCTGCGGCGTGAAGAACCTCATCGGAGCCTTTCATCAGCCCATGTATGTGTACGCCGATCCCGACTTTTTCAGGACGCTTCCCCCGCGCGAGATCCGTTGCGGACTGGGGGAGATCGTCAAGCACGCCGCCTTGAACGGCGCACTCTTCGAGAAACTTCTCGCCAATCGGGGCAGGCTCTTTGACCTCGGTTTTCTCTCCGAGCTCGTGCCCGAAAACATCGCGATCAAGGCCGAGATCGTGCGAAAGGACCCCAACGAGACGGGCCTTCGCAGGTGTCTCAACCTCGGCCACACCACGGGTCACGCGATCGAACTCACGAAAGGGGACCTCTCCCACGGCGAATGCGTCCTTCTCGGCCTTCTCTATGAGAACCGCATCGCCCGCAAGTATCTCGCAACGGACGAAGCCTATCTCGACGCGCTCGAGTCGCTCATCCGTACCGTCCTCGTCTGCGACGTCACATTTGACGCCGAGGAGGCCGCCCGCCTTGCCCTGCATGACAAGAAGAACATGGCAAAGGACACCGTCTCGCTCGCCGTTCCCACGCGCAAGGGGGAATTTGCGTTCCTCGATCTGAATTTCTCCGACTACGTCCATGCCTTGAAGGAGATCGGAAAGGCGCTATGATGAAACTTGCAGTCATCGGAAAGGACGTGTCGAAGTCGGATAGCCCCGCCATTCATGATTTTCTCATGCGGCGCTTCGGCGTTGCATGCTCCTATGAGAAGGTCAGTATCCCGCCCGAGGCGTTCCATTCGCGGGCGGAGGAACTTTTTGCCCGCTACGACGGGTTCAACGTCACCATTCCCTTCAAAGGGGAGATCATAAATTATCTGAAGGGGCTCGAGGGGGACGCGAAGAGCTTCGGCGCGGTCAATACCGTCGTCTCGGCCTCCCGCCTCGGCTACAATACGGACGGGTTCGGCTTCATGCTCATGCTTGAGAATGCGGGCGTCGCCGTGAAGGGAAAGTCCGTCCTCGTGCTCGGCGCGGGTGGCGCGGGGCGCAGTTGCATCAGAAAGCTGTGCGACGGCGGCGCGGAGGTCTTTGCCTATGAGCGCGATCCTGCGCGGCTCGGGGAAGTTTTCAGGGAGCTGGGCGGCTTTACGCCCCTTTCCGACGTCCCCCTGCGGGAGTTTGACCTCATTCTGAACTGCACGGGCGTCGGAATGCACAGCACGGAGGGCATGACCCCCGAGATCTCCCTTGCGGGGGAGAAAAAGCCCGTCGGGGCGGAGCTCCTGTCCCGTTGCGGCGTGGCGGCCGATCTCATCTATGTGCCGCGGGAATCGGAATTTCTGCGCATCGCCCGCACGCTCGGCAAAAAGACGGTGAGCGGCGCGGCCATGCTCTTCTATCAGGCATATCTTGCCGACTGCATCTTTTTGGGAAGAAACTCTGACAGCGAAGAAGCCAGACGGCTTTGGAAGGAATACAGCGAGGTGGTTCTATGAAATTTTTAGTGCTCAACGGCGCCAATCTCAACCTCACGGGGAAGAGAGAAAGGGACGTCTATGGCGGCGAAACGCTCGAGGAGATCAACAGAGAACTCGAGGCCTTCGTCGAGGGAAGGGGACATTCTGTGGACTTTGTCCAGAGCAACTTCGAGGGGGAGATCTGCACGCAGATCCAGCGGGCCGAGGGCGTCTATGACGGCATCGTCCTGAATGCGGGGGCGTTCACCCATTACAGCTACGCCATCCGCGACGCGATCGCGAGCGTGAACGTCCCCGTCGTGGAGGTGCACATGTCCAACGTGCACGCGCGGGAGGAATTCCGCCATACGTCCGTCCTGACGGAGGTCTGCAGGGGCGAAATTCTCGGCTTCGGCAAAAACAGCTATCGTTTGGCATTGGAGAGTTTTTTAGTATGAATATCGTATTATGCGGCATGATGGGCGTCGGCAAGTCGAGCGTTGGCATCAGGATCGCACAGAAGACGGGCAGGCGGTGGTATGACACCGACATCGTCATCAGCGACCGCCACGGCAGGATCTCGGACATCTTCGAGTACTATGGCGAAGACCACTTCCGCGCCCTCGAGACGGACGTCGTCAGGGAACTTTCAAAGATGGACGGTCTCGTCATCTCGACGGGCGGCGGTCTCGTCTTAAAGCCCGAGAACAATGAACTTTTGAAGCAGAAGGGGAAGATCTTCTTCATGCGGGCGAGCTTTGAGACCCTCCTGACGCGCGTCCGTGCCGACGAGACGCGGCCCCTTCTCAAGGACAACGGCAAGATCGCCGAAAAGCTCGGCGAGCTTCTCTCCGCGCGGACGCCCGTCTATGAGGCCGTTGCCGATCACATTATAGACACCGATCTCAAGTCGGTCGACGAGGTCGCGGATGAGATCATCCGCCTTGCGGAGGGCGTATGAGGGCTTTGGTCACGGGCGGAACGAAGGGCATCGGCCGTGAGGTCTGCCGCCTCCTGTGCGAGAGGGGAGACCGCGTCACCGCGCTCTATTCGCGCGATGAAGCCGCGGCGAAGGCCGTCGGAAAACTGCTTCCCGACGTCGAATTTCTGCGCGCCGACGTGAGGGACGAGGAGGCGGTGAAGGCCGTCTTTGCGCGGTTTTCCTCGCTCGACGTTCTCGTCAACAATGCGGGCGTCGCCCTCTTCCGTCAGGTGCAGGACACGACGATCTCGGAGTGGGAGGACGTTATTGGCGTCAATGCCCGCGGAACGTTCCTGTGCTGTAAATACGCCGTCCCGAAAATGCTTGAAAGGGGCGGGGCGATCGTCAACGTCGCCTCCGTCTGGGGAGAGACGGGTGGAAGCTGTGAGAGCGTCTATTCGGCCTCAAAGGGGGCCGTCATCGCCTTCACGAAGGCCCTTGCAAAGGAGCTCGCCCCCTCGTCGATCACCGTCAACTGCGTTTCCCCGGGGGTCATCGACACTGCAATGAACGACTGTCTCTCGGCGGCCGACAGAGCTGGCCTTTGCGATGAGATCCCGATGGGGCGCTTCGGCACGGCGGAGGAGGCCGCGCGCGCCGTGCTCTTCCTCCTCGACAGCCGCTATATCACGGGGCAGGTGCTCGGCGTGAACGGCGGATTTTACATCTGACGCAAAGGGGGACCGCGCTCCCTTTTTCTCCTATTTCTGCATTCAATTCATGAAAATTGGCAATTTGCGAAGTATTATGACACACATAATATTCGATTTATGCCTGACATACTATTAAAAAAGACTGATTTTTGAAAAAATTTCCTTCGAAAAAGAGGATTTTTTTCTTTTTTTGCGTAATAACTTGTGATGAAAGAAACATTTAACGGATCCACAAAGGAAAAAACTTATGCAAAGGAGAGGATGTTCCTCTCTCCCTACGCGGTGCGCTCCGAGGAGACGCGCGGCAGAATTCGCGAGGAGGAGCCCTGCCCCATGCGCACGGACTTCCAGCGCGACAGGGACCGCATCATCTACTCCAAGGCCTTCCTCCGTCTCAAGAACAAGACGCAAGTCTTTTTCGCGCCCGACGGCGATCACTACATGTCCCGCCTCACGCATACCTTGGACGTCTCGCAGATCGCCCGCTCCCTCGCCCGCTGTCTCTCGCTCAACGAGGACCTCACCGAGGCGATTGCGCTCGGCCACGATTTGGGACACACGCCCTTCGGCCACATCGGCGAGCGCGTCCTCGCCTCCCTGAATCCCGCGGGTTTCAAGCACAACGAGCAGTCGCTCCGCGTCGTGGACAAGCTCGAGAAGGACGGCAGGGGACTCAACCTCACCTATGAGGTCCGAAGCGGCATTCTCAACCACACGCCGTCGGGCAGACCCGAGACGCTTGAGGCCGAAGTCGTGCGGTATGCAGACCTCATCGCCTACATCAACCACGACATCGAGGACGCCATCCGCGCGGGGTATCTCACGGCGGACGAACTTCCGCAGGACGCCGTCGCCATGTTCGGGCGGCACACCTCGGAGCGGATCAATACCGCCATCATGGACATCACCCGTGAATCGGAGGGCAAACCTTACGTCCGTATGTCGGAGGAGAAGGACAAGGCTTTGGGACAGCTCCGTTCCTTCATGTTCGAGCACGTCTATGAGCGGGCGAACAAGGTCATTCAGGAGAGCGCCGAGCGCATGCTGAAAGCGCTATTTACATACTTTATGGAACAGCCGCAGGAGCTCCCTGTCCTCTATGCCGAGACGGCGGAGACGGACGCCCCGAGGGCGGTGTGCGACTACCTTTCCACGATGACCGACCGCTATGCCATCGAGCTCTTCAATCGGCTGTTTGTGCCGCGGGAGGGGGGCGTGTAATGCAGGATTTTGCTTCCTTTATCCAGACATTAAAAGAGAGGAACGACATCGTAGACGTCATCGGTTCCTATATCAAGTTGGAGAGAAGGGGCTACAACTATTGGGCCTGCTGTCCTTTTCATCACGAAAAGACGCCCTCGTTTTCCATCAATGCGGCGGACAGGTACTATCACTGCTTCGGCTGTGGGGTGAGCGGGGACGTCATCGGCTTTGTGAAGGAGTACGAGAACGTCGATTTCAATCAGGCTGTGGAGATCCTTGCCAAGCGCGCGGGGCTCGAAGTTCCCGCCCGCGATGAGAAGACGGCCGAGCTTGCCGCTCTGAAGAAGAAAAAGCGGGACAGGCACGTCGCCCTGATGAAGGACGCCGCGCGGTTTTATCTCGGCAACCTCTACAGCGGCAGGGCCGACGAATACCTCGCCTATCTCGCCAAACGCGGGGTCACGCCTTCGCTTGCGAAGAAGTTCGGCATCGGCGCCTCGCTCGATTTCAACGGCCTGCCCGCCCACCTTCTCGCCCTCGGCTACACGAAGGAGGAGTGCGCCGAGAGCGGCGCATGCGGCCTCACTGACGAGGGGCGGCTCTTTGACTTCGAGGGGGGAAGGCTCATCATTCCCATCATCAACAGCTTCGACGAGGTCATCGCCTTCGGCGGAAGGGTCATGCAGCCCACCGACAGGGCCAAATATAAGAACACGCGCGAGACGCTTCTCTTCAACAAGAGCAAGAATCTCTACAATATCAACCTTGTGAAGAGGGAGAAACGGGCGGGGGGACTTCCCTGCCTCATTATGGTGGAGGGGTACATGGACGCCATTTCCCTCTATGCGGCGGGGTTCAGAAACGTCGTCGCGAGCATGGGGACTTCGCTCACGAAGGAGCAGGTCCGCCTTGCCAAGCGGTACACCGACACCGTCCTCATCAGCTATGATGGCGATGCCGCGGGGCAGTCGGCCAACCTGAGGGGTCTCAAACTCCTCGAGGACGAGGGAATGAAACTCCGCGTGGTGCCCCTTCCCGACGAACTCGACCCCGACGACGTCATCCGTCAGCGGGGCGCGGAGGGGTATCAGGCCTGTCTCGACGTCGCGATGCCGCTCATCGACTTCCGCCTGCACGCCGCGGCGAAAAAGTACGACCTCTCGAGGACCGACGAGGTCCGCGATTTTGTCCGCGAAGCTCTCTCCGTCGTCAAGGATTCGGACAGCGAGACGGAGCGGGAGGAGCTGTTGAAGCGCATTTCCAAGATGGCGGGCGTCAGCCTCGGGGCGCTTCAGAGGGATCTCGAACGCCTTCCCGAGGGCAAGGAGGAGCCTGTCCCGCTTCCCACGGTGAAGAAGGAGGAGGGCGCGGGCAGCGCCGTCAAGGCGGCGAGATATGTCCTCTGCGCCTGCCTTTTGAGCAAGCCCTACGCGCTCAATTTCGACCTTTCCTCCCTCGAATGGGACATGGACGAGCACAGGACTGTGGCGGAATTCGTCATGCGGGAGCGGCAGAGCGGCAGGGTCAGGGCGAGCGGCATCTTTGACTATCTCCCCGAAAGCGGTGAGATCGCGTCCATTCTGAATCTCGACTTCGGCGACAATTTGGAGGGCGAAGGCGCGGAGAAGTACTTCCGCGACTGCGTGAAGACGCTCCAGAAGCACATGTATGCGCGGAAGATCGCAGAGGAACAGGAGGCATTCCAACGGGCACAGAGCGCAGAGGAGAAGAGAGAGATCCTTCTCCGCATCAGCGAGTACACAAAGAAAATGAAAAACATAGGAGGTATGGTATGACGGTTTCCGACGAAAAACTCAACGAGCTCATCGAAAACTTATCCGAAAGCTATCGCATGAAGGGGAGCATCTCCACGAACCAGCTCTGCAACGAGCTGGAGAAATTCGATCTTTCCCCTCAACAATACGATCAGATCTACAAGGCGCTTCCCGAACTGGGCATCAGCATCTATGACGAGGACGAACGGGACAAGGAGCTCATGGATCAGGCCCTCTCCGACATCGGCCTCGACGACCCCGTCAAGATGTATCTGAAGGAGATCGGGCGGGTGCCTCTTCTCTCGGGAGAGGAGGAGATCGAACTTGCGAGGCGCATGCAGGAGGGGGACGAGGCGGCCAAAAACCGTCTCTCCGAGGCCAATTTGAGGCTCGTCGTCTCCATTGCGAAGAGATACGTCGGCAGGGGAATGCTCTTCCTCGACCTCATTCAGGAGGGAAACCTCGGCCTCATGAAGGCGGTGGAGAAATTTGACTATCAGAAGGGGTTCAAGTTCTCCACCTATGCGACGTGGTGGATCAGGCAGTCCATCACGAGAGCCATTGCCGATCAGGCGAGGACGATCAGGATCCCCGTCCATATGGTCGAGACCATCAATAAGCTCACCCGCGTCTCCCGCGAGCTGTTACAGCAGAACGGAAGGGAGCCCACGCCCGAGGAGATCGCCGCCGCGATGGGTATTGACGTCGATAAGGTCATGGAGATCCAGAAGATCGCACAGGACCCCGTCTCCTTGGAGACGCCCATCGGCGAAGAGGAGGATTCCCACCTCGGCGACTTCATCGAAGATGACAAGACGCAGACCCCCGGGGACAGCGTCGCCTCCATCATGCTCAAAGAACAGCTCTTGAGCGTTCTCGACTCTTTGACCCCCCGCGAGGAGAAGGTGCTTCGTCTCCGCTACGGCATCGACGACGGCAAGCCCCGCACGCTCGAGGAAGTCGGCAAAGAATTCAACGTCACGAGGGAGCGGATCCGTCAGATCGAGGCAAAGGCCCTCCGCAAGCTCCGCCACCCCTCGAGGAGCAAGAAACTCAAGGATTTCCTCGACTGATGGACAGGATCGCAAAGATCTGTTCCCTGCTTTCGGAAACGGAGACCTTCGCCGACGTCGGTTGCGACCACGGCTATATGGCAGAATATATGCTGAAAAATTGCCTCTGCCGCACGGCTTACATCACCGACATTAGTGAGAAGTGTCTCAAAAAAGCGGAGACCTTGCTCGACGGATACATTCGGGCGGGCAAGTGCATTCCCGTCGTCTGCGACGGCCTTGCGGGCGTGCCGAAGGACTGCGGCTTCGTCCTCATCGCGGGAATGGGAGGGGAGGAGATCGTCAGGATCCTCTCCGAGAGTTTTCTCCCCAAAAAGTTCCTCTTTCAGCCCATGAAAAATTCCGAAAAGCTCCGCCGCTATCTCGCCGCCCGCGGCGCGAAGTTGGAGCGTGACTTTACTTTTTCGGACGGAACGGCCTTCTATGACGTCATTTCGGGACAGTCGGAAGGGGGTGGGGCGTACACCGAGGAGGAGTTTTTCTTCGGAAGGGAAAATCTGCGCTCGCCCTCGGCCGATTTCATAGAGAAGTGGGAGAGTGAAGCCGCCAAGCTTCGCTCCTATCTTGAGAGGGACAACATGGCGGCACCGCACCGCGAGGATCTCACCTCCCGCCTCACCCGCATCGAAACGCTCTTGGATAAAATCCGCCTTTCCGTATTTTAATTAAAAATTGAAAATTGAGGCGGGGGATTAGAATGCTCTCGCTGTCCCTCTCATTTACCCCCTCCATGGGAGGGGGGGTAGGGGGTGGGTCACCGCATTCTCGCTGCCCCTCATAGGGGAAGTCCCCCGTAGGGGGAAAGGGGTTTTAATTCTAATCACACGTCACCCTGAGCTTGTCGAAGGGTCACCGCAGCAAGAATAAGGTGATGGTTCGACTTCGCTCACCATGACACAATCAGAACAAACCCCTCTGTCTCGGCTACGCCTCGACATCTCCCCTAAAAGGGGCGACAAGAGTAAACTGCTCATTCTGCCCCGCCCGCACGTTCTTTATGGCGTCGAAGGGCGGCACGAGCAGCATAGCCGCGAAGTAGGCCCCAGAGGGGCTGAAGGATTCCCTGAACGAAGTTATCCACTTCATCTCATTTCAAAAATTTCTTGGAAAAATTAGTACCATACTATTGACAGATGTAAATCATGCTGTTATAATTGTAGCACAATCATTATAAAGGGACTATATCCCGATCAAAACAAAGGAGGAAACATTCTCATGTTTCAATGTAAGAATTGTGGGCGCAACCTTGACGCAGAATTGGAAAATGCGCGGAACGGCGTTGTGATCTGTCCCGCCTGCATGAGCCGTTGGCCCGTTCCTGCGGCGGCGACGCCGACGGAAGCCAAGATCCTTCTCAGCCAAGGGGAATTGTTCCTCGACACCTGTCACTTCGACGAGGCAAAGACGGCGTACGAGAAGGCGGCAAAACTTGCTCCCGAGGAAGCCGAGGCGTACTTTGGCATGGCTCTTGCCGCTTTTAAGGTACAATATCTGAAAGATGAGGAGAAAAAACGTCTCCAACCGATCTGTTATAAGTTCACCCAAAGCGTTTTCTCCGAGGATAAAAATTATTTGAGAGCCTTGGAACTTGCGTCGGAGGAGAAAAAGAAGGTTTATCAGACAAAGGCGCGGGAGATCGACGCAATCAGGGAAGAATTCTGCCGCTTGAAGCAAGAGGGAGTCAATTACGACTGTTTCCTCTGCGTCAAGGTCGGTGACAATCATGGCGGAAACACGCAGGATAATACCGATGCATCGAACCTCAATTCCTACTTAACGACGAGAGGTTATCACACTTTCTACTCGGAAGTGGATGCACGCGGTCGAGTGGGTGAGGAGTATGAGGCCATCATTCTCTACGCACTCTACACTTCGAAGTGTATGCTGGTTATTTGCTCGAATAAAGCATATCTTGAGACCGATTGGATGAAGAATGAGTACATGCGGTTTGCAAAAATGATCGCAGACGAAGATAAGGAGCGCGATGCGATCGCGATCGTGTTCCGAGGCGAGGTCATTGAACATTTACCTGGAAGGGAGGGAAAACTACAGGGAGTAGATCTTGCCCGCCCTGACGCATATGCCTTGATTGAGGAGTATATAAAGAAGCATACGTCGGGGGGCAAGGGACCGATTGGAGCAAAACTGTATTTCTGTCCAAAATGTGGGACGCCGAATGATGAAACGGAGAAAAAATGCACCGAGTGCGGGACCTCCGCTGCCTATTTCATCACGCGCGAGGAATTCCAGAGGCGCGAAGCCGAACGGAAAGCGGCCGAGGCCGAGCGGAAAGAGAAGGAGCGCATCGACGAGGAAAAGCGGAAAGCCGAAGCAAGGGCGAAAGCCGAGGCAGAAGCAAGAGCAAGGGCAAGAGCTGAGGCCGAAGCAAAGGCAAGAGCCGAGGAAGAAGCAAGAGTAAAGGCGAAAGCCGAGGCCGAGCGGAAGAAGCGGGAAGAGATAATAGTAAAGCCGTGGCTTGCGCCCGACTATCCTACGCTTGAAAATTATGATAGAGATAAATTTGAAATAGAAGGCACATCGCTGATAAAATATAATGGATATGAATCAATTGTAGAAATTCCCAAGGGTGTGACATCGATTGGAAACTGTGCGTTCATGGATTGCACTTCGCTTACGAGCATCACAATTCCCGACAGCGTGGCCTCAATTGAAGAGTATGCGTTTTGGGGCTGCATCGCGCTTGAAAGCATTACCATTCCAGACGGCGTGAAGGAAATAGAGGAGGGCGTGTTTTGTGATTGCCGTTCGCTTCCGAGCATTACCATTCCCGACAGCGTGAAATCGATTGGACAGTGGGCGTTTAGTAATTGCAGTTCGCTTGAAAGTATTGAGATTCCAAACCGAACGAGGTCGATGAGGACGATTGAGTGGTATGCGTTTTCGGGTTGCAGTTCGCTTCCGAGCATTACCATTCCCGACAGCGTGACCTCGATTGGAAAATCTGCGTTCGAGGGTTGTAGAAAATTAATCATTTATTGCAAAAGAAGCGACAAGCCCCAAGGATGGCATGAGGAATGGAATCCCGATGATTGCCCCGTAATATGGGGTTATAACAATTCGGCACGCACATTCAAATCCGCGTCTGATGAAAAAGATGAGACCGTGAGGAGGACAGAAGAGGAGCGCAAAAAGCAAGAGGAGATAAAAACAAAGCCGTGGCTTGCGCCCGACTATCCCACGCTCAAGGCTTACGATAAAACCGTGTTTGAGATTAAAGGGACAACGCTGATAAAATATAAGGGAAAAGGTTCAACTGCAGAAATTCCCAAGGGCGTGACCTCGATCGGAGATTGGGCGTTTTGGGATTGCATTTCGCTTACGAGCATTACCATTCCCGACAGTGTGACCTCGATCGTAGGGTCGGTGTTCTATACTTGCAGATTGCTGAAAGATGTAACGATGCCAAAGGGATTCAAGAATTATATAGAGAAAATATTCGGTAGCAACTACAAAACAATAACATTTACATTCATTTGATCGTTTGGGGAAGAGGGGAGCGTTGCCCACCTCAGTCGCCTGCGGCGACAGCTCCTCCTCGGGAGGAGCCTCCTCGCTACCCCTTTCATTTACCCCCTCCATGGGAGGGGGGTAGGGGGGTGGGTCACCGCATCGCAACAATGAGATTCCTCGACTGCGCTCGGAATGACAGAATATTGGCTGCTCGGAATGACGGAATCATAGCCGCTCGGAATGACGTGACGCACAGGAAATAAAATCGTAAGAAATAATTTGCTAAAAAAGGATCAAGAAAAACATGCAAATCAGAGAAATTTATGCTATGATAGATGAGACGGCGCCGTTTGTGCTGTCTAAAGAGTACATGCAGTTGGGCATGCACGACAACAGCGGTCTGCTCCTCGACTGCGGGAGAGAGACCGCGGGAGTACTCTTTGCGCTCGATCTCACGGTCGAGGCCGTCGCCGAGGCGAAAAAGAGGGGCTTTCATCTCATCGTGACCCATCACCCCGCCATTTGGGACGGCGTCATGCGCATCACGCCCGAGGAGACGCCCGCGCTCTTTGACTGCGTGAAGGAGGGCATTTCGGTCATCTCCGCGCATCTCAATCTTGACGCGGCGGACGGGGGCATCGACGAGAGCCTGATGCTCGGTCTTGGCGGGAAGAAGCCGCTTGCCGTCATGGAGAAGCTCTCCTGTGGCGGCTATGGCAGGGTGTACGACGTGGAGCCGTGCACGCTGTCCGCATTTGCCGCCCGCGCGGGGAAGGAATTCCGCACCGACAAACTTGTCGTCTACGGCGAAAGGGAAGTCAGGCGCGTCGCAAGTTTCTGCGGCGGGGGATTTTCGGGCCAAGCCATAACATTTGCACTCGAGAACGGCGCGGACACCCTCGTCACCTCGGACGGAAAGCATCACATCGTCCTCGACGCCGTGGAGAGGGGGCTCAATGTCCTTCTCTTCACCCATTACGCCTCCGAGATCTACGGGTTCACCCGCTTTGCGGAAACGATAAAAAATAAAATCGGGCTGCCCTGCGCCGTCTTTACGGACAGGCGGTTCCTGTAAGGAGTGAAATATATGTCTGCATTACAAGAATTATTGGAATATCAGAGATTGGATGGCGAGCTTCGGAAGATCGAAATGGAGCTGAACGCGACGGAGGAGAAGAAAAAGCTCAATCAGGCGAAGATCGTCATGCGGAATGCCGAGCAGAGGATCGCCGCGCAGGACAAACGCGCCGTGGAGCTCAAGGCTCTCCGCGACAGCCTCATCGCCCGCGTGGACGAGACGAGCAAGGCGATCGCCGAGTATTCGGACGTCGAGGAGCTTGTGGAAGGGGGCGGGGACGTCGGCTTCTATAAGAAGAGCGCACAGCAGCTCATGGACAGGGTCCGCTCCATGAAGAGCGAGCTCAACAAGCTCATTGCCGAGATCGAACAGCTCACTGCCGAGTATAAAAAGCTCATGGAGCAGGGCAAGCTCATGAGCAGGCAAAAGAGGGAGTACACCGAGAAATTCAAGGAAGTTCAGGCAAAGTACGCCGACAGGATCGCCCAGCTCAACAGCCAAATGGAGGAGGCGGCGAAGAAGATCCCCCCCGAGATCCTCGACAGGTACAGACAGAAGCGCAAGGAGAAAATTTTCCCCGTGCTCGTCCCCCTGAACGGCGATATGTGCGTCTGCGGTATGGACCTTCCCCTTGCACAGCGGAACAGTCTCGCGGGCGGCAACGTCATCGAGTGCGAAAACTGCCACCGTTTCATCTACAAACAGTAGGCAGCGGCGTCGGCCGCCTGCATAGAATGGGGTATGCAATCCCTCCTTGCAAGCGTCGATCTCACCGCCATTGCCTTCAATGCGGAGTATTTTAAGAATTTGTCTGCCTGTCCGCTCATCGCCGTCGTCAAGGACGACGCCTACGGGCACGGCGCGGAGGAGGTTGCCCTGTCGCTTCACGGCAGGGCGGCCTCTTTTGCTGTTGCGACGGTGGAGGAAGGCGTCTCCCTGCGCGTCGCGGGTGTCACGGAGGACATCCTCGTCCTCACCCCGCCCATGACGGAGGAGGAGTGCGGGCGGCTCCTCGGCTACGGGCTCATCGCGAGCGTCACCTCCTATCCCGCCTTCAAACTCCTCTCGGACGCGGGGGAGAAGTTCGGCATTGCCCCGCGCGTGCACCTTGCGCTGAATACGGGCATGAACCGCTACGGCGTGGCCGATACGGAGGCGGGAAAGTTTGCAAGGCTTGCGAAAAAGCACGGTTTTTTGGTCGAAGGGGTCTTTTCGCACTACTTTTCGGCCGAAAATGACGGCGCGAGGGAGCGGCAGGACCTTCTCTTCGCGCGGGGAGCTTCGGCCGTGAAGGAGGTCTTTCCCGACTGCATCGCCCACATTGCCGCGACGGAGGGCACATTGAAGGAGAAAAAGGGGGACGCCGTCCGCATCGGGCTGGGGCTGTACGGCTACCGTCCCGAGGGCGGGTCAAAGCCCCTTCGCCGCGCCATGAAGCTGTACGCCTATGTCTCGAATTGTTGCAAGCAGTACGGCGAAGGCATCGGCTATGCGCCTTCGGACGGCGAACATGGCGTGCTTCACACCCTTCGGCTCGGCTATGGGGACGGATTTTTCCGCGAGGGAATGGACGGCGTCATCGGAAAACTCTGCATGGACGCCGCGATCGGGGAGGGCCGCGCCTCCTTCGGCGAGAGGAAACTCATCGTCTCCGACTTTGAGGCCTACGCCCGCAGTCACGGCACGACCGTCTACGAAGCTCTCGTCCGCCTCCCCGCCAAGGCCGAACGGGAGTACATCAATTGAGCATTTGAGGCAAAGGGGGCAGAGGCCCCCTGATTTTTTGACTTTTGTACGCATTTTTCTGTCATTTTTTAATCTCATTTCCGAATAACTTGACACCCGTTCCCCAAACGGTTATAATGGATTATGGGTGTTTACGCCCATGGAGAGAAAAATGCTCAACGATACACCGAAAAAGGTAAAAGATCATTCCAATCCGACCAAATGGCAGCTGTTCTGGCGGATCCAAGGGGAATGTTGGAGGCGCATGATCACGCCCTATCTCATGTACATGTTCATGAGCCTTCTGCTCCTGTCCGTGCAGGCGATCGTTCCCGATGAAAATTCTATTCTCGAGATCATTCTCGGCATCATCTGTATTGTTGGCGGGGGATTTTTCAACGCCCACCTGCTCTATCATACGGGCGTTCTGCATTACGATAACTTCATCACGGGCAATATCCACAGGAGGAACGCCCTTTACGGCATTCAGTCGGGCGGCGACCACCGCCCCGAGCGGGAATTCAGCCCTTGGAAGGGCTTCTACATCGGCCTTCTCATCAGTCTGCCCGTCCTCATTTTCGGCATCTTTGCCCACTACTTCTATGATGTCGCGAGCCTCTTCTTCATGATGTTCGCGGGCTGGGCGATCATTCCCATCGCATGGTTCGGCACAGCGGAGGGGGGCGGCCTCATCGTCGACCCGATCTGGTCGTTGCTCTTCATGATCCTTCCCATTCTCATCAGCGGGATCGCCTATCTCATCGGCGCTTTCGTCGAAAAGCGGAGAAAGGAGAACACAGCCGCGCGCGATGAGAGGGTCAGGGAAGCGGGGAAAAACAAATGAGGATCATCGCGGGAAAGCACCGAGGGCGCGTCCTTGCGGCCTTCGGCGGGCAGGACATCCGTCCCACGCCCGACCGCGTGAAGGAATCCCTCTTTCAGATCCTGTCGGGGTATCTGCGCGGCGCAAGGGTCCTCGACCTCTTCGCGGGAAGCGGCGCGCTTGGCCTCGAATGCCTCTCGCGCGGAGCGGAGGAGGCCGTCTTCAACGACAGCTCCAGAGAGAGCCTTGTCGTTCTGCGAAAAAATCTTGCCGCCTGCGGAGAGAGGGCAGAGGTCCTCAACATGGACTTTGCCGCCTGTCTCAAGAGCGTCGGCGGGACCTTCGATCTCATCTTCTGCGACCCGCCCTACCGCCTCGACCTCGCCGATGAGATCATGGAACTTGTCGCAGGGAGGGAACTTCTGCGGGAGGGCGGCCTCATCGTCTATGAGAGCGAGAGGGAGATCGCCGCGCCTGCGCCCTTTGAGATCGCCGATCGGAGAGAATATGGAAGAGTGAAAATTTTTCTGCTCAAAAGGAGAGAAAGTTGAAAAAGTGCATCTTTGCGGGCACGTTCGACCCCTTCACGGTCGGACATGCCGACACTGTAAAAAAGAGCCTCACTCTCTTTGACGAGGTCATCGTCGCCGTCGCCGAAAACAGACGGAAGGTCACGATGTTCACCGCCGAGGAGAGGAAGGAGATGATCGAGGAGGTCTTTCGCGGCGAACCCCGCGTCCGCGTTCTCATCTGGGACGGGGTCATCGTGGACCTTCTCAAGCGCGAGGACACGCCATTCTATGTGCGCGGGGTCCGCAACGCCGTGGATTGCGCCTACGAGACGGATGATTTCTACGCCTCGAAGGACCTCTATCCCGCGCTCGTCACCCTGTTTTTGCCCGCAGAGCAGGGGCACACGCACATCTCTTCTACCCTTGTGAAAAATGCGCTCGCATTCGGGACGCCCTTTGAAAATTACGTTCCGAAGACGGTCTACGACTATATTTTGAGGAAAAAATCCCATGTTCCAGAGACAAATTGAGATCCCGACCTTTGAAGAGATCCGCGCAGAACAGCCCGTTTCCAAGGAGCTTGCCGCGATCAAGAGGGAGCGCGACGAGCTTGCAAAGGCCGTCATCACGGGGGAGAGCGACCGCCTCATTCTCCTCATCGGGCCCTGTTCGGCCCACGAGAGCGCGCCCGTGCTCGAATATGTGAAGCGGCTGGGCAAGCTCAATGAGAAGGTCAAGGACAAGCT
This sequence comes from uncultured Clostridia bacterium, assembly GCA_947625595.1. Taxonomy (GTDB): domain Bacteria; phylum Bacillota; class Clostridia; order Christensenellales; family Borkfalkiaceae; genus Gallimonas. Next base: position 29,750 of record CANQOX010000008.1, read on the forward strand.
CGTCCTCATTCCGCGCATCTACACCGCGAAGCCGCGCACGAGAGGGGTGGGGTACAAGGGTATGTTCACCCAGCCCGACCCCGAGCACAAGGAGGACACGCTGAAGGGGATCCGCACCATTCGTTCTCTCCTTCTGAATGTCATCGAGGAGAGCGGGCTTTCGGCCGCCGATGAGATGCTCTATCCCGAGAATTACGCCTATGTCGAGGACCTTCTGACCTATGTCGCCGTCGGGGCACGGTCGAGCGAAAATCAGATGCACAGGCTCGTTTCGAGCGGCATCGAACTCCCTGTGGGCGTCAAAAATTCCACTGGCGGGTCCATTCCCGTCCTGCTCAACTCCATCTTCGCCGCGCAGAGCCCGCAGGTCTTCAAATATCACAACTGGCAGGTCGCGACGGAGGGCAATCCCTACGCCCACGCCGTCCTGCGCGGAATGGTCGACCAGTACGGCAACGACATTCCGAACTATCACTATGAGACGGTGATGCAGGTCGTCGAGGGGTACCATAAGACGGAGGGCGGCCTCAAAAATCCCGCCGTCATCATCGACGCCAACCATTCCAACTCGGGCAAGCGCTTCCGCCAGCAGATCCGTATCGTCGAGGAAGTTTTGCAGAACCGCAGTTACGACAGCGATTTCAAGAAGATCGTCAAGGGTTTCATGATCGAGAGTTTCCTCGTGGAGGGCTGTCAGAAGCACGACATCGTCTTCGGCCAGTCCATCACCGACCCCTGCCTCGGCTGGGAGGACACCGAGCGCCTTGTCTGCGACATCGCAGAGAAAGTATAAGGAGAGCTTATGACAAAACTTTACGCGACGCAGGCGGAGAAGGAGGCAGACCGCCCAGAATCGACGGGAAAAGTGAGCTGTCTCGGCCCCGAGGGAAGCTATTCACAGCTCGCCTCGGAGATCCTCTGCAAGGGGTATGAGATCGTCCTCTGCCGCAACTTTCGGGAGGCCGTCTCCAAACTTTTGGACGGCGAAACGGACTATGCGGTCCTGCCCGTCGAGAATTCTCTCAACGGCGGCGTTCTGCCCGTCTTGGACCTCCTCGCCGAGGCGGACATCTTCGGCGACGAGGAGTACATGCTCAAGATCGATCACCGCCTCGCGATGAGGGAGGGGACGGACCCCAAGGACATCGATACCGTCTGCTCCAACGAGCAGGCGCTCGGGCAGTGCCTCGAATATCTGCAGAAAAATTTCCCTGCGGCCGTATACCTTGCCACTTCCTCCACGACGGAGAGCCTGAAGCGGCTGAATCGTCATACCGCAGGCATTGTCGGGGCGCATGTGAAGCAGGAGGGCGTCGTCCTCTCCCCGGAGAATATCGCCGACGTCAAGCAGAACTTTACGCGCTTTCTGCGCTTCTCGAAGGGTCAGCCCTCCCTCGACAGGCGAAGCGCGATGATCTTTCTCTGCGCAGTCTGCGCCCACAGGCCCGGGGAACTTTTGGGCATGCTGAAGATCTTCCAGCGGTACGGGCTCAACCTCACGCGCATCGATTCCCGCCCCCTGAAGGATTCCTTCGGGCAGTACCGCTTCTTTATCGAATTCACGGGGGACGTCTCCTCCGACCGCGTCAGATCGGCCCTTGCCGAGATCAAGATCTACTGCGGCCAGTACAGGCTGATCGGCGCATACATGTGACCGTCCGCATGGCGGCCCTTCACATCACCCAGAGCATTGTGAGAAAGCACAGCCCGCCCGCGACGGCGCCTTGAATGAATTTTACGGCGAGGAAGGGAAGGGGCTTCACTCCCGCCCGAGACAGGAAGGCGGTCTGCTGTACGAGGACGCACGCGCCACCGAATGTCGTGAGAAAACAGCACGCTGCGGCGGAGAGAGGGGAAGGCGAGGCAGAAAAGACCTTGCATCCCGCCGTCATCTCCATGAGCCCCCGCACCATTCCCTCGCAGAAGGGAGGCATCGGGGGAAGGACGGACAGGAGCATCTCCGAGAAGGCGTAGAAGAGGGCGATCGCGCCCCCGACGCAGAGGATAGAGATCACGGCGTTGTAAAGACTGTCGGAGAGGGCGTTTCCGCTCCGCATCTGCGGGACGGGAGGTGCCTTTGCGGGCCTTGCAAAGAGGCCCATCACGAAGCATACCCCCCACACGGCGGCGAGGTGGCAGAGAAGCATCGCCCATCCGACGGCGGGGGAGTGAAACATTCCGCTCCCCACGGCTCCCACGAGGAACATCGGCCCGCTCGTCGAGGCGAGACAGGCCAGCCGAAATCTCTCATTTTCGTCCAATCTTCCGTTCTCATGCAGGTCGAGGACGGCACGCGCTCCCACGGGGTATCCCGACAGCGCGGACAGAATGGCGGTACACCCGCCCGCGCCCGAGACTTTGAAGATTTTGGAGAAGAGGGGCGAGAGTTTCCTTGACAGTCCCTCATAGAGGGAGAGCCGCGAGAAGAGGGCCGTCAGGAACAGGAAGGGGAAGGTAGCGGGCAGGACGCAGACCGCCCACAGCGAGATCCCCTCCGAGATCGCTTTCCCGTACTTTGCGGGGGATATGAGCAGGCAGACCATGGCGAAAAGGACGGGAAGCGCGGCAAGGAGCGATTTCAAAGTCTTTCTTTGGACCATGCTAAAACATACGTAAGGAAGGAGGAAATTATGAAGAAAACATTGGGGCTTGCGCTCGGTGCAGGCGGCTCGAGAGGGGTCGCGCACATCGGCTTTTTGCAGGCTCTCGATGAGGCGGGCATCCGCCCCGACTATATTACGGGTTGTTCCATGGGCGCCATCGTCGGCGCACTGTACTGCGCGGGCGTCTCCCCTGCGGCGATGAAGGAGCGCGTTTTCTCGCTGAAGATGGGCGACCTCGCCGCGATCAACCTCTCCCCGTTCAGGATGAATGGCCTCATGAATATGAAGAAGGCCCGCAAGGTCATCCTCGAGCTCATGGGGGAGGAAAAGGAATTCGATGCCCTCGAGATCCCCTTTGCCTGCGTCGCGACCGACCTTATGAAGGGCCAGCCCGTGATGCTGAACAGCGGGAACGTCATCGATGCCGCGATCGCGTCCTCCTCCATTCCGGGGGTGTTCACGCCCGCCGTCTTCGGCGACTATCCGATGCTCATCGACGGCTGTATCACCGAACGCGTCCCGACGCGCGAATTGAATGAAATGGGCGCGGAAGTCATCGTTGCCGTCGACGTCCTCGGAAACCTCATCACGGAGAGGGAACCGACGGGACGGCTCGTCAATACCGTTCTCCGCGTCATCGACATCATGGACACCCGCGCCACACGACAGAAGAGATTGATGCGCGAGCATGTCGCCCTTTGGCTGGATCCTAAACTCGGCGACATGGACCAATATGCACTGAAAGATGTCGATTTTGCCTATCAGAAGGGCTATGAACTCGGAAAGAAGAAGGCAAATAAGATAAAACAGTTCGTGGGGGAATGATGGACCTTTTCGATTTTAACGACAACGAGGAGAAGGCCAAGCCGCTCGCGGAACGCATGCGCGCCTCGACCTTCAGGGATTTCGTGGGGCAGAGCCACATTGTCTCGGAGGGCTCGCTCCTTCGCCGCGCCATTTCTCTCGACAGGCTCGGCAGCTGTATCTTTTGGGGCCCGCCGGGGTGCGGAAAGACGACGCTTGCGAACATCATCGCCGCGCAGACGAACGGCGAATTTATCAAGCTGAACGCCGTCTCTTCGGGCGTCGCCGACGTCAAGAAGGCCGTGGAAACGGCGCGGAACAACCTCAAAATGTACGGGAAGCGGACCTATCTCATGCTCGATGAGTGCCACCGCTTCAACAAGACGCAGTCCGACTCCCTCCTGCCCGCCATCGAGCAGGGGACCATTCTCTTCATCGGCTCCACGACGGAAAATCCCTATGCCTCCATGACGCCCGCGATCGTCTCGCGGTGCCGCGTCTTTGAATTTCTCCCCCTCACGACGGAGGAGATCCGCGGCGCCCTCGTCAAGGCCCTCGGCGACAAGCGAAAGGGGCTTGGAAGTTATGCGGCGACGGTGGACGATGCCGCGCTCGACCACATCGCCTTCACCGCTTCGGGGGATCTGAGGTCGGCCTACAATGCTCTGGAATTGGCCGTTCTGACGACCCCGCCCGACAGCGAGGGAAGGGTGCATGTGACCCTCTCGGACGCCGAACAGTCCATTCAGCGCAAGGCGTTGAGCTATAACGAGGAATTATATTACGATATCCTGTCGGCCTTCTGCAAGTCCCTCCGCGGGAGCGACGCAGACGCCGCTCTCTACTACGCCTTCCGCCTCATCGAGGGGGGATGCGACCCGCTCCTCGTCTTTCGCCGCCTCATCGCGCACTCTGCCGAGGACGTCGGTCTCTCGGACCCCCGCGCCCTCATCATGGCGACGTCGGCTCTGACTGCCTTTCAGAATATGGGCGCGCCCGAAGGATTTTTGCCCCTCACAGAGGCAATTATCTACGTCTGCGAGACCGAAAAGAGCAATTCCGTCGTCATGGCTCTTGATTCTGCACGGGAGGCCGCGCGGGAGAGCAAGGACGACGACATTCCAAAATACCTCCGCGATAGCTCCTACGGCAGCAGGGAGATGAAGGCCGAGAGCGCGAAGTACAAATACCCGCACAGCTACGGCGGCTGGGTCAAACAGCAGTACCTTCCCGATTCGCTCAAGGACGCTGTCTTTTATCACCCCTCCGACAAGGGATTCGAGGCCGAGATCAAGCGCATTCGGGAGAAAAAGGGCAAAAAGTGACAATTTCATCATAAAAAGCCACAAAAAAAGACGCCGAGGCGTCTTTTTTCTGCTTTCAGAGTACCGTTGTCGCGAGGGACAGGGAACTGACGAGGCTTCCCGCAACCGCGAAGACGATGATGATGTAGAGCAAGACAATGCACATCTCCACGATACTGATAATGAGTCCCGCGAGAGCAAGTCCCGCACCGCCTTCGCCTCTCTCCGCGCACTGCTTCCGCGCGATGATGCTACAGATCAGCCCCGCGATGGGAATGACGAAGGAGAGGATGAGACCGACGATCGCAAGGACGTTAGTCTTCTTTGTCCCGGATGAATTGTCCGCAAGGGCGCTTTCGGTTTTGACACCGCAGTTCGGGCAGACATAGGCATAGTCGCTTATCTCTTTGCCGCAGTTTTTACAGAACATCTTTTTGCCTCCGTAAGGGTTTGATGTCTCCATTATACTCCCATGATACTGGGAAGTCAAGTAATTTCCCCATAATTATGGGAAAATGTTGATATGGAAAATGTATTTGGAGAGAGGCTTCGCGCCCTTCGGCAGGAAAAAGGTATCGGGCAAGTTCAGCTTGCAAAGGATCTCGATGTGGGCAAATCCATCATAAGTCTCTGGGAGATCGGCCGCTGTGAACCGACACTCTCCCGTCTCGTTTCGATCGCGCAGTATTTTCACGTCTCCATTGACTATCTCGCGGGTCTGAAGGACGAGTGAGGGGGCAGCAAGGGCCTCCCGTTCATCCTGAAGAAGCGAAGCGACTGAAGGATCACATGAACGAAGTTCTCTCGCCCACCCCTTGAGGGGTGGGTGTCTCTTGTCGCCACTTTCTTACCCCCTCCCAAGGAGGGGGGTAGGGGGGTGGGCAACGGCCAATCATGCCCACCTCAGTCACCTTCGGTGACAGCTCCTCCTTGGGAGGAGCCGAG
>CANQOX010000009.1 GCA_947625595.1 uncultured Clostridia bacterium
AAGCCCAAAATGGCAATAAAAAAGAAGTATGAAGCCGATATTTTTGTATCATTTTCATACTTCTTTTTTGGTGCGGACGAAGGGACTTGAACCCCCATGGTCTCCCACAGGAACCTGAAACCTGCGCGTCTGCCAATTTCGCCACGTCCGCATTGCCCCGCATTTTTACTCGGTCGGGTTTACCGAGGCGGAGGCCATCTCCGCAGCCGCTCAACCTTGGACAGTAAATTCCCTCTTCTTCACAGAGAGCCCGTCACTGCCGTCGAGGAGCCAGACCTTTCCTCCGCTTGAGACCGTCTTCACGGGCAAGCCGTCTTCAAACTCGATCGCGGCGTCGTCTTCAACGCCCCAAGCGCAGAATCTATTATACCGTACAATTTTGTCAAAGTCAAGCATTCTTTCATTGTAATGGGGAGAAATTTTTCCTTTCAGCCAGCCGAGGCCGCGGTACATCGCGTACTCCCCTTCGACGACCGAATCGGAGTAGATGTCCTCAAACCAGCAGATCGCGCCTGCGGAGAGTCCCGCGAGGAGCGCTCCCCTCTCATACGCCTCCCAAAGGAAGTCGACGAGCCCCGTCCTCCTCCATTCCTCGAGCATGAACACGGTGTTCCCGCCGCCGACATAGAGAAAGTCGGCCCTCTCGAACTTTTCCCGCATCTTCTCGGCGTCGAAGGGACGGCCGACGGTGAGGGCAACGTCGGTCTTGATGTCAAATTTCCCCGTAAACACCTTATGAAAGGTATTGTAATAGGGCATGCAGTCGTGGCTGGCGGTCGGGAGAAAGAGGCCGACGGGGCGCCTTTCCCCCGCGATCCTGTGCGCCTCGGCCGCGATGTAGGCGTCGATCGAGAGTTTCTCGGGGGGAAGGGTCTCCCGCCCCTTTCCCTGTCCGCCGCCGATCGCCAAGATGCGCTTACTCATCCTCATCTCCCTTCGGCGGCTCCTCCTGCGCGGCCGCCTCGTCTCTCGCGGAGATGCCCGCCGTCCTGTCGACGGGAAGGGCGCAGATGACCCCGCAGGCGGGCGTCTTCAATCCGACGCTCTCGGAGAGGGCGTCCATGATCTCCTGCGTGCGCTCCTTCTTGGTGAGAATGAGCAAGATCTCCTGTTCGGGGACGAGGGTGATGCCGATGAACTGCTCGGACTTCTGATTGTCCGTTGCCCGTGCGCGGATGACCGTTCCGCCCGAAGCTCCCGCGGCGCGGGCCGCCTCCATGGCGGCGTCCGCATTTCCCGCACGCATCGAGGCGATGACGAGATTGTATTTTCTGTCCTCTTGTTTCATGGTCTTTTCCTCCTCCTGCGTCTTGTTGACGGCGGCCGCGAGAATGCCGTCCGCGACCTTCTTCGACGATCCCGACAGCGGGACGGTGAACGCGATCCCGTTCCCCGCGAGGAACAGGGAAAGCTGGGTGCGGAGTTCCCTGATGATGAGATCTTCGTCCCCCTCCGAGATGAGGGAAAACACGATCGTCTTCTCTGTTCTGCCGATGCCGAGGTAGTCGAGAAGGGCAGAATTGGCGGTGCCGTACCCCGTAAAGATGAAGTTGAGCGCGACGGAGACTTCGTTCAGGATCTCCTTGACCCTCTTCCCGTTGCCCTTGTTGACGATGCTGATGAGGAGCTTCGGGCGGGCGGGACGCTCGCGCCTCTCCCCCCTTTTGCGGCTCTTGGCCGTTGCCGTCCCCTTGACGGGCTCCATGAGTTTCTTCTTATCCATATCAATCCACCTCGTACATCAGGATCCTGTCGTTCACGGTGAGGAAGGTGCGCTGGATCTTCTTGCGCTTGTGCTTGTAGAGAATGCCGAGGATCTGAATGGAGATCAGGGGCGTCAGGGCGACAAAGGCTACACAGCCGAAGGCATCCGTCATGATCGCCTCGGGACGGAGAACGTTGCAGGCCCCGATCGCCATGGGCAGGACGAAGGAGGAGACGAGCGCGCCGCTCGCGACGCCGCCCGAGTCGAAGGCGATACCCGTGAACATGGGGTGGGTGAAGAAAGTCAGAATGAGCGCGAGCGCATACCCGGGAATGAGGATCCACATGATGTTGATCCCCGTCAGGATCCTCATCATGGCGAGCCCGAGGGACACGCAGACGCCGATGCAGAGGCCCGTCTTCATCGCGTTCGCGCGGATGGCCCCGACGGAGAGCCGCTCGACCTGCTTATTGAGGACGTGAACGGCGGGTTCTGCGGCGACAATGAAGTAGCCGAGAAGCATTCCGACGGGGATCAGGAGCCACCCGCCCCACTTCGAGGCGAGAGTTTTTCCGATCTCCATGCCGACGGGCATGAAGCCGACATTTGCGCCCGTCAGGAAGAGCACGAGGCCGACAAACGTGTACAGAAAGCCGATAAAGATCCTGACGAGCTGACGTTTATAGATGGAGCGCGTGATGAGCTGGAAGAATAGGAAAAAGACGACAATGGGCGCGATGGCAATGCCGACTTCGGCGGAGTAATGGCCGAAGCCGCGGAGGTACTCCATCGCCGCGCCCTGCGTTGTCGCGACCGAAACGGGGTCTGTCACCGTATAAGCGACGTTTTCCACCTTGAAGATGATGGCAAGGATCAGAACGGCGATGATGGGCCCCACGCTCGAGAGGGCGACGAGGCCGAAGGAGTCGCTTTCACCGTCCTTACGAATGGACGAGACACCGACGCCGAGGGAGATGATGAAGGGCACGGTCATGGGGCCCGTCGTCACGCCGCCCGCGTCAAAGGAGACCGCCCAGAAGTCCTTTGAGACGAAGAAACTCAACACGAACGCCGCGACATAGAACCCGATGAGCAGCCAGGAGAGGCGGATCCTGAACACGATGCGGAGCATTGCGATGAGCAGAAAAATACCCACCCCCACCGCGACGGTGAGAATGAGGAGATAATTTCCGAGCGGGGTCTCGCTTGCGAGCGAAGGCACCTGCGCGGCGAGGATCTGCAGGTCGGGTTCGGCGATCGTCACGATGATGCCGATGATAAAGGAGAGAAAGGCGATGAGCCAGACATTGCGGGACTTTGTCATGGCGGTACCGATATTTTCGCCGATGACGAGAAGGGACATGTCCGCGCCCAAAGTGAACATTCCCATGCCGACGATGAGGAGGACGACCCCCGCGAGGAACAGCACAAAAGTCCCCGCGTCGAGGGGGGTCACTGTCGCCGATAAGATCAGGATGATGAGAGCGATGGGCAGGATGGATGTGAGCGATTCGACGATCTTATCCCGCAGGGCTTTGATCTTCATTTGCGTTCTCCTCTTCTATGGGTCAGAAGATCATTTCATGTATTTTTCTTCGATGAGAGCAATTTTGTCGATGCGCCGACGGTGCTTTTCGAGGCCCGAAAATTCGGTCTCGAGGAAGGTCCTGACGATGTCGAGGGCGAGGTTGACGCCCACGATCCCCCCGCCGAGGGCGAGGACGTTCGCGTCGTTGTGTTCGCGCGTCAAACGTGCGCAGGTCGCGTCCGTGCAGAGGGCACAGCGGATCCCGCGGACCTTGTTGGCGGCGATCGAGATGCCGATGCCCGTCGTGCAGATGAAGATGCCCCGCTCGCATGCTCCGCTTGCGACGGCCTCCGCGCCCTTCAGCGCAAAGTCGGGATAGTCGCAGGAATCGGACGTCGACGTGCCGAAATCTTCGACTTCGTAGTGATTTTCGGTGAGAAATCTGACGATCGCGGTCTTCAAGGCAAGTCCGCCGTGATCGCACGCAACTGCTATTTTCATACTATGCTCCATTTTTATTTTGATAAGATATAAGAGCGCCCCGCGAGATCCTTCGGGTCATGTCATCGGACTTCATACTGCCTCTGTCTCTCAAAATGACGCGGGACGGCCTCAATTTTTCATTTATCCCGTGCACCATGTTCTGACGATGAGCGGAATGACTTCGCGGATGGCGCGGAGGGTCGCGCGGTAGACGTCGATGCCCTGCCCGTAGGGGTCGGGGATCTCCTTTCCCGCGATCGCGTAAAAGCTCGTCGCATTCTTACAATTGAGCCGCGCCGTCTGCGCCTCGGTCATGCAGATGACGACATAGGCCTCGCGGAGCATCTTCTCGGTGAGCTGGCGGGGCTTGAACGTCTTATTGATGGGGATCCCCGCCTCGGCGAGGGCCTGTGCGCTGTTGGGGCTGAGGACGCTCCCCTTCTCGACGGCAATGCCCGCAGAGGCGACGACAAAGCCCGAGATCTTCTTTTTGCGGAGTTCCCGCCGCAGTGCGGCCTCGGCCATCGGGGAGCGGCAAGTGTTCCCCGTGCAGACAAAGAGTATTTTCTTTTTCGGTTCAGGTTTCTTCCGTTCCATGTTCCACTCCGAAGGCGCGGTGCATTCTGTTGAGCACGCCCGCCATCACGCCCCCCTTCTCCCTCGGCTCGACGCCGATGAGGAGGGTCGCCGCCCTCTCCCCCTTGCGGAGGAGGTCGTAGAGCCGACGCGCCATCGTCTCCCCCGTCCCGCCGAGATCGAGGGTGCGGAAGGAGGAAAGCGCGGCGCAGACTTCGCTCTCGCAGAGAAAACAGGGCGTCTCCCCCGCTCTCTCGGCTTCCTCGTAGCATGCGACGGCCGCCTCCAACTCATTTTCCCTGAAAAAAGCCGTCCTGCAACGGGGCGAGTAGTGCTTGTATGCCATGCCGGGACTTCTGGGCCTTTCCCCCCTCTGCGGCTGATAGACGCCGCAGTCCCCCGCGACGGAGGCGATCATCTCCTGCGTCACGAGGCCCTGCCGCAGGATCTGGGGAATGTTCCCCGTGCAGTCGAGGACGGTGCTCTCGATACCGCCACTGCATGCCCCGCCGTCGAGAATGAGCGGGATCTTGCCGTTGAAATCGTCAAAGACGTGCCTTGCGGTGACGGGCGAGACGTGCTTGGAGAGGTTCGCGCTCGGGGCGGCGATGGGAAGGTCCACACACTTCAGAAATTCCTGTGCGGTCGGCGAGGACGGCACGCGTATTGCGAGCGTATCGAGGCCGCAGGAGACGTACTTCGAGACCTTGCCCGTGGACGGATACACCATCGTGAGCGGCCCCGGGAGGAAGGCCCTGCGGAGCGCCGCCGCATAGGGCGGTTCGCCGTCGATGAGGGGCGAAATGTCGTAGTCCCTGTGCACATGGACGATGAGCGGATTGTCGGCGGGACGGCCCTTGAGCTCGAAAATTTTGAGAACGGCCTCGTCCGAAAGGGCGTTTGCGCCCAAACCGTACACCGTCTCGGTGTGAAAGGCGACGACTTCCCCCTCTTCGATGTATTTTTTGGCGCGTTCGAGCCAACCGCGCGAGCGGCTTACGATCTGCGTCTCCATATCAGTCGTCGATGGGGATATCCGTCTCCCCGCCAAAGGCCTCCTCGGCGGTGGGATTTTCGCCAAAGTCCCTCTTCTTATGGGAAGGCGCCTCCGTGGGTTCGCCCTGCGCCTCGACGTCGATGAACTTGGTCAGCTCGCCGAGGAAGCGCAGCTGAATGCGCCCCGTCTCGCCGTTCCTGTGCTTGGCGATGACGAGCTCGGCCGCGCCCTTGACGATGTTGCCCTTGACGAGCTCCTCGGGCGTCGCGCCGACGTCGGGACGGTTGATGAACATGACGATATCGGCGTCCTGCTCGATCGCGCCCGACTCGCGCAGATCGGAGAGCTGAGCCTCCTTGGTCTGAATGCGGCGGAGCTGGGAAAGGGCAATGACGGGAACATTGAGTTCCTTGGCCATGATCTTGAGGTCGCGGGTGATGGAGGCGATCTCCTGCTGTCTGTTCTCGGGAGAATTTCTGTAGTTCCCCTTCTGCCTGTCCGTGCCCTCTCCCCCCATGAGCTGGATATAGTCGATCATGATGAGGTCGATCCCCCCCTCGGCGGTCGCGAGGCGGCGGCACTTCGAGAGGATCTCGGCGGGCGTCACGCGGGAGCTGTCGTCGATGAAAAGTTTGCTCTTGCGGAGCTGATCGCTCGCGCGCATGAGATTTTTCCAATCCTTGCCGTTGAGTTTGCCCGAAAGGGCCGCGGACATGCTCACGCCCGCATACGAGCAGAGCAGTCTCTGCACGATCTGCACGCGGGGCATTTCGAGGGAAAAGACGGCCGCGACCTTGCCCTTGCGCAGGCAGGCGTTCTCGACGATGTTCATCGCAAGCGACGTCTTGCCCATGCCGGGGCGGGCGGCAATGACGATGAGGTCGGACTTCTGCAGACCGTTGGTGATCCTGTCGAGGTGGCGGAACCCCGTCTCAAGCCCGCGGCAGGAGGAGGGATCGTTCTGGATCATCTCAAATTTGGAGATGACCTCCTCGATGACGTCCCCCTCGGCAAGCCCCGCAAGGCTCCCCGAATCCTCCCGCTTGGAGATGTCATAGACGAGTTTTTCGGCGTAGCCGATCGCGTCGCGGTCCTCGGGACTGCCCGCGCTGTTCTGAATGATGTCGCTCGCGGCGCGGATGAGGGCGCGGTTGACGGAATCCCTTCTGACGATCTCGAGATACTGTCTGTAATTGGCGGCGGAGGGAATGAGCGCGGTGAGTTCGGTGATGGCCTGAAGCCCCCCCGCCCGCTCGAGCTTGCCCTCGCGGTCGAGCTCGTCGGTGAGCGTGACGACGTCCGCCGTCTTATGGCCCGCATAGATGGTCTTCATCGCGGCGAGGATCAGCCTGTGGCCCTCGTCATAGAGATCTTCCTCTCTGACGCGCTCCAAGATCTCGGACTGGACGCTCTCATCGATGAGAACGCAACCGAGGAGCGCACGCTCCGCATCGATGTTGTGCGGCATCTGATTGTTCGGCATATGGTTTTTACCTCTGTGATAATTTTGGGGGGGCCTTTCGCGTATTTTTTAGGGGATTCTTCAGTCGCTTCGCTCCTTCAGAATGAGCGTCGTTCCCCCGCTGTCCCTTTTAGGGGATTCTTCAGTCGCTTCGCTCCTTCAGAATGAGCGTCGTTCCCCCGCTGCCCCTTTTAGGGGAGAATTTTGCACTGAGATCACGCCAGCTTCTCGAATTGCTCCAAGGCATCCTTGAATTCGTCCATTGCGGAGGCGAAGGTCGCTTCCTTGGTGAGATCGGCGCCCGCGATCTTGAGCAGGGACACGGGGTCGGCCGAACAGCCGCCCGAGAGGAATTTCTTGTATTCCTTCACGGCCGCCTCCCCTTCCTTCAGGATCCTGTTGGCGATGCAGATCGCGGCGGTGATGCCCGTCGCATACTTGTAGACGTAGAAGGAACGGTAGAAGTGCGGGATCCGCGCCCATTCGATGGCGATGTTCTCGTCATGGACGACTGCGGGGCCGTAATAGCTCTGATTGAGCCCAAGATAGAGCGCGGAGAGATTGTCCTTGTTGAGCGGTTCTCCCCCCTCTGCCATCTCGTGCGCCTTCTCCTCGAACTCGGCAAACTGCGTCTGGCGGAAGAGCGTCGTGCGGACCATGTCCATGAAGTAGTTGAGGAGGTACTTCTTGAGCGTCCTGTCCTCGGTGGTCTTGAGGAGATATTTGAGGAGCAAGACCTCATTGACGGTGGAGGCGACTTCGGCGACAAAGATCGTGTAGTCGGACTTCACGAAGGGTTGATTTTTGTTGGAATAATAGGAATGGAGGGAGTGCCCCATCTCGTGCGCGATCGTGAAAACGTCGTGGGTGGTCTTCTGATAGTTCAGGAGCACATAGGGATGACAGCCGTACATGCCGATGGAATAAGCGCCGCTGCGCTTGCCCTCCGTCTCCATGACGTCGATCCAGCCCTCGTCCCTTCCCTTTTTGAGAAGGGAAATATACTCCTCGCCGAGGGGCGAAAGTCCCTTCAGGACGAGGTCCCAAGCCTCCTCGTAGGAAAGTTTCAGTTCGGCGTCCTCCACGAGGGAGGGATAGATGTCGTACATGTACATCTCGTCGAGGCCCATGGCCCTCTTCCTCACCTCCATGTAATGGTGCATGAGGGGCATGCCCTTGTGGACGCAGGCGACGAGGTTGTCATAGACGGCCCGATCGACGTCCTCCTCGAACATCGACCGCCCGATACAGCTGTCGAAGCCGCGGGCTTCCTTGTAGAAGATGTCCCTCTTGACATTGCCCGCATAGGTCACGGCGAGGGTGCCGAGGATCTTGCGGTAGGCCGAATAGTACTTTTCGTACGCTTCCTTGCGCTTTGCCCTGTCCTTTCCGCTCATGATGACAGAGTACAGGCCGTGGGAAAGGGAAATTTCCCTCCCCTCGTACTCCATGGAGGGAAGGTCGAGCTCGGCATTGTCGAGCATCTCAAAGACGTCGTTCGGGACATCCAAAGCCTCCCCCGACAGGGCGAGAATGCGCTCCTCCCGCTCGGAGAGGACGTATTTTTTCCGCGCGATGAGGCGCTTCAACATGTAGTCATAGTCCTTGAACTGCTTGTCCGCGAGAAAACCTTTGAGGGTCTCGTCGGGAAGGGCGGTGAGCTCGGGAGTCACGAAGGCGGTCTCGGCCGCGAGGCGGGTGTTGAGGCTCATGACCTTGCCGAGGTAGGAGCTGTACTTCGTGTCCCGTACATCCTCGTCGTGTTTGAGGAAGGCATAGAGGTAGATCTTGAGGAATTTCAGAGTGAAGTCCTCCTCGGCCTTGAAGTAGGCGAGGATATTCTCCGCGGTATTGAGGGTGCCGCGGTACTGCGCGAGGGCAAGGGAACTTTCGAGGGCGGCAAAGGCCCCCTCCCACGCCTCATCGCTCGCAAAGATGTCGCTCGTGCGCCATTTGTAATGTTCAGGTACGTCCTTTCTTTCCATATTATTTTTACTCCTTTTGGTCGTTTAAGATCTCATACGCGATCATGAGGTTGCCCTGCGAGACGAAGCGGACGACGTCCCCCTCCTCGAAGGGCGGGAAATCCTTCTCTCCGTCCACATAGATCTGGCGGAGCATGGTCTCCTTCCGTTTGATGTTTTTTACTTCAAATGTGGCGACGTTCACGTCCACGCCGTCGTGCACTGTCCAGTCCTCCACGCCCGCGAAGGGAGCGCAGTTGTTCTCCTTCAGCCCCGCGGAGATGAAGCCGAGCATCTTGCAGTAGCTGTTGACCCGCTTGTAGCAGATCCCCATGAAGGGAAAGCAGAAGATGATGTAGAGCGCGGCGAGAATGCAGGTCACTGCGATCATCCACGGCCCGTTGGGGTCGCGGTAGGGAAGCTGGGAATAGAGCACGATGAAGGTGAGCATTCCCGCGAGAATGACCGCCGTCACCGTGAGAAAGACGGTGAGATACTTCCTTCTCTGCATCACGGCGTCATAGAGGTCACTGTCCCGATAGAGATACGTCATACCGTTCACTCCGCAATGAAGAGCACGCCGAGGGTATTCCTGCCGCAGTGGCCCGTGACGACGCCCCCCGCGACCGTCTCGAGGACGGCGTCGAAGGAGAAGAGTTCGTCCACCAACTTTTTGGCATGCTCCACGAGGGAGGCGTCCGCACTGCTGTGCGTGACAAAACATCTCGTCCTGTCATAGTCGGGATAGCGGGCGGCAAGGTCGCGGATGTAGGCGGTGATGCACTTGTCCATATTGCCGCGGTACTTCTTCCCAGGGACGAGTTGGCCGTCGTCCATGTAGATGAGCGGGTGGATCTTGAGAAGGTTGGCCGCATACATCGTCATGCGCGAACATCTCCCCCCCTTGTAGAGGTAGTCGAGCCTGTCGGGGATAAAGGAAGTGTTGACCTTGGGCCGAAGGCCGTTCACGGTGTCTGCGATCTCCGCCGCCTCCATTCCGCTTTCCGCGAGGTCGCAGGCCTTCATGACGAGAAGCCCCTGCCCCGAGGAGAGCGCCTTGGTGTCGATGACGAGGACCTTCCCGCCGAACTTTTTGGCGGCGACGAGGGCGTGCTCGTGCGAAGAAGAGGACTTCTGCGAGATATTGAAGTGGATGACCGTGTCCCCCGCCGAGACGTACTTGCCGAAGAACTCCTCATAGTCCTCGACGCTCGGGGCCGACGTCTTGGGCAGGGTGCCCGTCTTCGCGACGTAGTCGAAGATCTCCTGCGGCGTGATGTTCACGCCGTCGCGGTAAGTATTCTCGCCGAGAATGACCGAGAGCGGCATGATGTCAATGCCGCGCTCCGCCGCATAGGGCCCGAGGTCGCATGTGCTGTCTGCTGTGACTTTGATCATATCGTTTTCTCCTTTTTCCCAATGAAATGATTCAGATTTATTGAAACAAGCCGCGGAAACGTTCGCGGAAGTTTTCCCAGCCCGTGATGGCGCCCTTCATGTTCACCGCCCATTCGGGCACGACGCCCATGACCGAACGCAGATAGAGCGGGCCCGTCTCGGTGGAGTCGTAGCTGACCTGTCTGTTGTCGCCGAGGAGGAAGACCTCCCCCTCGCCGATCGTATATCTGCCGAAATCAGGCGTACTGCCCTGCGCGTACGGCTCGTTGAGGCGGGAAAAGTCCCCTTCGCCCGCCCTCTTGAGCCAGACGGTGTGTCCCTGACAGTAGATCTCGTCCCCCTCGAGCGCGATGACGCGCTTGACGATGTACGAAATGGGTTCCCCGCCGCTCTGGAAGAGCGCATGGCCGTATTCGTCCTTGTACTCCCTGACGTCCACGATGACGATGTCCCCCCGCTCGGGCGTCTCCTCGGCGTCGGCATACAGCCAATCGCCGCTCTCGAGGGTCATCATCATGGAAGTCCCGTCCACGCAGACGGGCGTGAACCGCTGCAGGAACCACATTTCAAAGAGGAGAAAGAGGAGGACCAGCGCGAGGAAGACGCTCAAGAGGACGGAAAAGGGCGAGGCCTTCTCCTCTTCCCTCCCCCGAAGGAGAGCGGGGCGGGTCATGCTTTGCCTCCGATGCGGCGCGTCCTCTTCAGAAGTTCATCGGGAAGAAGGACGACGATCCTGCCGCAGGTGAGGCATTTGATCGTCCTGTCCGCCCCCGCGCGGAGGATCTCCCATGTCCGCCCGCCACAGGCATGGGGTTTCTTTGTCTCTATCACGGCTCCCGCCGCAAGATCGCTCAATACCATAGCACGTTGTTGATCAGGACCTGTTCCTCGCTCACAAACATGACGGAGTGCACGCCCTCGAAGTCGTTGAGCGAGGGGCCGCCCTCCTGCTTGAAATCGCTCGCATCGAGAAGGATGCTCTTCCACTTCCCGCCGCCGTCAATGTGCACTTCGCAGGTGTACCCCTTCTCATCGTCGCTCAAAAAGAATGTGACGCGGAGCGTGCTCTTCTCGGGGCACCATGCGTCAAAGCCGAAGGAGGCCGAGGGCGGTGCGCCGTAGCCGTGTTCGCCGACGCGGTAAGTGATCATGCCGAAATCGGAGGTGATGCCCTCGATCCCGCCGTACCCGGGGAGCAGTTTGACGTCCGTCTCGCTCTCGGCGTGGAAACAGTCTGCGACGGACTTTGCGCCGAGGCAATAGCCCGTGAACCCGTTGCCGCCCTCGGCGTTCGTGTAGATGACGCGGGAGGCGAGGCGGGTGTTCGGATACTCCTTCTCCACGGTGAGATCGTAAATTTTGGAGGTCATGGAGAAGTTGTTGGAATAGTTGACGAAAGCATAGACGAGGGCGTGCTTGCACCCCTTGTAGAGGGTGAGCGGGACCGTGCCAACATTGTCTTTGAGGTCCTCCCTCTTGCCGAGGACGCGCGTCCAGTCGCGGGCGCGGCTCCCCTCCACCTTCTCTGTGTAGAAGATGCCGAAGTCCTTGATCTCCCCCTCGTCGTCGAAGATACCGTTTGCGACGAGCCTCCCCTCCTCGTCCTCGCCGACGGTGATGTCGACGGGCTTGGAGACGAAGACCGACCGCCCCTTCAGATACTTGTCGAGGAAGAGCTCGATGTCGAGCAGGGAATGCGAGCCCATGAGGCCGTTGCCGTGCGCCGAGAAGAGAATGGCCTTCTCAATGTCGGGACGGAGCTGGCGGAAGGTGTCATAGACGCGCTCGTAGTTGTATTTTTTGTCATTGATGGTCGCAAGGAGAAGGGCGGGACAGTTGATGTAGGGCGCGTAGCTCTGCGAGTCGATGCCCGCGATGAAGCGGTGTCTCTCGTCGTCAAAGCCGCGCGGACGGATCTCGCCGAAGCGCTCCATGCCGTTGTAGGCGAGCCAACCCGCCGCACAGACGGAGACAAAGCAGGAGACGGGCACGAAGGGAACGACCTTGAAGAGGATCTCCCCGCCCGTTCTCAAGCCCAGCGCCCCCACCGAAGTGACCGCGGGGCGGGTAGAGAGATACTTGTAGGCGTAGCGGGCGACCGCCGCCCATTCGTACCAGCTCGTCTCACTCGCGTCCGTGTCCACGTGGGTCATATGTCTGTCCGCGCGGAGAAAGTTTCCGTAGTCCACATCGGGCGGATAGACGGTGCAGGGCTCCTGCGTGCCCTTGTCGCCGCAGTAGTCCACGCAGAGGACGCCGTACCCCTTATCGGTAAAGCGGCGGACAAATTCCCTGTCAAAGGGCGTCCCCGCCTCGAACAGGATCATGACAGCGGGGAATTTCTCCTCCTCGGGAGAGTAGAGTTCGGCATAGATCCTGACCCTCCCCTCCTTGGTCTGTCTGCCCGAGAAAAAGACCTGCTGTTTGATCACGTTCTCCTCGCGCATTTCGAAGATCATCTCCTCGTCGAGAGGGAGATCGTCGTTGAAATCCCGCCATAGCGTCACGGGCGTCAAAATAGCATTACTCATAAAAAATTTACTCCGCTGCGATCCTCGATCCGCGCTCCTCCGTCGCCTTCTGGACGAGAAGTTTGCGCTCGATCCTATGCTTTAACTCCTCTACATGGGAGATGATGCCGATGCTGAAACTCTTGCTCTTGAGCTTTTCGAGGCTGTCCATCACGATGTCGACAAGTTTCTCGTCGAGCGTCCCGAAGCCCTCGTCGAGGAAGAAAAACTCGATGGGACGGGAGGACCGTGCGCAGATCTCCGAACTCAAGGCAAGGGCGAGGGAGAGAGAGACGAGGAAGGTCTCGCCCCCCGAGAGGGTGCCGACCGCCCGCAGCTCCCCGCCGTTGAAATTGTCGCCGACGCTGAATCCGCCCGCGATGTAGCGGAGGAAATACCGCCCGCCCGACAGGGAGAGGAGCTGGACGCTCGCATTTGCGGCGACCGTCTGCAGATATTCCTCTGCCACGAATTCCATGAATCTTCCGCCGCGGAGGAGGGCAAGGAGCCTCTGGGCGACCTCCGATTCCCTCTCCGCCCTCTCATATTCTTCGGCGAGGGCCTTCTTTTCGCCGAGCATGCCAAGGTACCTCTTCTCGTCCTCCGTGAGGACGGCGAGGGCGGCGGCGTTGCGGGAACGCTCCTCCTCGAGGGAGGCAAGCTCCCCCTGCAGAGCAACAAGTCCCTCCGCCGTTGCCGCAGAGAGGTCGATCGCGCCGAGTTCCTCATACTTTGCGGCGACTGCGGCCGATCTGTCGCGGTAGCGGTCCAACTTCTCCCTTGCCGCGGCGGCGTCGCCGAAGCGGGACACGAGGGCGGCGGCCTCCTCGGCGCCCGAAAAGTCCTCCATGAGCTCCGCAAGCCGCTCGGCCGCCCTCTGCAGGGCCTCGGCACGGGCGGTCTCGTCGGCGGAGGAGGAGGCAAGCGCAAGTTCGGCGCTGCTCTGCTCCCTCTCGGCTCTCGCCTTGGCGGTGAGGAAGTCCTCCCTCGCCCTCTTCCTTGCGGCGATCTCGGCCTCGAGCTTTTTCAGATCGGGGGCGTCCGAAATGCGCTCGTCGCACTTTGCGATGCTCTCGCGGAGGGCGGCGCTCCTCTCATTCAGGGAGGAAAGGGCGTTCTGGTTGATGCGGAAGCGGCTGTTTGCCCTCTCGAGCTCGAGCCGTGCGGTCTCTGCGGCTTGCTTTGCCCGCTCCCGCGCCTCAAATGCCCCCTTCAGGTCGGAAAAATCCAACTGTTCCCCCTCGGCAAGGGCGGTGTACCGCTCGATGAGCGGCCCGCTGTCGGGGGAGATCGCGGGGTGTTTTTGTTGCAGGGCCGAAAGTTCGGCCGCAAACTTCCTGTATTCGCCCCGATAGAGGGCGTCCTTTTTGGAAGCGAGGAAGGCGTACAGATCCCCTGCCCCGAGGGTCTCCTCGAGGGCGAGGAGGTCTTTCAACTGATTTTCGTAATCGGGATCGGCCGTCTCCTTGCGGAGCGCCTCGGCCCTCTGCTCGCAGGCGGCAAGTTCCCTCTCTGCGGCGGCCTTCTCCTGCTCGGCCCGCTCCTTGAGTTCGGCTTTTCCCCTCTGAAGGGTCAGTTGCTCAAGGGCGGCGGCGCAGGCCGCCTCGTCAAAGGCGGGCAGGGCGGCCATCATTTTCTCGGCCTGTTCCCTCTGCCGCAGGGCGTAATCATGGCGGCGGCGGGCGTCGAGATACAGCTTTTCGCAGTCGGCCCGCTCCCTCTCGGCGGCCAGAACGGCCTTCGCGGTCTCGAGACGGCCGAGCTCTCCTTCGAGCTTTGCCATCTCCTCCCTGCGGCTGTCGAGCGCGGCCTTCTCGGCGCACACCCGCTCAAACTCCCTCCGCTTGTCGACGAGCGCATGAAGTTTCTTCTCACTCTCCCGCTTCGAGGCGATCGCGGCGGAAAGTTTCCCCTCCGCGGCCGTGCGTTCGGAAATTTCCTCCCGCATGGACGCAATTTTCTCCTCCGAGACGTCGGCAAACCGCTCCATGCGGGCGGCGAGGATCTGCGTCCTCTGCACGAGGTCGGTACTGCGGGCGGAAGCCCTGCGGGAGAGTTCGATGCCGAACCGCTCCAAATCGAAGAGGCGGGAGACGATCTCGAGCCGTTTCCCCGAGGTCTCCTTGATGAAGCGGGCAAATTCCCCCTGCGGCAGGGCGATGCACTTCTCGAAGTCGTCCTGTTTGAGGCCAATGACGCCGAGGAGGAAGGCATTCCCCTCCCTGACGCCGCTCTCCCTGACGACGAGTTTGCCGTCCGTCTCCTCATAGACGAGGAGTTTCTGGACGGGTGCGCCGTCCTTTTTTCGCTTGATCTCCCGCTCGACGCGGAAGGTACGGCGTTTGCCGTCAAAGAAGATCTCGAAGACGAACTCCACGGTCCCCTTTTCACAGCGGAAATTGATGATGTCTGCGGCGCCCGTGCCACTGCGGGAGATGCTCCCGTACAGCGCGAAGCCGATACAGTCGAGGATCGTGCTCTTGCCCGACCCCGTGTCCCCGAAGATGCCGAAGATGCCCTGATCGAGGAGGCTGGAGAAGTCCACTTCGGCGGGCTCGGAGAAGGAATTGATGCCGCAGAGTTTCAGATAGATCGGTTTCATGTCTCCTCCGCGAGCAGTTTCAGAAAGGCCGCCTTGAGTTCATCGTCGGGGTCCTTTGCGTATTTGAAGCGATAGTATTCGACGAAAAGTTCCTCGTCGGACATGCGGGAGCGCATGCGGACGGGCGCCTCCCCCGCGGCCGAGACGTCGGGAATGACGGAGACGAGGCCTCCGTGCGCCTCCTTGAGGCGGGTCATCTCCTCCCGCAGAAGGGGCCGATCGAGGTGCAGGGTGAGTTCGATGAGGTACTCCTCCCCGTACCGTCCGAGGAGCGCGGCGCCGTCCTCGGGGCTGTTGGCCTCGAGGCGGATGAGCTGTTTTCCGCCCCTTACGGGGATCTTCTCTGCGATCTTTATGCTGTCCCCCTCCGTCTCGAGCAGATAGACGCTCTTGTCGGGGGTTTCGTCAAAGGAATATTGGAGGAGCGAGCCGCTGTAATGGGCGTTCCCGATGCTCTGCCGCCTGTGCAGATGCCCGAGGGCGACATAACAATTTTCGGGAAACACCGAAGCGGGCACGGCGCGGGCTCCGCCGAGCTCGATGCTCCGCTCGCTGTCACTGACCTGCCCCCCTGCGACAAACAGGTGGGTCAGAAGAATGTGCGGGCCGCCCTTGTAGCCCTCGTCCCCCTTTGCGATCCAGCGGGAGACGCGCTCGGGGTAGCTCTCCTCGCTCTTCTCCTCCTTGAGCCGCGCCTCGTTGGGGTAGGGAAGGGCGTTGATATACACCCTCTCCCCCGCGGCATTCCCGATGACGACATAGTCCTCCCCTGCTTCCACGGCCCTGACGGGGCGGGAGGAAGGGGCGGACAGCGAGAAGGGCCTTCCGCCGAAGAGGTAGACGCCGTCGCTCTCCGCGAGCGGGGCCGAGGAGGCGAGCCGCACGCCGTCGTCGTGGTTTCCGCTGACGATGACGACCGCCCGCGCCGTGCCTGCGAGTTTTTTTGCGGCGCGGAAAAAGAGCTCCTCCGCCTCCGCAGGGGGGAGGAATGTGTCGAAGACGTCCCCCGCGACGAGGACGAGGTCGACCCCCTTTTCATCGCAGACTTCCGCGAGAAAATCGAGGGCGGCGGCCTGTTCGGGGAGCCGTTCAAACTCTTTGATCCGTTTTCCGAGGTGCCAATCGGAGGTGTGCAGAATTCGCATGACAGTCTGAAAAAAGAATTTTTCGCGCCGAGCGAAAAAGACATTGCCTTTCGGCGCAGTTTATGATATACTATTATACAACCTTGATCGGAAAAAAGCAAGCGTTATCGGGGAAAAACGGAAGAAAGAGAGGAAGAGATGTCGTTTTGCACTTATTCTGGCGAGATCACCGCCAATATGTACACGAGCGTGGAGAATCAGTTCATCACAAAGTACCTGCCGCAGGCCGACGGCGACGCCGTGCGCGTCTACCTCTATGGGCTGTATCTGTGCCAATGTGCACAGGATTTTGACGCCGAGAGCGCGTCCAAACTGCTTCGGATCCCCATGGAAAGGCTCAGGGAGATCTTTGCCTTCTGGGAGGAGTGCGACCTCGTGCAGATCCTCTCGAGAGATCCCCTCTTCGTGCAGTATCTTCCCGTCAACAACGCCGTCGGCAAGCCCAAGGCCATCCGCCCCGAGAAGTACGCCGATTTCAACCGCGCCTTCTATAAGATCCTTCAGAAGGCGGGCAAGGACTTCAAGCCCTACGAGATGCAGCGCATCTTTGAATTTCTCGAAAGCCAGCCGATGGAACAGCAGGCCTTTCTCCTCGTCGCCGAGTATTGCGCACGGAAGAACGGTAGCGCCCTCTCCTGCAACCATATCCTCAACAAGGCCAAAAATCTCTGCGCCGAGCACATCTTTACATACGAACAGGCGGAGAGCTACTTTTCCGATTACAACGTGCACGAGAAGGACCTCTCGCACATCTTCACCCTCCTCGGCATCTACAAGAAGCCGCGGGAGGAGGATTATGCCTTCCTCGAAAAATGGATCTCCCGCGGGGCGGAGCTCAAAGCCGTCTTTGCGGCCGCGGAATATCTCAAAAAGGGCACGCTTCAGACCCTTGACGCCGTCATGGAAGAGCTCTTCGAGAAGGAGGCTGTGACCGAGGAGGCGGCGAAGGAATACCTTGCCCGCAGGGCCGAAGTCACCGACGCCGTCTACAAAGTGGCCCGCAAACTCGGCGTCAAAGTGCAGAATCCCCGCCCCTATGCCGACGAATACTGCGAAAAGTGGCTGGAACGGGGCTACGACGGGGAGAGCCTCGTCCTCCTCGCCTCCGTCTGCATGCGCATGGGGTACGGCTTTGCCGAAATGGATACCCTGCTCGACGGGCTCTACCGCGACGGGATCGTGGAGGAGAGGGGCGTGAAGGCCTATTGCGCCGCCCGCGACAGGGAGATGAAGCTCCTCCAGCGCATTCAGAGCGAGTGCGGCGTCGTCAAAAAGACGCAGTCGGCCCTCGACATGATCGAGGCGTGGCGGGGGTGGAATTTCTCCGACGAGATGATCGTCGAGGCGGCAAAGCGGAGCGCGAGCGCGTCCCATCCCCTCTCCTACATGAACAAACTCCTCTCAGAGTGGAAGCAGGCGGGCGCCTTCGCCCCCTCCGAGATCCCCGAGCGGACGGCGGCGCCTTCGGCGGCGTTCAAGAGCGAGGCGGCGATCGCGGCGGACAAGCGGACGGAGCGCGAACAGTTCTATGCGGCGCGGCGGCAGAGGGCCATCTCCCTCGCCGAGGAAGCGAGAAAGCGCGCCGAGGCGAGCGAGGAATACAGGGCCGCCGACGCGGCCTGCCGCAAGGGAGAGATCGACCTCGCCCGCGCGGAGATCTATACCCCCCAACAGGCGGGAGAACTGGGAGAGGCCTTAAAGCGGGCGCAGAAAGAAAGGGCGGACGCCCTCGCCCGCCTCGGCCTCACGGACGCCGACCTCACCCCGAAATTTATCTGCCCGAAGTGCTCCGACACGGGCTTCCTCCCCGACGGAAGAGCCTGCGATTGCTATAAAATCAAATAGTATGTCTGACATACTTTTCAAAAATCGGCAGTTAAAATAGTACTATGTCTGACATAAAAGGTTGAAAAACATAGGAAATCGGCCTGAAATGATGCTTTCAGGCCGATTTTTTGTTACTCGTATTCTCCGTAGTCCCTTCTGTCGCCGTACCGCGGCGGCATGGGAGGAGGCGGGGGCGGAGGCGGCGCCTCGTCCCATCTCCCCCGCTTCTTTTCCGATTTGGGGGGCGCTTTGATGTCCACGAGGACGACGTCCACGCCGATCTTTTTGACGCACTTGAGGTCGATGAAGAGGTCGGCCTTTCCCCAGCGGAAACCCTTTCCGCCGGGGACGACGATCCCCTGCACTCTCCCCTCGGGAAAGCTGAACACGATGTCGCAGACCTTCCCGAGCTGTTTGCCGTCAGAGAGGTTTACCGTCTCCATTTTTTTCAATTCCGAAAAACCGATGTCCACGCTTTATTGTATGCGCCTCTCGGCAAAAGTTGACACCCCGCCGAAAAGCCCCTCTCACTTTTTTGCCATGCGCGCATAAATTGTATTGGGGGGACTTTCGCGAAAGAGGAATTGCACAATGGGAAAAAGAAGGAAGGGGCGTTCACGCGCCCCGAAGGTCATTCTGATTTTCACAGCCGCCCTCCTCTGCGTCTGTGCGGCGGCCGCAATGCTTTTGGGCTGTCTCGGGCTGTTCGGCTTCGGCGCGCGGATCGTCATGTCCTCGTCGATGGAGCAAAGCTCCGACGCGGCGCCATACGGCGGGCGCATACGGGAGATCCGCAGGGGGAGTTTCATTGTCCTGAAGCTCCTTCCGAGCGATGGACCGTCGCGGGAAGCCTTCTATGCGGGGATCCGCACGGGCGATGTCCTGGCCTTCGGCTACAAGATCGCGGGCGAGGCCATCGAGGTCACGCACAGGGTCAGGGAGATCGAACGAAGCGGAGACAGGTATCTCTTCGTCCTGCGGGGCGACAGCGGGGAATTTGCGGGCACGCAAGTGATCGACACGGCCGAGGGCGGGGATCGCATCGTCGGCAAGGTCGTCTTTTGCAGTTTCGCGCTCGGCGTCGTCGTCTGCATTCTGCGCGATCCCCTCTTTCTCACCTGCGTGTGCGCCGTCTTTCTGTGCGTTTTGCCCTTCGGCTTGCGGCGGAAAGGGCGTCCGAACACGCAAAGGCCCCTCCACGGTGGAGGGAAAATGAAAAAAAGGATATTTGCACTTCTTCTCGTGCTTGTCATCTGCTGTTTCGCATTCACCGTCGGCGCAACGTTTGCCCTGCTTGACGAGGTCATTCCCATGCGGAACCACCTCACCGCGGGTTCGCTCAAGGTGACCCTTGTGCGGCAAAAGCTCACCACGGTCAACATCGACGACAGCGGGATCCTCAAAAGTACGGTCGATGAAGCCGACCTCGATTTTACCGCAGACACGCAGGAGAATATCTTCGGGCTTGCCGACGGGACGACCATTGTCCCCGGCAGCAGTTTTACCGCAGAAATGAACATCAAAAACGACGGCGACGTGGCGTTTTTTTACTATGTTGAAGTGTACTTCAACGCGATCGTGAGCGATGCGACCTTTGCGTCGATGCTCAAATTCACGGCCGAATCCGAAAAGAACGTCCGTCAAGAGACGCTCATCAAGGACGGGCTGACGTTGGGCGACGACGGAACGGGGCTCGGCACGGTCGAAGCGGGCGGCGCCGAAACCTTTACCGTCAGGCTCGAATTTCTTGACGACGAGAACAGCAACAAGACGGAAGGCAAGTTCGTCCTGTTCGATCTCCGCGTCCATGCAGTCCAGATGATCGGTACGGAATAAAGTTTCCGCGGCGCGGCGGGGCCTCGCCCCGCCGCGCTTTTTTATGCGCTGCGTTCACGGGATCCGTCGCCTTCGGCTCAGGATGACGCAGTTTCCGGCTCTCGCTCATTCTGAGGGCGAAGCCCGAAGAATCCCCTTAAACGTAGTCCGTGGGTTTATGAGATCCTTCGCCTACGGCTCAGGATGAGCGGGAAGGGAGCCCCCTCGCTGCCCCTCACAGGGGAAGTCCCCGAGCCTGCGAGGGGAAAGGGGTTTTGAAACCCCTCTGTCACTTCGTGACATCTCCCCTATAAGGGGCGACAAGAGGACTTCGTATTAGGGGATTCTTCGCCTTCGGCTCAGAATGACGCAGTTTCTCCTCGCTGCCCCTGTAGGGGAAGTGGCGAACGCAGTGAGCCAAAGGGGTTTTGAACCCCCTCTGTCACTTCGTGACATCTCCCCTATAAGGGGCGACAAGAGAACATCGTTTAAGGGGATTCTTCGCCTTCGGCTCAGAATGACGCAGTTTCCCCTCCTGCCTTCAGCGGGGCGAATCCCGAAGGGATTTTCGCCCTTCTCTACACACCAAAGAAAGGGCAACCCTGTGGGTTGCCCTTTCTTTGGTGCGCCGTAAGGAACTCGAATCCCTAGCCTTTGGTTCCGTAGACCAACGCTCTATCCAATTGAGCTAACGGCGCATGTCTTCAATTACCCGATTATTATATCCCTATCCTTGCGATTTGTCAACGGTTTTTGCGCCCCATTCAAAGATTTTTTCGCCGCTTTCGTGAAAGCACATTGCGTCCTTTCCCGCGATGATCTCAATCGCCCTTTTTCGGCGTTTTTCGACAAAATCAGACCTTTTTCTGCCCTCTGCGCCCTTTATAATGGGCCTACGGAGCGGCAAATGGAAGTCTATGTGGAATATGCCTTTGCGGAAAATTTCATCCTTGACCTTCTCCTTCTCTTCCTTGCCGTAAAGTGTGCGCGGGAGGAGAGCGGCCCATTCCGTCTCCCCTTTGCCGCGGCGGTGGGAGCGGCCGAAGCCGTCGCCTTTCCCCTCCTTCCCCTTCCCGTCTGGGCGGCCTATCTCGTCAAGTTCTTCGGCGGAGCCATTCTCCCCATCCTTGCCGTGAAAAAGGGCACGTTCAAGACATATCTCGTGGCCCTTGTCGCCTTTTTCGGCCTGACCTTTGCCCTTGGGGGACTGCTGACGGCCGCCTATTCCTTCTTCGACGCGCCCTATGCGGAGGGAAACGGCTATCTCGTGGAGGGGGCCCCCGTCGGGCTCGTCGTGGGACTTGCGGGGCTGTTCGGCATCGCGGTGTTCCTCCTTTCCCGCAGTCTCTACCGATACAGAAAGCTCAAGCACTGTCTCTTCGCGGCAGAGCTGAGTAGCGGGGACAAAGTTTTGCACTGCAAGGCCTTGGCGGACACGGGAAACTGTCTCTCCTTCCGCGGCCGCCCCGTGAATGTCATCGCCCCGACGGCCGCCCTTGCCCTCTTCCGCGAAGAAAGAGCCCCCCTCGGCAGGATCGCCCTCTCGACCGTGAGCGGGACGCGGGAGGTCCCCGTCTTTGCCTGTCGTCTCAAACTTGGCGGCGCGCTCTTCGAGGAAGCTCTTTTCGCCGTGGGCGACGTCCTTTCCAAGGAATATCAGATCGTCCTGCATACATCCTATCTGGAGGAAAACCATGAAGCTCCTGAAAGCTCTGCAAAATTGGCTGCGGAAGATAAAAGGTGAGAACATCGTCCACTATCTCTGCGGGAGCGAGGCTCTGCCCCTTCCCCTCTCGCAGGAGGAGGAGAGCGAGATGCTCGCAAAGCTCGAGAGCGGGACGGACGCCGAGCAGGTCCGCGCCAGCCTCATCGAGCACAACCTTCGGCTCGTCGTGTACATCTCCCGCAAGTTCGAAAACACGGGCGTGGAGCCCGACGACCTCATCTCCATCGGGACGATCGGGCTCATCAAGGCCATCAACTCCTTCCGCACGGACAAGAACATCAAACTCGCGACGTACGCCTCGCGCTGTATCGAGAACGAGATCCTGATGTACCTGCGCCGCACGGTGAAGCTGAAGAGCGAGATCTCCTTTGACGAGCCCCTCAACACCGACTTTGAGGGCAATGAACTGCTCCTCTCCGACGTCCTCGGCACGGACAGCGACACCGTCTACGGCGGCGTGGAGTCGAGCGTCGAAAAGGAACTTCTCAAAGAGGCCCTGCTGAAACTTCCCGACAGGGAGAGAAAGATCATGTACATGCGCTTCGGTCTCGGCGGGCAGGAGGAGATGACGCAGAAGGACGTCGCCGACGCGCTCGGCATCTCGCAGAGCTACATTTCCCGCCTCGAGAAGAAGATCATCGAGCGGCTGAAGAAGGAGATCTCCAAGCTCGTATAATTTTTTGGGAAATACAGATACTTTTGTCTCCGAAGGGTTTACATAAGGACATAGGTCCTTACGGAGGTGAAAGATGTTAAGTAAAGTCGTGATCTGCGGCGTCGATACGACGGGTCTTCCAAAGCTCTCTGCCAAGGAGATGAGCGAGCTCATGCTCAAACTCAAGGCGGGCGACGAGGCCGCGCGGGAGAAGTTCATCATCGGCAATATGCGCCTTGTCCTCTCCCTCGTCAAGCGGTTTTGGGCGAAGAATGCCAACGCCGACGACGTGTTTCAGGCGGGCTGTGTGGGGCTCATCAAGGCCATCGATAACTTCAATTTGGATTTCAACGTGAAGTTCTCCACTTACGCCGTCCCCATGATCCTCGGGGAGATCAAAAGGTACCTGCGGGACGGAAATTCGCTCCGCGTCTCCCGCTCCATCCGCGATACGGCCTACCGCATCCTCAAAGTCAGGGAGAGCATCGAGGAGCGGGACGAGGAGGCGACCATCGAGAAGATCGCCGCCGAGATGCAGGTGAAGGAGAGCGAAGTCGTCTACGCGCTCGACGCCATCTCCGACCCCGTCTCCCTCTATGAGCCCATCTACAACAAGTCGGGCGACACGCTCGAACTTTTGGACCAGCTCTATGATGAGACGCAGAGCGACGAGATCTGGACGGAGCATGTCGCCCTTCGCGAGGCCATCAACCGCCTGACGGACAGGGAGAAAAAGATCCTCATGCTCCGCTACTACGAGGGCAAGACGCAGACGGAGATCTCTGCGGAGGTCGGCATTTCGCAGGCACAGGTCTCCCGCCTCGAAAAGAACGCCCTCGCTTCGGTCAGAAAGGAGATCTCACTGTGACCTGAATGATATCAAGTGCGCCCGCGGACGGACCGTCCGCGGGCGCAGATTTTATATTGGCGCACAAAAATCAATTCCGAAGCCCATGCAGGACCTCGCCGATGTCGGCGTCGATGAGGAGAGAGCGGGATAAGATCTCCCGCGGGGCGTAGACTTCCCCCATGTTCACGCAGGCATAGACGGCATGCGGGTTTTCCGCCGTCATTCTCCAGAAGGGATATTTGATGATGACGGGCGTATTGTACCCCACGCCGAGTTCGAGATAGAGGGTCTTCTTGCCGCGCGCTCCCTCCAAAAAATCCCGATACCGCCCGCATGCGGCCTGCCACCCGCCGTCCTCGACGAAGGTGTCGTCACTGCGGAGGTTCATTGCCATGGGCTTGCCGCACACGGGACAGCGCGGAATGAGCTCGGTCGGGATCCGCATATCCCGCTGCTCTGCTACCATTCGGCGAACAAGTTCCTCATTGTCATACGTTTCATCGTGACAGGGCACGGAACACTGAAAGAGCCCGTAGTCCCCCTGCGTGTAGAAGAGCCTCGTTTTGTCGAATCCCGCCTTCTGAAAGCAGTGATCGACGTTGGTGGTGATGACAAAGTAGTCCTTGTCCCTCACGAGGTCGAAAAGTTCGCGGTAGACGGGCTTGGGCGGGTCCATATAGCGGTTGACGAGAATGTACCTCGACCAATACGCCCAAAATTCCTCGGGCGTTTTGTAGGGATAGAATCCACCCGCATACATGTCGTGAAAGCCGCACTTTTTCCCGAAGTCGGAAAAATATTTTTCAAAGCGTTCGCCCGAATAGGTGAACCCCGCCGCCGTGGAGAGCCCCGCCCCCGCACCGATGACGACCTTCTCCGCCGCCCCGACCGCCTCTTTCAACTCTTTCAGCAAAGAAGCCATTTCCGCCTCCCCCTCTGTCCCTTTGTTGCCCCCATTATAGCACAAGATCACGGTCTTGTCGAATCTTTCCGCGCGGTTTAGGGCATATCTGCGCAGATCGGAGCATAGGATAATAAAATATCCACAGAGCGGGCATTTCTGTGGATAACTTTTTTGATTCTTTGTCGAAAAATGTCGAACGAACATTCGGAATGTGGAAATCAACAGACTTTTCCACACAAATTGTGGATAACTTTTCTGTATTTATTTATCGGGCATGAATTTTTGTAGACCTTATGCCGTTTTGTCTACATCTTTCCACAAACAAATTTTCTGTCTTATCCTTCGTGCAGAATGTACGGCATGAGCCGCTTGATCATGCTCAAAACTTCCTCTTCCGTCTCGGTGCAGCCGTTCTTGAGCCAGACCATCATGGTCTTGTTGATGAGCCATGTGAGAATATTGACCGCATACTCGATCTCCTGCGCCTCGGCGGCAATCTCGACTTCCGCCGCATGCGCGAGGAACAGCTCCTTGATGCGCGCCCTGTGATAGAAGCCGATGGAGTTGATGTCGTTCGAGAGGAAGGCGTTATAGACGATCACGGGGGAGCGGCGGAAGGCAGTGAGGCTCCCCTTCACAAACTCCTCCCACGAGGTCACGCCGTTCACTTCGCGGTAAAATTTGGACTCGAAGACGTGCACAATGAGGTCATACTTGTCCTGATAATATTTGTAAAAGGTCCCCTTGCAGATGCCGAGCTCGGCGATGATGTCCTTGACATGAATGCTGTCGATGGACTTCTCCTTCAAGAGGTCCATCAGCGTATTTTCCAGAAAGAATTCGATCTTCATGCGTTCTCCTCACCACTCATAGGTAAAAATCGCACAGTCGTCGAGCGACGCGCCGTCGGCGTGCAATTTTCCCTGTCCGTCGAGCCGCAGGTAGCGGCAGGTCACATAGGAGATAAAAGTGTAGCCGTACTCGGTCTGGACGGGGTAGAAGCGGGCCGCAGTGTTCTTTTCGCCGAGGCGGACGTCCCGCCCCGAGACGGAGAAATATCCGCCCGCCATGCCGAGATAGACGGTGCCGTCCCCTGCGGAATGGTAGGAAACGGTGATCTGCTGTCCCGCGTTGCGGTCGGGGGCAAGGATGGGCGCGCCGCCGTTGGCGTAAAACGGGAAGTTCGTGGCCGCGTCGAAGAAGATGTATCCCCTCGCCTCGAGAGGGACCTGCGTGGGCGCGGTGAGATACTCTTTCATGATGCTCTCGAGCGTCCGCCCGTCGAGGTCCACCTTGTGAATGTCCTCCGTCGTCTTCAGGCCCTCAAACTTCTTCACAATGGTCTCATAGCTGTCGGTGTGGGGGTTGACCTTATTGACGGCGGGGATCGTGTAGATGCCCCATGCGGAGTTGTCCCAAGTATTATTGATCTTGTAAGTCCAGCTGTTCCAGTGCCAGCCCTCGCGGTTCAGGAGGTCAAGGACATACGTCCACTGCTCGGGGTCGTTGTAGTTATTGAATTCGCCCATGTGGATCGGAACGCCGAAATTTTGGCTCGTGACGCCCTCGATCTTCTGGTTCCAGCTCTGGCCGTGCTCGGTGAATTGGCCCCCCTCCGCCAAACTCGTGTAGTGGTGGAAGGAATACATACAGTTCTCCCAGCCGTACTCTTCAGGGCGGGGAAGGTCCTTCCCGTCCCAGCAGGCCTCGAAGATGACCATGTGAGACTTGTCCTTCTCGCGGACGGCGTCATAGAGCACATCAAAGACTTCGAAATGGGTCTCGCTGGTCAGTCCCGCCTTTTCCCCGGGTTCGTTCAGAAGGTCATACCCCGCGACGGCGGGATTGTCCTTGTAGTGGTCGGCGAGCGCCCTCCAAAGATCGGCAGTGAGACCGATCATGCGAGAATTTTTGTAAAAATCCACCTCCCACGCGGAGTCAAAGGTCTGCCCGCTGTGGTCCTGCCCGTTCTGCGAGCCGTATGCCCCGTGCAGATCGAGGATGGTGTAGATGCCGTAGGAAGCGGCCTTCTCGACAAAGTTGTCGAGGGGCGTAAAGTCGTAGTCCCCTGCGTTGTCATAGCTTTCGACGGCGTCGAAGTCCACCGTCATATAGGTGAAGGGCAAACGGATGCAGTTCATCCCCATGGCGGCGCAGTTCTCGAAGTCAACTTCGCTCCACCAGTTCTCCTGATAGGCCGCCCAGAGCTTTTCGGTCTCCTCCAACCCGAACCGCTCGATAAACACCCGCGAAATGCTCCAGAAATCGCGCGCACGGATATCGATCTCGGCGGTCGGGCCGCTGCTCGCGAACCCGTTCATCCAGTTCTCGGTGACGAAGAGCCCGCCCGCATTCACGCCGCGGAGCATGACCTCCTCTCCCTTTCTGTTCTTGACGAGTGCGCCGTCGGCCGAAAGGAGATCGTCGCTCTCCAGTGCGCGGACAACGGGATCCTCCTTATTTTCGTCATCTCCGCCTCCCTGCGAGCGCAGATTGCCGCAGGCGGCAAGACAAAACGCCATGACGAACCCCATCGCCACGGCAAGGACGGACCGAATACCCCCCTGAAACGGATATCTCATATTCATTTTTCCCCTTTTCTCTATCATATCACATCGTGGAAAATTTGAAATAGACACTCAATATAAAAAGTACAATTTTCAACTATAAAAAAATAAGTTTATTTTCGCCATACTTTTCATGATTTACTCTTGACATTATTTCAATTCTATTGTATGATTAAAACATAACAAAAACAGTTCCGAATTAACATTACACACGTTGCAAATTTGAGATTTTTATTTGATTTTGCGCCTGTTGCATGCACAAAACGTGGAAAAACGTTAAAATCAAACATGGAACTGCAAGGAGGAATCAATGAAGGCAAAGACTTTTCGGATCCTGACGTTCTCCGTCGTCGGCGTTCTGCTCGCGATCGTCATCGCGCTGAACGTTGCGGGGGCTATGTTCGGGAATGCAGTGATCGCACTGTTGAGCGGAAGCAACATCGACCCTGCGACACGTGCAGCGGGCGAAGCGCTCGCCGAACAGATCGTACAGGAAGGGACCGTCCTCGTAAAGAACGACGGCAACGTCCTTCCCCTCGATCCCAACAATGACGCGGATATGAAGGTCAACGTATTCGGCTGGTCATCCGTGAACTGGGTCTCCTCGGGCAGTGGCTCGGGCAGGTCCACGAACAATGGCGTTGAATCGCTCGAAGAGACAAAAGTAAAATTCCTTGACGCTTTGAATCTTGCGGGCGTCGAATACAACACTGAACTTGCAGATTTCTACGGAAAAAACAAGAGGAATGAAGACGCTTGGGATACGCTCCACAGCTATGACTATGAATCCTGCCGCCTCTATGAGCCGAAAATTTCCTCCGACTATACTGCTGACCTTCTCGCAAATGCCGAGGGCTATTCGGACGTCGCGATCGTGGTCCTGAGCCGCGTTTCAGGCGAGAGCAACGATGCTCCCCTCGTCCAGTACAAGGGCTTGAATGTCACCGCGACCCCCTCGGTCACCGACCTCACCTACCTTGACGCTTCGGCCGAAGAACTTGAGCTTCTGGAGTACGTCGGGGAGAAGTTTAAGAAGGTCATCGTGCTCATCAACGCCACAAATGCGATGAATCTCAACTTCATGGCTGACGTCCCAGGGCTCGACGCCTGCCTCGTGGCGGGCGGCACGGGCAACGTCGGCACGACGGGCATTGTCAACATCCTCTATGGGCAGGTCATGGGCGAGGAACCCAAGAACGGCGAACCCGGCGACCCCGTCAGCCCCTCGGGCAGGCTCGCGGACACCTATCCCTACGATTTCCGCACCAACTCCTCTTGGGCGAACACGGGCAATCTCGGCGTCGGCAAATATGACGATTCAGGCAATATTTATCCCATCGGCGAGGATAATGGCAACCTTGTACCTAACAATGTTACACCGAAGCCAAAATTTACTCAGGTCAGCTATCTCGACTATGTGGAGGACATCTACGTCGGCTACAAGTGGTACGAGACGGCGGACGCAGATGGCTTCTGGGATTCGAGCTTCGCTAAGACGACGTTCGGCATTTATAATGGCTATAAAGACGTCGTGCAGTACCCCTTCGGCTACGGCCTGACCTATACGGACTTCGAGTGGACTGTAGACTGGAGCAACAGCAGATCGATCACAAGCAGTAACGCAAATGATGAGATCACGATCACAGTCAGTGTAAAGAATGTTGGCGAATTCCCCGCACAGGAAGTCGTGGAGCTCTACTTTACCCCTCCCTACAATGAGGGCGAGATCGAGAAGTCGGCAGTCAACCTGCTTGCCTTTGCCAAGACGCCTGTTGCCGTTGAACCCGGGAAAACGCAGTTGCTTGATCTCACTTTCTCCCCTGCCGACATGGGCTCCTACGACGCCTACGGCAAGAAGATCGACGGCGGCGGCTGGATCCTCGAGGCGGGCGACTACACCCTCTCCCTCCGCACCGACGCGCACACCGTGAAGGACATGAAAAACGCGACATTCACGATGCATGCTGACAGCGACATCAAGAAATATGATGAGGAAGATGCGTTCAATATCTTCACCAATCCAGAGACTGCTGATAATGGCGTATCCATCGATGGTAGCACCACGGGCGAGAACATCACATATCTGACGAGAAGCGACTTCGAAGGCACCTTCCCCACCGTTGACCCGAACACGGATAGGACAAAGTCCACAAAGCATCGTAAGATGAACCAAACGCTCATCAACACCAATCTTTATAGGCAGGCAGATGCCACGAAATGGGCGCAGGAACGCGCCGATGTTGAAAAGCCGAACCTCGGCATCGATAATGGCATCAAGATCTTTGATGAGACGGGAAAGGTTCCGAATGACATTGGCAAATTGCTCGGGGCAGATTATGAAAACGAAAGCTGGGATGAAGTTCTCGATCAAATTTCGTATAACGAACTTAGAGACCTCGCCCTGCACGGTTATACCAAAGAATGGGCAGTCAAGTCTGTCGGGAAAGAAAGAACGATGTCCTATGACGGACCTTCACAGATCAAATCATTCAATGCAGGGACTGGCGAAAAAATCGGTACTGGCTTCCCCAACCCCTCTGTGCTCGCACAGACGTGGAATCCCGAGCTTGCGAAGAGCTTCGGTCTCTCCGTTGCGAAAGAAGCGGGCGTAGCTGAAGTGGAAGGTTGGTATGCCCCCGGCGTCAACCTGCACCGCTCGGCCTTCGGCGGAAGAAATTATGAGTACTACTCGGAAGATTCCGTTCTCTCAGGGATCATGGCCGCAAAGACGGTAGAAGGTTCCCTCGACGCAGGCGTCTACGTCTACGTCAAGCACATCATCGGCTACGATCAGGAGACGGCGCGTGACTCCCTCTACTGCTGGATGACCGAGCAGGCCCTCCGCGAGACCTATCTGAAACCCTTCAAGATCATTCTTGATAATGCGTCTCATATTAAAATGACCATCAACAACAAGGAAGAGATCGTAGAAGGTACTGCTGGTCTTATGACCTCTTATGGCAGAATCGGTTCCTGTTGGGCGGGCGGCAGTGAAGCCCTCCTCACCAAACTCCTCCGCGAGGAATGGGGCTACAAGGGTGCGATCCTCACCGACTACTCTGACCATCAGAACTTCATGAACGGCGACCAAATGGTCCGTGCAGGCGGCGATATTTGGATGGACGGCTACACGGATAACGGAAGCTTTGGGAAAAACGGAGTTACTGACAGTAACGAAAATAATGCAGCGTTTGTTGCACAGCTTCGTGAAGGCGCACATCACATCCTCTACAACATTTGCAACGCGGCATATGTGAATTCACGGTATAATTTGGCCTCCGATGCTCCGATTGTCAAAACGGGCGGATCAGACTTCCCACTCTGGACGTACATTGGCATCATCGACGCCGTCGTGATCGCGGGCTGTGCCGTTTGGGTCTTCTTCGCCATCCGCAAAAAGGACAAAGTCGCTCCCGACGCAGTGGACGCCCCCGAGGACATCGATCCTCCCGAATCACCTGTAGAATGATCCATCGACAAAAAAAGTCTGCGGCTCCGCCGCAGACTTTTTTTGTCCCCCTCCCCCCGCTCATTCTGAGGGAGCGTAGCGACCGAAGAATCCCATGAACGAAGTCCGTGGGTTTATGAGATCCTTCGCTACGCTCAGGATGAGCGCGGTCTTCCCTTGGCTCCCCTGTAGGGGAGCTGTCGAGCGGAGCGAGACTGAAGGGTTTCAAGAACCCCTTTCCCCCCTTCGGGGGGACTTCCCCTATGAGGGGCAGCGAGGAGGCACCCCCTACCCTACCCTCCCCCCTCAAGTATAAGGGGGGAGACGGTATTTTCTCTCGCCTGCCCCCTTCCCAAGGGGGCGGGTAGGGGGTGGGGGTTCTATGCGTCATTCTGAACGCAGTGAAGAATCCCGAGGAGGAAAGGGAGGACTTCGTTCACGGGATCCTTCGACTTCGCCCTACGGGCTCCGCTCAGGATGACGCGGTTACTCTCGTCGCCCCTTTCAGGGGAGATGTCACGAACAAAGTGAGTGACAGAGGGGTTTCAAGAACCCCTTTCCCCCCTTCGGGGGGACTTCCCCTAAAAGGGGCAGCGAGAATGTGGTGACCCACCCCCCTACCCCCCCTCCCACGGTGGGGGTTCTATGCGTCATTCTGAACGTAGTGAAGAATCCCGAGGAGGAAAGGGA
The DNA here is from genome assembly GCA_947625595.1 of uncultured Clostridia bacterium. Lineage (GTDB taxonomy): Bacteria > Bacillota > Clostridia > Christensenellales > Borkfalkiaceae > Gallimonas. Next base: position 30,853 of record CANQOX010000009.1, read on the forward strand.
AGACTTCGTTCACGGGATCCTTCGA
>CANQOX010000010.1 GCA_947625595.1 uncultured Clostridia bacterium
TCATCCACTTCCATAATAGCTCCAAACGGTCTTACAGCAGGAAATTCATTGTTAATTGTTGCTATATAAAAACATTCACAATCTTTTATAAAGTCATAAACCTTACTCATAATAATGCCTCCGTAAATTCCTGTTTATCTTTCCCATCATATCATAAACGCACAAAAAAATCAAGCGGTCAAAATTCAAACCCCTTTCCCCCTGCGGGGGACTTCCCTTATAAGGGGCAGCGAGACACCCCCTCACCGCCTACGGCGGAGCTCCCCCTCAAGGGGGAGCCAAGAAAACTGCGGTGACCCACCCCCCTACCCCCCTCCCATGGAGGGGGTAACCCTTGTCGCCCCTCGTAGGGGAGATGTCGAGGCGTAGCCGAGACAGAGGGGTTTCAAAACCCCTTTCCCCCTGCGGGGGACTTCTCCTATAAGGGGCAGCGAGACACCCCATCACCGCCTACGGCAGAGCTCCCCCTCAAGGGGGAGCCAAGAAAACTGCGGTGACCCACCCCCCCTACCCCCCTCCCATGGAGGGGGTAACACTTGTCGCCCCTTTTAGGGGAGATGTCGAGGCGTAGCCGAGACAGAGGGGTTTTGAAACCCCTTTCCCCCTGCGGGAGGCTTCCACTATAAGGGGCAGCGAGACACCCCATCACCGCCTACGGCAGAGCTCCCCCTCAAGGGGGAGCCAAGAAAACTGTGGTGACCCACCCCCCCTACCCCCCTCCCATGGAGGGGGTAAAGGCAAAGGGCAGCGGGGGAAGACTTATAATGCGGTGACCCTCTTATGCTCATTCTGAACGCAGTGAAGAATCCCCTCATACGAAGTCCGTGGGTCTATGAGATCCTTCGCTTCGCTCAGGATGAGCCTACATGCAGGGGGAAGGCTTATAATCTGATCAAAACAAAAAAACGGCCCGAGAGCCGTTTTTCGTTCCTTGTTTCAGGAAAGAGGGACAACGTTGATCGCGCGTAGCTTCCCGCTGTTCTTGGGATCGGGAGCCGTATCGAACGACACCTTCTGTCCCTCCTTCAGCGTATGGAAACCGTCCATCTGAATGGCGGAGTAGTGCACAAAAATGTCGTCTCCCCCTTCGTCGTTGGCAATGAACCCAAAGCCCTTGCCGTCATTGAACCATTTTACAGTTCCGTTCACTTTGTAACCTCCTATTGGTACGGTTGAAAGAAATGTCGCGTTTTATCCGCACCGTAGAGTATTATAGCATTCCTTCGGACAAATGTCAATACGGAAAGCAAAAATTATTTGCCCTCTTTCAAATACTTCAGAAGAATTTTTCCGTACCCATCTGCGAAATTCTCCGTCTCCTCTGCCGTGAGCTGGCGGAAGTTCATCAGAGCGAGGTAGTAGATCTGCACTGCGCCGAGTTTTGCGGCCTCCTCGTCGGCCTCCTTGAGGGCCATGACGGCGGGACAAGCGGCATTCACCACGAGCGTGAGGTCTTCGGGGGATTCGCCCATCTGATAGAAACTGTGCATCTCGTTCATTCTCCGCATGAATTCGGAGACATTGATGACGGCGGGGACGGCGGTGTTTTTGAATTTCTCTGTCTTGACCTTCACGGTCATGCCGTCGAGGGCCTTGGTGAAGAGGTCAACAAGGTCCTTGTCCTCCCCTCCGTCCGCTTCCTTCAACGCTCCCGCAACGTCGGCGTCGATGCGCAAAAACCTGACGCGCTTGGGAACTTTGTACTCGATGTAACTGATGAAGTGCGGGTCGATGAAGGTGTCGCAGACGATGGCGTCGAGGCCCGCGTCCTTGAACATCTTGATGTACTGCGCCTGCTTATTTTCGTCGGAGACGTAATAGACAGCCTGTGGTTCCTTCCCCTCTTTGGCGTCGTCATCGCTGACTTCTTCGCCGAAGAAGCTCTCCAAGGGGCGGTACTCGCCCGCAAGATTTCTGAAGATGATGATGTCCTTGACCTTTTTATAGAAGTCCTCTTCTTTGATGCAACCGAACTTGACGAAGGTCGAAATGTCGTTCCAGCAGCTCTCGTACTTCTCGCGGTCCTTTCTGAAGAGTTCGGCGAGCTTGTCGGCGACCTTCTTGGTGATGTGCGAAGCGATCTTCTGCACCTGCTTGTCGTTCTGCAGGAAGGAGCGGGAGACGTTCAGGGGAATGTCGGGGCAGTCGATGACGCCGTTCAGAAGCATCAAAAACTCGGGAATGACTTCCTTGATATTGTCGGCGATATAGACCTGATTGCAGTAGAGCTTGACCTCGCCCCGCTCGAGCTCGACCTGCTTTTTGACCTTGGGGAAGTAGAGAATGCCCTTGACGCGGAAGGGATAGTCCATGTTCAGATGGATCCAGAAGAGTGGCTCGTTGAAGTCGTTGAACGTCTCGCGGTAAAAGGTCTTATACTCCTCCTCCGTGCACTCCTTCGGCTGTTTCAGGTAGAGCGGTTCGGTGGTATTGACGGGCTTGTCAGTGTCCTTGCCCTTGGGATTCAGATAAATTTCATAGGGCATGAAGGAGCAGTATTTGGCGAGAAGCCGCCTGATCTCCACCTCGCGCAGGAACTCGGACTCCCCCTTCGCGATGTGCATGACGACCTTCGTGCCGCGCTCTGCCTTGTCGCAGGGGCCGATAGTGTAAGTGCTGTTGCCGTCCGAGGCCCAGTGCACGGCCTCCGCGCCCTCCCGATAGGACTTGGTGAAGATCTCGATGTTGTCCGAGACCATGTAGGCCGAATAAAACCCGAGGCCGAAGTGCCCAATGATGCCGTCTCCGCCCGCCTTCTCGTATTTGTCCACGAAGTCGGCCGCGCCCGAGAAGGCGATCTGGGTGATGTACTTCTCCACTTCCTCCTCTGTCATGCCGATGCCGTTGTCCTCGACGGTCAAAGTGCCCGCCTTGCTGTCCGTTCTCACGGTGATGCGGTACTTCTCCTCTGCCGCCGCTTCGCCGAGGTCGGCAAGTTTTTTGAATTTGGTGATCGCGTCGGACGCATTCGCGACGATCTCGCGGAGAAAGATGTCCTTCTCCGAATACAGCCACTTCTTGATGATGGGCATCATGTTCTCGCTCGAGATCTGAATATTACCCTGTCTTTCCATAATAAACTCCTTGATTTTTCCTTCGCATATTTATAAACGAAAAAATCCGCCGTTAAGCGGATTTTTTGAAATTTCCATTCAATTATTTGTCGTCGTTGTCGTCGTCGTTCTTGGCGAGCAGATCTGCGATCGAAGCGCCGCCGTAGCCGCCCTCCGTCCACTCGCTGTACTCCTCGCCGTCCTCGAACTCGCTGTCGCCGCCGTTGTTGCGCCTGCCGTTCTTGCGGCCGCGGCGTCCGCCCTGACCACCTGCGGGAGCTTCGTCGCGTTCGCGGCGGGGCTCAAACTCGGGACGGGGCAGAAGAGCCTTGATGGAGAGGTTGATCTTCCTCGCTTCGGGGTCGAACTTGATGATCTTGGCGTCGACTTCCTGTCCGATGGAGAGCACGGACGTGGGATTGTCGACCCATTCGTAGGCGATCTGGGAGAGGTGGACGAGCGCGTCGATGCCCTTCTCGAGCTGAACGAACGCGCCGAAGGGAACGATGCGGACGACCTTGCCATGGACGATGTCGCCCTCGGCGTACTTCTCTGTCGCAAGGTCCCAAGGCTGGGGCTGGAGCTGTTTATAACCGATGGAGACCTTCTTGTTCTCACGGTCGATTTTGAGGACCTTGAACTCATAGGTCTGCCCGATCTCGAGGACGTCGGTCACCTTCTTGACGCCCGACCATGACAGGTCGGAGATGTGCGCAAGGCAATCGAAGCCGTTGACGGAGACGAACGCACCGAACGAAGTGGCGCGGTCCACTCTGCCCTCGACGATGTCATCGACGTGGATAGAATCGAAGAATTCCTCTTCCTTCTTGGCCTTGGCCGCTTCGCGCTCGGCTCTCTCTGCCTCAAGGATGACGCGCTGGGAGGCGATGATCTCCTTTCTGCGTTCCTTGCGGATCTCAAGGAGCTTCAGGCGAAGGGTCTTGCCCTTGTATTTCTCAAGGTCCTTCACATAGCCCGAGCGGATCTCGCTGGCGGGAATGAAGACGGGATAGGAACCATACTCTGCGGTGAGGCCGCCCTTGTTGACGCCCGTGCAGACCACGCTGAATTCCTTGCCGTCCTCGATCTCCTTGACGAGGGCCTCGTCCTCCTTGATCTTGCGCAGGGCCTTCTCGGAGAGCTTCACCTTGGGGGTGACCTCCATGACCATGAGTTGGATCTCTTCGCCGACGCGGGCAGCATATTCCTCGCGGCTATAGGCCTCGCAATCGAGCTCCTCCTTCGCGAGAAGGATCTCAAGTTTTCCCGAGGCGGAAACGTAAACGCCCTCGTCCGTTGCGGAAACGATGTTGGCGGAAATGATCTGCCCTTTCTTATAGCGCACGTTTCTGCCGAGATCTTCGACGACCTTCTCCATCAGGCTCTCCTGTGCCTGCGGAGCAGGTTCCGCCGCAACTGCTTCGGCTGCGGGCGCTTCCACTTCGGGAGCGGGTGCCGCTTCCTCTGCTGCGGGCGCTTCCTCCGCCGCGGGTGCCGCAACTTCCTCAGCCGCGGGCGCTTCTTCCGCTACGGGAGCCGCGGCTTCCTCGGCCACGGGCGCTTCTACGGGCGCTTCCACTGCCGCCGCGACTTCCTCGGTCACGGGCGCTTCTTCGGAGACGACCGTCGTCTCCTGTACTTCCGCATTGTTTTCTGCCATCTTGAAGAGAACCTCCTGAGTCTGCCGATCGGGAGTGCTCGCTCCCGCTATGATGCCGACCCTCTTAAATTTTTTGATTTTGTTATATTCGAAATCGTCCGCGCCGTTGAGCCAAAAGACGGGCTTGCCCTTTGCAGACGCGATTTCGCAGAGCTTGGCCGTGTTACTGCTGTTCTTCCCGCCGATCACCAGCACGGCATCGCAAAGATCGGCCAATCTCTCGGCTTCTCTCTGCCTACGTACAGTAGTATAACAAATTGTCCGAAAAATCTCAACTGTTTTGGGGCACACATTTTTAAGATTTTTTGCAATTTTTGAAAAACTTTGCTCCGAAAACGTGGTTTGAGAGACCAGAACGACGTTTTTGCCGCGCAACACGCCGAAGTCGGCGTCCTCCGAGGAGAAAATATAGCACTCCCCGCAACAGTGGCCGATGAGGCCTTTGACCTCGGGATGCTCCCTCTCCCCCGCGATCACGACGGTCTTGCCCGCCTCGCCCGCGCGGCGGACGATCTCCTGCGTGCGCTTCACGAAGGGACAGGTGCAGTCGATGACGCGGATATTTTTCTCCTCGCAAAGGCGGTAGACGTCGAGGGACGCGCCGTGGGAACGGATGATGAGCGACGCCCCGCACGGGACTTCGTCGGGAGAGGAAACCGTCACGATCCCCCGCGCGGCGAGATCGGAGACGACCTGCCTGTTGTGAATGAGCTCGCCGAGCACATAGGTATTTTCGGGCGGGACGGAAAAGGCCGTGTCGACAGCCCGCTTCACGCCCGAACAGAACCCGCTGTTTTTTGCGACAAAGACCTGCAATTACTTGTCCTTCTTCTTTTTCTTCTTTTTGTCGGCGACAGAGGCGCGGTACTCCTCACGGAGATCGTAGAGGCGCTGTTTGAGCTTCTCCTCTGCCTCGGCGTAGTCGGCCGCAGTCATGCGCTTGTCATAGTATTCGGAGAGCTCCATCGGCTCGCCGAACATGACGTGGGTCACGTGGAAGACGCGCGGACGGTTGCAGATGACAAAGGGAATGATGGGCGACTTCGTCTTGATGGCGAGCATGGCCGCGCCGCCGTGGAAGGGCAAAAATTCCTCGTCGGAGACCTTGTTCCGCGTTCCCTCGGGGAAGAGGGAGAGCTTTTCGCCGTTCTTCAAGACCTTCATGGCGTCCATGAGCGTCCGATAGTCCGACCCGTCCCGCAGGGCGGGGATCCCCCCCACGCGGCAGATCCACGGTCCAAGAATGGGCGCGGTGAGCAGGGATTCCTTCAGAAGGAAGTGAATGCCCTCCCACGTCGTATGGGCGGGATAGAAGACGTCCCAGATGCAGTAGTGGTTTCCGAAATAGATGCAGGCTCCGGGGCCGACCTTCTTATGGCCGTGCAGTTTGAAGGGGTAGACCAAAAAATGAATGGGATAGAAAAGAATGCGCAGAAAGTTCATGGCGGGCATGATGTGCAGCCCTTTCTTGTTGGCGGGAAAGAGCAATTTGCGCTTCGCCATGGCCTTTTCGCGCTTTTTTTCGAGCTTTGCCTGCTTTTTTAACCGCTTCTCTTCGGCTCTCTGTTCCTTCTTCGTGAGCGGCCTTGTCTCCTGCTGTTCGAGTTCCTCGGTCATATCTTCTCCTGCATTGCGCGCTTGATCGTCTCCACAACTTCATCGATCGTCATATCGGATGTATCGATGCGGACGGCGTCCTCCGCCTGTTTGAGGGGGGCGATCGCACGGTTCATATCCTGTTCGTCACGGCGGATCATCTCGGCCTTGAGCGTCTCAAAGTCCACCTCCATGCCCTTGGCCTTCAGCTCCTCATGCCTGCGCCTTGCGCGCACGTCGGGCGAGGCGGTCAGATAAAATTTGAAATCGGCGTCGGGAAGGACGAATGTGCCGATGTCCCTGCCGTCGAGCACGCAGGACATCTTTCCCGCGATCTCCCGCTGTTTTTCGACGAGGTGCATTCTCACGCTCGCGTGCTTTGAAACGGTGGACGAGGCGAGCGAGACCGCATTTTCGCGGATGGCCTCGGAGACGTCCCTGCCGTCGAGAAGGGTCCTCTGCACGCCGTTTTCATAGACGACATCGAGCTTGACATCGCGCATGAGCGCAACGACCGCGGCCTCGTCGTTGAGGTCGATCCCCTCCTCAAGCCCCTTCAGAGCGCATGCGCGGTACATCGCGCCCGTATCGAGATAGAGAATATTGTATTCCTTGGCCAGCCGCTTGGCAACGGTGGATTTGCCGCTCCCCGCGGGGCCGTCGATGGCAATGTTGATCTTCCCCGCAATGTCCTTCCGCAGGACCTTTGCGCCGCGGAGATAGACGTGCGAGGGCGAGATGTTCTTTTCCACAAAGAGCATACAGCGGATGCAGAGCGGAAGTCCCCCGTCGATGTCGGGCTCCTGCGCCGAGAAGAGCGAACAGCCGATAAATCCCGCCTCCCGCGCGGCCTTGGCGGGGTAATAAGAATGGATATCAGAGGTACTGGAAAAGACGAGACTCACAACTTCGTCCCGCTTGAGAGAATTTCTGCTCTCGATCTGCTCGAGAAGTTCCGAAACTGCTCTCTGGATCTCCTCCTTGGTGTCGCTCGCTATGGTCGTAGCGCCCCGTATCACAATCATGTTTGCCTCCGATATTTTCCTTTGTCAATTATATATGCCGCGACGAAAAAAGTCAAACGAATGAACTCACTTTGCCCCGACCGATTTTCCCGCCGCATAGCCCGTGGAAAAGGCGATCTGCAGGTTGAATCCGCCCGTGAAGGCGTCGACGTCGAGAACTTCGCCGCAAAAATACAGCCCCTTGACGAGTTTGCTCTCCATGGTCCTCGGGTCGACCTCCTTCAGATCGACCCCGCCCGAGGTCACGACGGCCTCGTCGAATCCCCGCAGGGAGACGGGAAGAAGCGGAAACCGCTTCAGCGCGGACAGGAGCCGCCCTCTCTCCTCCTTCGTGACCGCATTTGCCCGCTTTTCGGGCGCGATCCCCGCAAAATTGAGGACAAAAAGACCCATACTTGCGGGTAGAAGGCCGCGAATGACGCTCTTCATCTGCTCATTTTTGCGCTCCGAAAGGTCGCGGAGAAGTCGGTCGTCCAAGGTTTTATCGTCGAGCGCGGGTTTGAAATCGACGCGCATCTCCACCGCGCCGACGGGAAGTCGGTTGATGCGCGCGGAGAGGGAGAGAATGAGCGGCCCGCTCACCCCATAGTGGGTGAAGAGCAGTTCGCCGAGCTCCGAAAAGAGGATCTTCCCTTGGTATTTTGCCGTGAGAACGGCGTTCTTCACCGAGACGCCCTGCACGGCAGAGAAATTTCCCTTGAGTTCGATCCCCGTAAGGGAGGGACGGCAGGGAACGACGGTATGGCCGAGATCGCGGGCAAACTTGTACCCGTCCCCCGTCGAGCCCGTGGACGGATAGGAAAGTCCCCCCGTCGCAAGAATGACAGCGTCGCACAAAATCTGCCCTTTTGAGGTCATTATGCCACGCATAGTACTATGCAAAACGCCTAAATTCAAAACTTCAGTGTCAAGTTCGATGCGAACGCCCGCCCTTTTGCACGCCCTTTCGAGCGTTTTTGTGACGTCGCTCGCGTGGTCGGACACGGGGAAGACGCGGTTGCCGCGCTCAACTTTCAGGGGAAGCCCCTCCCCCTCGAGGAACTCCATGAGGCTCTGCGGCGGAAAGCGGTAGATCGCGCCGCGCAGAAATTTTTCTCCGCGGACGACATTCTGAAAAAACACCTCGGCCGAGCAGTCGTTGGTGACGTTGCAGCGGCCCTTTCCCGTGATGTAGAGTTTCTTCCCAAGTTTTTCGTTTTTCTCGACGAGGATGACTTCGTTTCCGCTCTCCGCGGCGGCATAGGCCGCCATGAGACCGCTCGCTCCCCCGCCGATGACGGCAACTTTCATGAGACCTCCATGGAAAACGAGGGCAAACGCCCCCGCTTCCCGCTCTTCCGATCGGTTTTATACGGGATAGACGCCCGTCTTTGCGAGGTCCATATCGACGCCCCCCCTTGCCGCCATTCTCCATTTGAAGAAATTCTCGGCGACTTCGGGGAAGGACGCATAGGAGAGCACGTCCTCATCGGGAATGTCCTCCCGCTTCGCATAGAACCCCTTCCCGAAAAGTTCTTCCTTAAGGCGTTCAAATTCGGGCTCGAGGTCGTCTGCGGGGCGGTAAGTGATGCGCTTCTCCCCCTTCAGGACCTTCTCGGCGACCTCCTCATCGACGTCCATGGGCAGACGCCCGTACTTTCCAGCAAAGAGATCCCTCGTCTCCTTGGTGACCATCTTGTACCTCTCGCCCATGACGACATTCATCACGGCCTGCGTGCCGACGATCTGCGAGGAGGGCGTGACGAGGGGCGGATAGCCGCAGTCGCGCCGCACGTTGGGGACCTCTGCGAGAACTTCGGCAAGTTTGTCCTCCTTGCCCGCCTTCTTCAGCTGGTTCATGAGGTTGGAGAGCATGCCCCCCGGGACCTGATAGATCAAAGTATTGATGTCGATCTGACGGACCTTGGGGTTGAGCGAGCCCTCCCTCTCGAGCTGTGCGGCCACCTTCTTGAAGTGTTCTGCGATCGGAATGAGCTTCTGAAGGTCAATGCCCGTATCGTACTCGGTGCCGCGCAAGGTCGCGACAAGCGGCTCCGTCGCGGGCTGGGAAGTCCCATTCCCAAGGGGCGAAAGCGCGGTATCGACGATGTCCACGCCCGCAAAGATCGCCATGAGATCGACCATATCCCCCGTGCCCGTCGTATTGTGGGTGTGGAGGTGGATCTTTGTCTCGGGGCGAAGGGCCTCCCGCAGAGCCGAAACGAGACGATAGGCGTCGAACGGCAGGAGGAGATTTGCCATATCCTTGATGCAGATGTTATCCGCGCCCATGTCCTCATAGGTCTTGGCAAGCTTGACAAAGTAGTCGAGCGTATGGACGGGGCTCGTCGTGTAGGAGATCGCCGCCTCGGCGATGCCGCGCGTCGGGTCGGTCGCGTGGAGCTGGCCGCCGTACTTTTTGATCGCCCGCATCGAGGCCTCGATGTTGCGTGGGTCGTTGAGAGCGTCAAAGACGCGAATGATACCGATGCCGTTCTCAAAGCACTTTTCGACGAGTTTATCGACGAGATCGTCGGCGTAATTGCGGTAGCCGAGAAGATTTTGCCCGCGCAGAAGCATCTGAATGGGCGTCTTCTTGAGGTAAGTGCGGAGGGTGCGAAGCCTCTCCCACGGGTCCTCATTCAGAAAGCGCATGCAGGTGTCGAACGTCGCGCCGCCCCACCCCTCGAGGGAATAGTAGCCGACGTCGTCGAGCTGGGCAAGCACGGGGATCATCTGCTCCGTGCGCATTCTCGTTGCGGCGTGCGACTGGTGCGCGTCCCGCAAGATCGTATCCATGATGAGTATTTTCTTTGACATTTTGATTGCTCCGATATGATAAAATCAGGGGATCCTTCCCTGCGGTCAGGATGAACGCGGGAGATTTTTACAATGGATGAGCGGATAAAAAGCATCAGGGGATCCTTCCCTGCGGTCAGGATGAACGGGTATTTTTATCCGAAACATGCCAGCAGAATACCTGCGGCGAGGGCAGAACCGATGACGCCCGCGACATTGGGCCCCATCGCGTGCATCAGGAGGTGATTGGACGGGTCGTACTCCCGCCCGACGTCCTCGGAGATCCTCGCCGCCATGGGCACAGCGGAGACGCCCGCCGAACCGATGAGCGGATTGATCTGCCCGTGCGTGAGTTTGCACATGAGCTTTGCGGTGAGGAGCCCGCCGATCGTGCCGCACACAAACGCGACAACGCCGATGAGCAGGATATAGAGCGTCTGCGGCGTCAGGAAGATGTCCCCCTTCGCCTTACAGCCGACGGCGATGCCGAGGAAAATAGTGACAGTGTTCATAAGCCCGTTCTGCGCCTGCGAGGAAAGCCGCTCCACCACGCCCGATTCGCGGAAGAGATTGCCGAGCATGAGCATGCCGAGCAGGGGAATGGCGTCGGGAAGCAGAAGCCCGACGACGAGCGTCACAATGATCGGGAACATGATCTTCTCGACCTTGCTGACCTGACGGAGGGGCTTCATGCGGATCATGCGCTCCTTCTTCGTCGTGAAAAGCCGCATGAGAGGCTTCTGTATGACGGGAATGAGCGCCATATACGAGTAGGCCGCAATGGCGATCGTCGGGACAAGGTGCTCTGCCAAAACTTTGCTGACATAGAGCGCCGTCGGCCCGTCTGCGCCGCCGATGATGGCGATCGCGGCCGCTTCCGCGCCCGAAAAGCCGAGTAAAATGGCCCCGAAGAGCGCGATGAAGATGCCGAGCTGGGCCCCCGCGCCGATCAGCATGCTCTTCGGATTGGCGATGAGCGGGCCGAAGTCGGTCATCGCGCCGATGCCAAGGAAGATGAGCGGCGGATAGATGACCTTATCCACGCCGTAATAGAGGTACCACAGAAGTCCCCTGTTCTCGACGAGATCGTAGGTATGGGCTTCGTCGGTGTAGGTCCCCCACAGGATCCTTTCCGCCCCCGGGATATTGATGAGGAACATTCCGAACGCGATGGGAAGAAGGAGCATCGGCTCGAATTTCTTCACGATCGCGAGGAACATCAGGACGAAGGAGATGGCAAGCATGACATAGTTCTGCCAAGTCCCCTGCGATAGCCCCATCGATTGCCACAGATCGGAAAAGATCTTTCCGAAATCTATGAGTAAACTGCTCTGCATGCTGCTCTCCGCTTATCCGATGACGGCGAGAAGGGCGTCCGACTCGACGTTTGCCCCCTTCTGCACATGGAATGTGACCTTCCCTTCGCAGGGAGCGGTGATATCGTTGTCCATCTTCATGGCCTCGAGGACGAGAATGGGCTGGTCCTTCTTGACGGACGCGCCGTTCTCCACGAGGAGATTTTTGATGAGCCCGGGGAAGGGCGAAAGCACTTTCGTCCCATTCCCTGCGGCGACAGGGGCGGGCGCGGCGGGCGCCGAAGCCGCGACGGGGACGGCCTTGGGCGCAGACGCCGTCTCGCCGAGTTCCTCCACCCCCACTTCATACTGTTTTCCATTGACCGTGACTAAAAAATTACGCATGACGATGAATCTCCTTTATAGACGCTTGACCCGCCTTACGACGAAATCACACTTTGCATTTTCCGTTTGATAATAGCCCATGAGGGCGGCCGTGATCGCGGCGATGACCTCGGGGGAGACCTCGTCCCCCCCATCTTCCGCGGGCGAAGGGACTTCTCCGCGTCTGTCGGGCGGCGGAGCGGGAGCCTTTTCCTCCTGCTTCCTCTCGCTGATTTTTCTCATGATAAAGCCGATGAGCATCAGAATGAGGACGAGGAGAGCGATCCCGACGACGACGAAGAGGAGGCCGAACAGGGCGTAGAAGGCTCCGTCGCCGACGTTCATTTTGAACCATGGATCGAGAAGAGCTGTCATATCCCCCTCACTTTATCAGCGTCTGAAGGGACGCGATGAGATATTGTTTCAAAAACTGCGGCTCGATGATGTTGTCGAGATACCCGCCCTCGGCCGCATGCACGGGGTCGGCGATCTCCTCTGAATATCGCTTGACGGCGGCTTCATCGAGACCGTTGAGCTCGATCTGCGCCCCCTCCGCGCTCTCGAAGAGAGAAATTTGCGCCGTTGCCAAGGCATAAGTGTAGTCGAACCCGACCGACTTTGCGGCAAAGAGGCTGTACCCGAGCCCCACGGCCCTGCCCGTCACGACGGCGACCTTTGCCGTGTCGATGGCGTCAAGCATGGAAAGATATTCCCCGATCTCCTTCAAAACGCCGCTGTTGTTGGCGGCAAGCGTGCGGTCGACGCCGAGACAGTCGACGAAGGTCACGAAGGGAATGCCGTGACAACAGGCGAGTTCGGCAAAATTTTTGATCTTCCTGACATTCTGCGCGGTCAGCGAGGCATTGTCGAAAATGACGGCCGCGACCGCGATCCCCCCGATGCGCCCGAGCACTGTCCTTACCTCGGGACAGCTGTTGGCGCCGAGCTCCAGAGAGTCCTCAAAGACCGCCTCGAGAGCCTTTGCCCCCGCATCGCGGTTGAGCGCGGGAAGGGTCTCATTGAGCTCCGCATCGACGACGGGGATCTCGACGTGATCGCAGAATTTCAGGATCTTTGAGGCAGCGTCCCGCATATCGGAGATCCTGACCGCGGGAAGGATGGCATCCTTGAGGGCGTCAAATCCCCCCACCTCGGCGGGACTTAAGTTCTTCTTCTCCTGTGCGGAGAGGACGAGGGGCGAAGCGAGGCTTACTGCGCTGTCCTTGAGGAACATCACGCAGTCGCACACGGAGGCGAGGACCGCGGCGGAACCGTAGACCTCCCCCATGAGAACGGCAAATTGCAGGACGGCGCCCTTCAGCTGTGTCGCCTTCAAAAGGAGGGTCGAAATGCCCTCGAGGACGTCTACCCCCTCCCCGACGCGGACGCCCTGCGACTGCAAGAGGTACACGACGGGCGTCTCGTTTTTCTCGGCCGCATTGAGGGTCTTTGCGATCTTCTCGCAGTTCCCCTTCGACAGGCCGCCGAAGGAGACTTCATGGTTGAGAGCGATGATATAAAAGGGATACCCGCCGATCGTGGCAAAGCCCGCGACGACCCCTTCGCCAAGGGCGTCCGCGCCGTCGAGCGTCCTTGAAAAACTGAAGGCGGAGAGCTCCACAAAGCTGTCTTCGTCGCACAGTGCGGAGATCTGCGAGCGGATCTTCTGTCCCGCCTTGACGACGGCCTCTCTACGGGTCCGCAACAAAGAAATTTTATCCATTCATGACCTCTTGAGATGAAAAATTCCAATCTCTACCAAATATCATTATACACAACGAGGGCAGAAAAAGCAAGCGCCCTGCGAAAGTTTTTTGCTGATTCGTCAAGCGATTTTTGGCACAGAAAAAGACCGCAGGATCTTGCGGTCTCACTCTCTCTTTTTTTGATCGGGCGGCGGGCCCTCGCCCTCCCGTTTGACGCCCTTGGAGACGATCGTCCCGTCGGGGCCGACCACCTCGAGCGTGAAGTCCCCCCTCTCCTTCTTCTCCTCGACGCGCGTTTCGCGATGAAAGACCCTCTCGAACCACGCGAGGATGGAGTCGGACTTCCTGTACAGGACAACGAAGAGGATGGCGACAAGGACGAGGAGCACGCCCCAAATGAGCAGTCCCCACCATGTGTCGAAGGGAATGAGCGTGATAGAATAGCTCGTTGTAAAGATAGCGAGCACCCTCGAGATGAGGATGACGGCGAGGAAATACCAGATCGACATCGACGAAAAGCCCGCCACAAAGCAGAGGACGTCGTCGGGGAAGACGGGCAGGAGGAACATCGCCGTGAGCAGGAGTTTATCCTTTCCCTTGATCTTTTCGAGCCACTTCTCGAGGGTCTCCTTTCCCACGAGCCATGCACAGACGCGCAGGCCCGCATATCTTCCGATGAGGAAGGCGACGAGCGAGCCGACGACGATCCCCGCGAGGCTGTAGAGGCTCCCAAGGAACGGGCCGAAGAGCGCAGTCCCCGCGACGACCGTGACCGTGCTCGGAATGGGCAGAATGACGACTTGCAGAAATTGTAGGGAGATGAAGAGCGCGGTCATCCAGTTTCCCGCGCGCTCCAAATAGGCCTGAAAGCTCCCTTCATCGCGCATGACGTCGAGAAACCCCGTCGCGAGCAGGATATACAGCCCGATGAGCAGGAAATCAAAGAGAAGATAGGCGATGATACAGCTCTTGTAGACGACCTGTTTTCCCAAAAAATAGAAGGTGAGGTCCAGAGCCGCAAGGGCGGCATTCACAAAGGTCCCGATCCCGAAGACCGACCACCAGAGCGCAGGGCTCCATTCGCTGAAAAAGCCGAGAGACAGCACGAGAAAGACCTGAAAGATCGCCGTGCCGAGCGCGATCCCCACCGTGTGCCAGACCTTGAATGAAACAGGCGTTGCCCTGCCCTCGTCAGACTTTCCCATATTATATAGTATATCAATCGCCGTCGTCTTTTATAAGACTTTCCCGCAAATCGTCGATGGCCTTGCGGGCAAGTTCGTCGCATCGGTTGTTGAATCCGTTGTCAGCGTGCCCCTTCACCTTGTGGAAATGGACGGTATGGATGCGGGTGAGCGACAGAAGCTCCCGCCAGAGTTCATCATTGAGGACGGGCTTTCTGTCGGCCTTTCGCCAACCGCTCTTCTCCCACGCGTACACCCAGCCCTGCAGGAAGGCGTTGACAGTGTAGGCCGAATCGGAGAAAACGTCCACTTCACAGGGATATTTGAGCCGTTTCAGCCCCTCGATGACGGCCGTGATCTCCATGCGGTTGTTGGTCGTCTCGGCTTCGCCGCCCGAAAACTCGCTCCTGTGCTCGCCGTAAAAGAGGATCGCGCCCCATCCCCCGGGGCCGGGGTTGCCCGAGCAAGCTCCGTCCGTGTATAAGGTCACCTTCTTCATGGCGTATCCGCACAGCCTCCCTGTCATAAAAGTAACGAATCAGAGGGACAAACTGTCCCGCTTGGAAGTATTGTACCCCTTTTCCGAGAAGAAGTCAAGAAAAGGGGCAAGAAAACCCCAAAACAGCCCGCCAACATCGTTGGCGGGCTGTTTTGGCAGGGGAGACGCTCCTTATGTCCCACAAAATCGCTCCGCGCTTTTGCGGGAACCCTATTATCTTTCGATTCGCGTCTGACCCCACCAAAAAAACCCGCTGAAAGCGGGTTTTTGGCAGGGGAGACGCGACTCGAACACGCAACAGACGGTTTTGGAGACCGTTGCTCTACCATTGAACTACTCCCCTATGCGCAACACTTATTATACATATTTCGGGCGGCTCCGTCAAGGCATTTTCGCCGAAAAACAAAAATTCCTGAAAAAAGCGGCCGCCCGAAGGAGAGTCAAAATAAGAAATTTACGCTATTATGTCACACATAGTACTATGCAAAATGGCTAAAAATCAATTTTCATAGCCGTTCGGGTTGTTTTTCTGCCAGTTCCACTGGTCGACGCACATCTTCTCGAGGTCGTACTGCGCCCTCCAGCCAATCTCCCTCTCGGCCTTCTCGGCAGAGGCATAGCAGGTCGCGATGTCCCCCGCTCTCCGCGGCTTGATGACATAGGGAAGATCCTTCCCGCAGGCCTTGGAGAACGCCTTGATCATGTCGAGCACACTGTACCCGTTTCCCGTACCCAAATTATAGATATAGACACCCGCGCTTTTCAGCTTCTCGATGGCGGCGACGTGCCCCCTCGCGAGGTCGACGACGTGGATATAGTCCCTCACCCCCGTTCCGTCGGGCGTCGGATAGTCGTTGCCGAAGACGCCGATCTCCTTCAGCTTCCCGCTCGCGACCTGCGCGACGTAGGGCATGAGATTGTTGGGGATCCCCTTCGGGTCCTCGCCGATGAGCCCGCTCTCGTGCGCTCCGACGGGGTTGAAATAGCGAAGAAGCGCGACCGTCCACCCCTTATCCGAGACATACAGATCCTTCAGAATGTTCTCCTGCATCACTTTCGTCGCGCCGTAGGGATTGGTCGTCGGGTTCATCGCGCTCGTCTCCTTGAGCGGAAGCTCCGCGGGATCGCCGTAGACGGTCGCCGACGAGGAGAAGACGATCTTGTTGACGCCGAACTTTTTCATGGTCTCGACGAGAACAAGGGTGGAGACGAGATTGTTGTCATAGTATTCGATGGGCTTCTGCACGCTCTCGCCGACGGCCTTGAGGCCCGCGAAATGAATGACCCAGTCGATGTCAAAAGATGTGAAGATGAGTTCGAGCGCGGCGCGGTCGCGGACGTCGTTTTCAAAGAAATAGACCTTCTTTCCCGTGATTTTTTCGATGCGAACGATGGCCTCGCGGTTGGAATTACTCAAATTGTCGATGACGACGACGTCGTACCCCGCGTTCAGGAGTTCGACGACCGTGTGGGAGCCGATAAACCCCGCCCCGCCTGTTACCAAAACTGTCATACTGTTACCTCAAATATTGACGCTGCCCTTCGCGCCGAGAAGATTTTTGTGTCGTTCAAGTATGGGCTGTATTTCCTTTGTGATGAATTCCTCGGTCTGCTTCGGCGCCCGTCCGATGAACTTTTTCGCATCGACGATCTCATCGAGCCGATCGCTGACGGCCGAAAACATCTCGTCCCCTCTGATCCTGTCGAGAAGGTCGTTTTCGGCGCCCTCCTCCTTGACCTTTGCTCCCGCCTCCTGCGAAAGGACGCGCAGACGCTCGTGAAGCTGCTGCCTGTCTCCCCCCGCTTTGACGCACTCCATGAGGATATTCTCCGTCGCCATGAAGGGAAGTTCGGCGCGGAGATGGCTCTCAATGACCTTTTCGCGCACGACAAGCCCGTCTGCGACGTTGAGATAGAGGTTGAGAATGGCGTCGACGGTCAGGAAGGCCTGCGCGTTGACGATGCGGCGGTTTGCCGAATCGTCGAGCGTGCGCTCGAGCCACTGGGTCGAGGCGGTCACCGCGCTGTTCATGGGAAGGGAAAGCATGTAGCGGCAGAGGCTCCCCATCCGCTCACATCGCATGGGATTGCGCTTGTAAGCCATCGCGGAGGACCCGATTTGGGACGTCTCGAAGGGCTCCTCGATCTCCTTCATGCTCTGAAGGAGGCGAATGTCGTTACTGAATTTATAGGCGCTCTGCGCGATCTGCGAGAGGACGCAGAGGACGTTGTAGTCAAATTTCCGCGGATACGTCTGCCCCGTCACGCTGTAGACGCGCTCATAGCCGATCTTGCCCAAAACGCGCTTTTCGAGCTCCTTCACCTTCCACTCGTCGCCGTCGAAGAGGTCAAGAAAGCTCGCCTGCGTGCCCGTCGTCCCCTTTACGCCGCGCAGACGGAAGCGGGAAAAGAGGGTGAGCAGGCTCTCATAGTCGAGCATGAGGTCCTGAAGCCAGAGCGAAGCCCGCTTCCCGACCGTGGTGAGCTGGGCGGGCTGAAGGTGCGTAAAGCCGAGGGTAGGCACGTCCTTGTACTGCAGGGCGAACTTTTTGAGCGCGTCCATGACGTTGACGAGCTTGCGGAGAAGAATATCGAGGCCATCGCGCATGATGATGAGTTCAGAGTTGCAGTCGACAAAACAGCTCGTTGCGCCGAGGTGAATGATCCCCTTCGCGGCGGGCGCGGCGTCGCCGAACGCCTTAACATGCGCCATGACGTCATGGCGGACCGTGCGCTCATACTCGTCGGCCTTCTCAAAGTCGATATCATCGCTATGCGCTTTTAGTTCGTCGATCTGTTCCTGCGTGATGGCAAGGCCCAGCTCCCGCTCGCTCTCAGCAAGGGCGATCCACAGCTTCCGCCACAGACGGAAACGCTTTCGGTCGCCGAAATTTTCCTGCATCTCTCTGCTCGCATACCGCGTGCAAAGAGGATTTTCATAGAGGATCCTGTCTGACATACTGACCTCCGACCGTTCACATCCTGATCGGCTCGGGATAGGAGACGCCGAACGTCTCGGCCGTCACTTTCTGCATTCTCTGCTCCGTGTATGGCTTGTCATAGCCGTCCACGCGCGTTGAAGCGATCTCATCGACGACGTCCATGCCCTCGATGACCTTCCCGAATGCCGCATATTCGCCGTCAAGATACTCGGCGTCGCCGTGCATGATGAAAAATTGGGACCCCGCAGAGTCGCGGTCGCGCGCTCTCGCCATGGAGAGGACGCCCCGCGTATGGCTGAGGCTGTTCTTGAAACCGTTGGAGGCAAATTCCCCCTTGATGCGATACCCGGGGCCGCCCGTGCCGATCCCGTGCGGGTCTCCCCCTTGGATCATGAACCCCTTGATGACGCGATGAAAGATGATCCCGTCATAGAACCCCTTGTTCACGAGGGAGAGAAAGTTGTTCACCGTGTTCGGCGCAACATTCGGATAGAGTTCGGCCCGAATGATCTTGCCGCTTGCCATCTGAAAAGTGACAATGGGATTTTTTGCCGCCATAGAGATCACTCCTTATACTTTTCAATGTCTGTGCCCGCTTCCGCGAAGAGCTGAAGCGAGAAGTCGTCGGGATAGCCCTCTCTGTACACCACACGCCTGATGCCCGCGTTGATGATCATCTTTGCGCAGATGACACAGGGCTGGTGGGTGCAATAGAGCGTCGACCCCTCGATGCTGATCCCGTACCGCGCCGCCTGAATGAGGGCGTTCTGCTCGGCGTGGGCCGCATAGCAGAGTTCGGCATGCGTGCCGCTCTCGATGTTCATCGACTCGCGGAGGCATTCCCCCCGATCGATGCAGGTGCGGATCCCCGCAGGCGCGCCGTTGTAGCCCGTCGCCATGACGCGGTTGTCCCGCACGATGACCGCCCCGACCTTGCGGCGGAGGCAGCTTGCCCAATTGCTCACTTCCTCTGTGAGCTCCATAAATCTTTTATCCCACTTATCCATGTGTAAATTATACCATTGAAACGGAAATGTGTCAATCCCTATTTTTTGCCAAAAAAAATTGCATTTCCTGTTTGACGGCGCATTTCATGTGTTTATAATATAGGAAGAAAAGAAAATCCCCGCCGAACGCGGGCTCATCAGGAGGTTTTTCATGAACATCAAACCATTGTTCGACAAGGTCGTCGTCGAGGCGGTCTCCGTCGAGGAAAAGACAAAGAGCGGATTTATCCTCCCCTCTTCCGCACAGGAAAAGCCGCAGACATGTATCGTCGTCGCGGTCGGCCCCGGCGGGATCGTGGACGGGAAAGAGACTGTCATGCAGGTGAAAGTCGGCGACAAGGTCCTCTGCTCCAAGTACGCAGGCTCGGACTTCAAGGTGGACGGCAGAGAATTCACCATCATCAGGCAGAGCGACATTTTGGCGATCGTCGAATAAAAAATTTCTGAAAGAAAGGAGATAATATCATGGCTAAACAGATCAAATACGGTGAAGAAGCAAGAAAAGCCCTTGAAACAGGCGTCAATATCCTCGCCGACACGGTGAAGATCACCCTCGGCCCCAAGGGAAGGAATGTCGTGCTCGACAGAAAGTTCGGCTCCCCCCTCATCACCAATGACGGTGTGACGATCGCAAAGGAGATCGAACTTCCCGACCCCTTTGAGAACATGGGCGCACAGCTCGTCAAGGAAGTTTCGACCAAGACCAACGACGTCGCGGGCGACGGCACGACCACGGCTGTCCTCCTTGCGCAGGCGATCATCCGCGAGGGACTGAAAAACCTCGCCGCGGGAGCGAACCCCATCATTTTGAAGAAGGGCATCGACAAGGCGGTCGACGTCGCCGTGGCTCACCTCAAGGAGATCTCCAAGCAGGTCGAGGGCAAGAAGGCCATTTCGCAGGTCGCATCCATCTCGGCGGGCGATGAAACGGTCGGCGAACTCATTGCCAAGGCGATGGAGATCGTCGGCACCGACGGTGTCATCACGGTCGAGGAGGGAAAATCCATGACGACCGAACTCACGACCGTCGAAGGCATGCAGTTCGACCGCGGCTACGCCTCCGCTTACATGGTGACGGACACCGAGAAGATGGAAGCCGTCCTCGACAATCCCTATATCCTCATCACCGACAAGAAGATCTCCAATCTTCAGGAGATCCTCCCCATCGTCGAACCCCTTGCACAGCAGGGCGCAAGGCTCCTCATCATTGCCGAGGACGTCGAGGGCGACGCGCTTGCGGCCCTCATCGTCAACAAGCTCAAGGGCGTCTTCAACAGCGTCGCCGTCAAGGCTCCCGGCTTTGGCGACAGGAGAAAGGCCATGCTCGAGGACATCGCCGTTCTCACGGGCGGCACGGTCGTCAGCTCCGATCTCGGGTATGAATTCAAGGATGTCACGCCCGAAATGCTCGGCAGAGCCGTGCAGGTCAAGATCGACAAGGACAACACGACGATCATCGACGGCGCGGGCGATAAGCAGGCGATCAAAGACCGCGTTGCGTCCATCAAGGCGCAGATCGAAGTCACGACCTCCGATTATGACAGGGAAAAACTTCAGGAGCGTCTCGCCAAACTCGCGGGCGGCGTCGCGATCATCAACGTCGGCGCGGCCACCGAGGTCGAGATGAAGGAGAAAAAGCTCCGCATCGACGACGCACTCGCCGCGACCCGCGCGGCGGTCGAGGAAGGGTATGTCCCCGGCGGCGGTTCCGCGCTTCTCGGCTGCATTCCCGCGATCAAAAAGCTCGTCGCCTCCCTTGACGGCGATGAAAAGACGGGCGCAAGCATCATTTTGAAGGCCTGCGAAGAGCCCGTCCGCCAGATCGCCAAGAATGCGGGCGTTGACGGCTCTGTCGTCGTTGACAAGATCCTCTCCAAGAAGAGCCAGAACTACGGCTTTGACGCCCTTCGGAATGTCTACACCGACATGGTCGAGGCGGGCATCATCGACCCCACCAAGGTCACCCGTTCCGTCCTTCAGAATGCGGCGTCCGTCGCGTCCACTTTGCTCACCACGGAGTCGATCGTCACGGATATCCCCACCCCTCCCGCTCCCCCTGCACCCGCAGGCGGCGGCATGGACGGCATGTATTGATCCAAATAAACACGCAGAAGAGCGGCCCAAAGGCCGCTCTTCTTCTTTTTACGAAAAATCGCACCGTTCCCCTATCCTTGGATCAGATGCTTTATTTGCGAAACGGGCACATCGGGAAGGATATGGGAAAGAGATCCAAGGATCCTATCGAGAGAATCTGTCGGCTCCCTCCTGTATGCGGAAGAGATCTTTTCATAGCCGAAAAGGTTCTCGGGCGTACTGTATTTTGCGACGCCCCAGCCGTAGGGCTTTCCGTATTTATCCTGCAGATAGACGAAGTCGGCGACGCAGAGATAGGTCTGCATTTGCAGGCGGGTGATGATGGTCTCAAAGCCCGTATTGCCGCCCTTTCGGTAGTTGCAGAGCGCCTTCAGGTCCTTTGAGAGGAGCGATTTGTTTGCCGCGACCGTTTCAAAGACAGATTGGTCCCTGCGCGGCGCAAGGCCCTCGTCACAGCGGGAATCGAAGTCGTAGCCGTCCCTTCGATAGTTCGCAAAATCGGGAAACTGCTCCACGCTCACGAAGCCTGCCTTGCCGTTGAAAAATTTCCCGTACAGGCACTTTCCGCTCCTGATCGCTGGGCCCTTCCACTCCCACGGGCCGTCCACACCGTCCGCAAACCAAAGCTCGGGCAGACAGCATTCCTCAACCGAAAAACCGCCTATCCCATTTGCAAAGAACGGTAAAAATCCCGTCTCCTGCACGAGGCGGACGATGTCCTCCGCGCTCGTGAGTTCAAAAAATCTCATCCCTCTCTTCTCCTTTGCCTGATGCCGCTTCAACTTGTCGGCGGCGTTCAAAAGCGGCTTGACTGCCCGCCAAACCGCTTGATCGTGGATCTTCTATGGACGCCCATCTCTATGATGAGGCCCTTTATTGAGGTTTCTTCTTCCCGAGAAGATAACGAAGGAACGGGGGAACGTCTGACCCCCCTCCCTGCGGCATCTCTTCCGCCTCGGGACGGGGCGAAACGGGCGCCTCGGACTGCGGCTTGGGCGCAGGTGCGGGCGCGGGATCGGGCGCAGGCGCGGGAGCAGGTGCAGGCGTCGGCGCGGGTGCGGGCGCGGGACGGACGATCGAAGGCTGCGAAACCGTGCCCTGCGTCGTATCCCTGTCATAGAGGGGCTTGCCGATGGGGTCATCGCGGCGGAGGGCCGCCTCCGCAAAGGCGTTGTGCGCGGGTTCTTTGGACTGGAAGCCCGTCGCGATGACGGTGACCTGAACTTCGTCCTCCATGTTTTCGTCGATGCAGGCGCCGAAGATGATATTGGCAGAGTAATCCACCACGCTCTGCACGAGGCTGGCGGCCGTCTGTGTCTCGTCGATCGTGAGGTCATTGCCGCCCGTGATGTTGATGAGGACGCCCGTCGCCCCCTCGATTGTCGTCTCGAGCAGGGGCGAATTGACGGCAAGGCGCACGGCCGTGACGATCCTGTTCTCCCCCTTCGAGACGCCGACGCCCATGTGCGCGAGGCCCTTGTCCTTGAGAATGGCCTTGACGTCCGCGAAGTCGAGGTTGATGATCGACGGCGTGACAATGACGTCCGCGATGCCGCGGATGCCCTGCTTCAACACATCGTCCGCAATGCGGAGCGCGTCGGTGAAAGAAACGCTCTTGGGAACGATGTCGAGGATCTTATCATTGGGAATGATGACGATGGTATCGACGTTCTTCTTCAACTCCTCGATGCCCCGCCTTGCATTGTCCATTCTGCGCCTTCCCTCAAAGGAGAAAGGCTCGGTGACGACGGCGACGGTCAAAATCCTCCTGTCGCGGGCAAGCTTCGCAATGACGGGAGCGGCGCCTGTGCCCGTTCCTCCCCCCATGCCTGCCGTGATGAAGAGAAGGTCGGTGTCCTCGATCGCGTGTATGATCTCGTCCTTGTCCTCCTCTGCGGCGCTCTTGCCCTGCTCGGGATCTGCGCCCGCGCCGAGGCCTTTCGTCAAGGTCTTGCCGATCTGAATGCGGGTGGGCGCTTTACTGCACGCGAGGATCTGCGCGTCGGTATTGACGGCGATGTACTCCGCACTCGTGATGCCCGCCTCGATCATGCGGTTGACGGCGTTGTTGCCCGCGCCGCCGACGCCAATGACCCTGATCTTCGCCTTGCCGTCCATTCTCGGAGCGGAGGGCGCACTCTCGCGGCTCTCGGGGACGTCCTTGTCCCCCGTTTCGCCTGTATGATAATAATCCGTAAACATGTTTAACCTCCGAATAGATGATAGAAGAATCCGCCCTGCTGCGCGTTGTCGTCGCAGGCCATGTCGACGAGGGAAATGAAGGAACTCATCGACGGCTTGTCATAATAGGGCAAATTGGGTGAAATGTACTCGCAGACGCGGTCGACGCGCTTGCTCACATGCTCGAGGGCGCCGCGAATGTCGCAGATGCCCTCCCCCGTCACATAGATGGGCTTGTAGTCGAGCTCCCGCCCCTGCATGTTCTCCATGAAGAAGCTGACGATCTCACAGATGGCGTCGAGCCCGTCCTTGACCGCGGAGACAAGGAGATCGAGGTCGATCTCGTACGTCCCCTTCGCGTTCATGAACTCCGACTTGCCCGCATTACTGCGCGTGTAAAGGTTGGTCTTGGGCAAGATGGCGGAAGCGACGTCGTACGGGACGGAGAGCGCCCTCATGAGTTCGGCGACGATCTGCGACCTCCCGACGGGAGCCGTCGTCTGCTTCAGAATGGCGTTGCCCTGCATCAGCATGACGGTCGAAGAGTTGTCCCCGACGTCGAGGAGGAAGGCGTATTCGTCCCTCGTCTCCGACGGAATGAGATAGCACGCCATCGCGAGCGTGGAAGGGAGATATTTGAGCGTGATGCCCGTCCCCGCGAAGAGCTTGTCCATGAGATCTGTAAAGTACTTTGTACAATAGAAGTAGGACACGAGACCTTTCAGCGAGGATGACATCATGCCGACGGGATCGATGACCATGCGCTTGTCCGAGGTGGTGAAGATGGCACAGCTCGCCCGAAGGTACGTCATCTCGGCAAAGTCCTGTCTTCCGCTGTTGTAGAGCGCGTCGATGTCGCCCGATGCGATCCTCTTCTGCTTGGGAAAGCCCGTGACGGGCTCGCCGAGCAGGACCCTGACGAACTCCCCGGGCACGCCGATGTAGAGACGGCGGATCTTCATATTGGAGACCCTCTCGGCCTCTCTCAATGCCGTGATGACGCGCTCCGAGAGCTCCTTTTCATCAAAAAATCTGCCGTCGGCATACCCCCCGTAGGACACGGTCTTCATCGCCGTGAATACGAAGGTGTTGTTGACGCTCCTTTCCCCCACAAGCATGGTGATCTTCGAGGAGCGAATGTCCATGACAGCTACGCTTTTGCGACTCATGTTCCGTCCTTTTCCGAAGTGAGATTTACTTCCTTATTATATCACATGTATCAGACCCTGTCAAGAACTTGAACCTTGTTTTCGAATATAAAACAAAAAAGCGCCCCCGAAAGGACGCTTTTCGACCGCTCTGAATTCAGTTGCGCGACACGTCGTAATCGACCAGAATTTTCCCTTCCGCACCGACGACGGTGATACAGCCCGAGAGCCTCTCCCCGTCGCTCCGCGCAAGGTAGCCGTAGGTCTCATCGGTGAGGGCCGCGCGCGCCTTCTCCTCCGCCATGTCGCTCGGAGAAACGATCTCGATCCTGATGCCCTCCCTCATCTGAATGAGGAAGGTGTCGGACACGAGGCCCGCATGATAGGCGATGGAGATGACGTTCGCCCGCGCTTCGTGCAGGACGTCGAGGAACACGCCGTACATGGAGAGCACGGTGGAAAATTTCTCATCCTCCAACCGCTCTCCCTGCGCGAGGGAGAAGGAAAATCCCGTCAGGAGCACGTTCTCCCCCCCCTTGCGGTTGATCAAGCTGTCTTTATTGTAGAGATAGGTCCCGTCTTCGTCGAGGACGGCATAGCCGCGCTCCGTGAGGACGGCAAACGTCTCATTCCGCTCGGAGACGGAGACCTCGATCGCGGAGGGATAATGCTTGGCGATCCTGTCGGCCTTCATGCAGGGATAGGCGGCAATGATGGAGGAAACTTCCTCCTCGTCGAGGAAAGTCGTGCTCTTCCCGACGAGACGGTCGAGCTTCTCCTTGATCTCTGCGGCCTCCCTCTCCCCCTCTGCCGAGGCGACGGAAAACTCCGCATTCACGACGTTGATCGTAAAGATGGCATTGAGACCCGCCGCAACGACTGCGGCGAGCAACAGAAGCGAAATGATGGTCGTCAGAAACACTCTCAATTTCATTGGTATCTCCCCGACGGGTTCAGACGCGGACCCGTTTGATCTCTGCCCCGAGGGACTTCAATTTTCCCTCGAGATCGGTATATCCCCTGTCGATATGCGAAAGATCGGACACTTCGGAAACTCCTTCCGCGCCGAGAGCCGCCAGAACGAGGGCCGCGCCGCCGCGCAAGTCCCCCGCCGTGACGGACGCCCCGTGCAGGCCGCTGACGCCGCGCACAAACGCGTTCCGCCCCCTGACCTCGATGTCCGCGCCCATTCTCTGAAGTTCGGGGACATACTTGAAGCGGGTCTCGAAGAGGTTCTCAACGATGAGCGCCCCGCCCTCGCAGACGGCGTTGAGCGCCGTGATCTGCGCCTGAAGGTCGGTCGGAAACCCCGGGAAGGGCATCGTCTCGATCCTGCGGTTGCATTTGAGTCTTCCGTAACTCGACAGTCTTATTTTATCATTTTTTGTATGGATCTTGCAACCGTTTTCACGCAATTTATGTAAAAGCATTCCCAAATTCTCCGCCGAGACCCCCGAAACTTCGATCTCGCCCCCGCAAATGGCGCAGGCAATGAGGAAAGTTCCCGCCTCGATGCGGTCTTTCACGGGCGTGTATGTAATGCCGTTCAAGGTCGGGACGCCCTCGATCCCGATGACGTCCGTCCCCGCGCCGCAGATCTTCGCCCCCATGCCGTTCAAAAAATTTTGCAGATCGACGATCTCTGGCTCCTTGGCCGCGCCGCCGATGACCGTCCTCCCCTCTGCCTTCACGGCCGCGAGCATGATGTTTTCCGTCGCGCCGACGCTGGGAAAGTCGAGCACGATCTCCGCGCCCGTGAGCCTGTCGCATTCGCAGTAGATGTAGCCGTCCCGCTCGGAGATGCTGACCCCGAGACGCTTCAGGGCGTTCAGATGCAGGTCGATGGGACGAAGTCCGATGTCGCACCCTCCGGGGTAGGCGATGACAGCGCGGTGGAAGCGGGACAAAAGGGAGCCGAGCATAAAGACGGACGAGCGAAGTTCCCTCGTGAGCGCGGAGGAAAGGATGTGGCTGTGGGCGTCCGAGCTGTCGATGACGACGTCCCCGCCTTCAAATGTCACGTCCGCGCCGAGCTCTTTCAGGATCTGCGCCATGCAGGAAACGTCTGCGATCTCGGGCGTCTCCCTGATCGTCACTTGTTTATCGGTCAACACAGACGCCGCAAAGAGCGGCAGAACGGCGTTTTTCGCAGACTGCGTCCGAACGCTGCCGAACAACCGCCGTCCCCCGTCTATGATATATTTATCCATGGTTATCTCCTCATGTATTTCTGAAACGCGAAGAAAGGCCCTTTTCCGCGAGGCTTCGCGCTTTATCTGTATATTTTATGAGGAGGGTCGCGGTCGGTGTGCTTTGACGCGCCATAGATGACGCCCATTCCCGTCATGGTGACGATGAGCGAAGTATTTCCCGCCGAGATGAGCGGAAGGGGCAGTCCCGTCGGGGGAATGGTCCCGCTCACGACGAGGGCATTGAGCGCCGATTGCACCGCAAAGGCGAGCGTGATCCCCGAGACGAGCATATAGCCGTAGAAGTCCTTGCACCCCCGCGCGATGCGGAATCCCCTCCATACGACGAAGCCGATGAGGGCGAAAAGGGCGAGGACGCCGAGAAAACCCGTCTCTTCGGCGATGACCGAGAGGATAAAATCGCTCTCCGCGAAGGGCAGGAAGCGGTATTTTTGCCTCGAACGAAAGAGCCCGACCCCAAAAAATCCCCCGTTTCCGAGCGCGTAGAGGGACTGAATGAGCTGATACCCCTCCCCGCGCGGCGACGCCCACGGATCGAGGTAGGCCGAAAGGCGTTTGAGGCGGTAGGGCTCGGCGATGATGAGGGCGGGCACGGCGAGGAGGACGGGAATGCAGATGCACAGGAGCGTCTTTGCGCTCGCGCCGCTCAAAAAGATCATGCCGATCATGATCGCCCCCACGCACATCGTGACGGACATGTTCGGCTCGAGCATGATGAGGACGCAGACGGAGATCCCCGCGAGCAGGACGGGCAGGACCCCCTTCAGGCTCCGCATTCGCGCGGGATCCTTGGCAAAATAGGCCGCAGTGAACATGACAAAGCCGTACTTGGCGATCTCCGAGGGCTGGATCGTGAAGGAGCCGAACCCGATCCACCGCGTCGCGCCGTAGTTGCTCTTCCCAAGCCCAGGTACAAAGACGAGGGCGAGGAGGACGAGCGAGAGAAGGAGCGCGGGGATCCCCGCCTTCTGCAGTTTTTCATAGGGCAGAAAGGAGACGGCGATCATGCAAATGAGGCCGATGACGAAGCCGATGAGCTGTTTTTTGAAGAAAAAGAACTTGTCGCCGTACTGGACTTCGGCATTGTACGAGCTCGCCGAATAGACAAAGACCAGCCCGAGCGCGGCGAGCAGAATGACCGCGAAGAGAAAGAGGAGGTCTCCCCTCCTCCTTTCCGTTGATCTACTCGTCCTCGCCACTGTGGTCCTCCGCTACGTCGAATGGCGGCCGCGCCTCCTTCCTGAACATCTCCATCAGTTCGCAGAAGCGTTTTCCCCGCTCCTCGTAGCTCGCAAAGGCGTCGAAGCTCGCAGAGGCGGGCGAGAGAAGCACGTTTTGGCCCTTTTCGGCGATGAGATAGGCGACGCGGACGGCGAGATCGAACGGACGGCAGAGCGTGACGGCCGTATAGCCGACTTTGAGGGCGGCATTCAGAATGCGGAAGGCGTTTTCGCCGTAGATGACGGCGTGGACAACGCCCGAAGTTTTTAATGCCTCAAAGAGAGGTTCGTAGGAATATCCCTTGTCCTTGCCGCCGAGGAGGAGCACGCTCTCCCCTCGGACGCTGTTGACGGCCTTGATGGCCGAATCCACGTTGGTCGCCTTGCTGTCGTCGATGAAGGTGACGCCGTTGACCTCCCCCACCTTCTCGATGCGGTGTTTGACGCCGCGGAAGGTCTTGAAGGCCGTCTGGATCGCCGTATTTCCGATGCCCATGAGGCGGGCGGCAGCGATCGCGGCGAGGGCGTTGGCACGGTTGTGCTCGCCGTCGAGGGCGAGGTCTTCGACGGAAAACAGCTTCTCGCCGAACCAACAGAAGCTCCCGTCCTGTATGTACGCGCCGTCCACCCTTTCGCGGAGGGAGAACCAGATGACTTTGGCCTTCGTCTTCTCGGCAAAGGTGCGGACGATGGGATCGTCATAGTTGAGGACGGCAAATTCGCTCTCCGCGGAATTTTTGAGCAGGCGGGACTTCAGGTAGATGTAGTTCTCCATGTTGTAGTGGCGGTTGAGGTGGTCCTCCGTCACATTGAGCACGACCGCAACATGGGGTCTCAACGAATAGAGCGTTTCGAGCTGGAAGGAGGAGATCTCGGCGATCGCAACGCCGTCCTCCCCAAGCTCTTTGAGACAGGACGTGAGCGGGCGGCCCACGTTGCCGCAGGCGATGCCGCTCTTCCCCGCGGCCTTGAAGACGCTCTCGATGAGAGAGACCGTCGTCGTCTTCCCGTTCGTCCCCGTCACCGCGATGCAGGGGCAGTGCAGGTTCAGTGCGCCCAGTTCGGCCTCCCCGATGATGCGCTTGCCCGCACGCTTGAAGGAGACGGGCAGAGGATGGTCCACGGGGATCCCCGGGGAGAGCACGAGGACGTCGCACCGATCGGTGACGTCGGGAAGATCCTCCTTTTTGACATTGAAACAGCCGATCCCCTCGAGCCGTTCCACCGCAGCGCGGACGTTTGCGTCGTCCACATCGTCATAGATATACACCTTTGCGCCCCGCGAAACGAGAAATTCGCTCGCCGAGATCCCCGAGCGGGAGAGCCCCGCCACCAAAAACACTTGCTGGGAATAAAGCATTCAGTTCTCCTCCTCTCCGCGGCTTGGCCCGCGCAAGAGTCAGGCGTACGGAAGAAGGAGGGTCAACCCAAGTACCGCCGTCAGGATCGCGTAGCAATAAGAGATCTTCGCCTCCGAATATCCCTTTTCCTGAAAGTGATGGTGAATGGGCGCCATCAGAAAGATCCGTCTGCCTGTCCGCTTATAGTGTATGACCTGAAGGATGACGGATATGCTTGAAAGGACAAACACGAACCCCGCGAAGGGCACCGACAGGGAGTTTCCCGAGAAGAGAGCGACGCTCGCCGCAAAGCCCCCGAGGGCGAGGGAGCCCGTATCCCCCATGAAGACGCTCGCCCGCGAGACGTTGAAGACGAGATACGCCGCAAGCGCGCCCGTGAGGCAGAAGCACAGGACGGACATGCTCCCCTCGTTCTGCAGGAGGAGGAGCGCGCCGAGACAGACGAAGAAAAACGCACAGGACGACCCCGCAAGCCCGTCCAATCCGTCCGTGAGATTGACGCTGTTGACGGTGGCGAGAAAGACGAGAACGCCGAGCGGCAACATCCACCAGCCGATGTCCGCGGAGAGTTTTGTGTAGGGAAGATAGAGGACGGTGAGGCCGCTTTTGCACGCATAGACGCTCGCGATCAGGGCGACCGCAAGCTGAAAGAGCACCTTCTGATAGGGCCGAAGGCCCAAATTTTTGCCGCGGAACTTCTTCAGAAGATCGTCGAGGAAGCCGACGAGCATATACCCCGCCCCGACCGCGATACTCACCGCGAAGGGCCTGTCCGACACGCCACAGAGAAGCATTGCCGCAGTGCAGGCGGCGAGAATGAAGCCCAGCCCGCCCATCGTCGGCGTCCCGCCCTTGTCCTTGTGCTCCTTGACATACTCGAGAATGTTCTGCCCTGCCTTCAGCTTCCTGAGGAGAGGGATCTCGGCGGCGCAGAGAAGAAAGGAGAGCGCGAACGAGACAAGCAGGGCGATCAAAATCGTTTTAAGCATTTCCCTGCCCCATGAGCGACCGAAGGACGGCCTTGTCGCTGTAACTGTACTTTGTGCCCATAATCTCCTGTTCGGTCTCTCCCCCCTTCCC
>CANQOX010000011.1 GCA_947625595.1 uncultured Clostridia bacterium
GGCGTCATGCTGAGAAGGAAAGCCATACGAAGTCAAAAAAGATAGACCCGAAGCATCTCGCCGCTACCGTGTTGCGCCCCGCGAGATTCTTCGGGTTCGTTCGTCGGACTTCGTTCGGTCCCCGTTTCTCAGAATGACGCGGGAGAGGAGGGGCAAGAGCGCGGGGCAGCATGAGCGCAGAGCGCTCAATTTTTAATTCCATCAGGGTCTCCCAGTGTGGTCTGGAAATTGGAATAGACGACGAAGCCCGCCTTGGCATGGGGCGGTTTTTTTACATATTTGAGGGGACAATAGTCGACGGGGATCTTTTCGCCGTGCGCGTCCGAATAGAGCGCGCACACACCCGCCGCAAAGGCGAGGACGTCGGCGGGGACCTCCTTCCCGCCCGATCGTATCACGACGTGGCAGGAGTGATACCTCTGCGCGTGCAGCCATATGTCCTCGGGCGCACTCCTCCGCAAAAGTGCGTCATTCTGCAGATTATTCCGTCCCGCATAGATCCGCATGCCCCCCCGCTCATATGTGCGGAAGGGAATTTCGGGCCGCGCCTGACGCTTTTTCTCCTTCGGCGCCTCCAAGAGCCCGACGGAGAGCATCTCCTCCTCGATACTTTTAAGGTCGGCCTCCTCGCCCGCGCTCTCGAGGAGAGCGATGAGGCTGTCAAGGTAGGCGATCTCGTCCCGAAGCTCCCTCTCGCGTGGGAGAAGGATCTCGACCGTTCGCTTCTGTTTGCGGTACTTTTTGTAATACGTCTGCGCATTTTCGGCGGGAGAGAGGCGGGGATCGAGGGAAATTTTCTCCC
Organism: uncultured Clostridia bacterium; assembly: GCA_947625595.1. GTDB lineage: Bacteria > Bacillota > Clostridia > Christensenellales > Borkfalkiaceae > Gallimonas. The sequence goes on from CANQOX010000011.1 coordinate 803, forward strand.
TCTCGCCCGTGTTCCAATTCTCTATCTCACAGCTTTCCATGCCCCGCGAGAGGGCGTAGAGATTGGCGGTCAGAAGCTCGCCCTTGACGCGGTTTTCCTCGGCGTCGCGGCAGGAGAGCTGTTTTTCGAGGTTCTGCTGGAGCTGTTTTTCCTGCTTCTTCTTCGCATTCCGAAGGACGGCGGAGAGCCTGCGCTTGAGGGCGTTGAAGGCGCCGTCCGCCCGCTTTCTCCGATAGTACTCGGCCTGCGCCTCGCACACCGTGGCGAAGGGGACGCCCTCCTCGCCCCGCGCCGTGAAGTCGGCCGCCGCGCCCTCCCGCACGATGAGGCGGGGGGAGATCTCGTCGGAGAAGATGTAGTCGTGCACATGCTGTGCAAGGTCCCCGCCGCGGTAGCTCTCGGCGATGGCCTGCGCCGTGACGGGGGCGAGACCGCGCACATTGCGGAAGAGAAAATCGCCGACGTCTCCCGTACAGTTTTCGAGAAGAACCCGCAGGGCGGCAACGTCGGAGGGGTCGGTCTTGTCCTGCGCGAGGGGCGGGACGTACTTTGCGCCCGCGAAGATCACACGCTTGGCATTTTCGTCGAGGGGGGCCACCTTCAGGGCCCCGAGAATGACCCCGTTCTCGGTCAGAATGAGGTTGGAGTACTTGCCCATGATCTCGGCGACGAGGGTGCGCTCGGTCTCCCTGAATTCGCTGTGGCAGAGGAGATGAAAGCGCAGAATGCGCTCAAACCCGGGGGTGTCCACGCCGAGAATGTCCGCGCCCTGAATGTATTTGCGCAGGAGCATGCAGAAGGGAAGGGCGGCGGCGGGATTCTCCGCGCTCTCCCCGCCGAAATAGGCCCCGCACGCCGAGGCATTTCCGTTCAAAATGAGTTTAACGGTGCGTTTTCCCGTGTATATAAGAAGGGCGACCTCCTCCTTGGCGGGCTGGTTCACGCGGTTGATCTTCCCGCCCGAGAGAGCGGCGTTGAGTTCCTTCGCGACAAGGCGGAGGGTAAAGGCGTCCTGCGGCATACTTGCCTCCATAGCGATCTTCACCGCCCATTATACCCCAAAAATCCAAAATTGTAAATAAAAACGCTTTCCTTTTGCCGCCCTTTATGCTAAAATGGAAGGTGAGAATTTTATCCGTAAAAACGGTTAGGAGCAAAACATCATGAATTACACAGTTACCCCTGCAGAAAAGAGCACAGTGAAGATCGAGATCGCCTTCACCCCCGAGGAGTGGGCGGCGGCGAACAACAAGGCATATCTTCAGAACAGAAAGCGTTACACGGTGAACGGCTTCCGCAAGGGCAAGGCCCCCAAGGCCGTCCTCGAGATGTACTACGGCAAGGGCCTCTTCTACGAGGACGCCCTCAACCTCCTCTATGACGAGCACTACGACGCGATCCTCGAGAAGGAGAAGGACAACTTCATGGCCGTCGGCGAGCCCCAGCTCTCCCTCGGGGACGATTTCTCCGAGACGCACGTCGTCCTCATCGCCACCGTTCCCGTCAAACCCGACGTCACGATCGGGCAGTACAAGGGTATAAAAATCAATAAGTATGAGTATACTGTTACGGACGCCGACGTCGACAGGGACATCGACGCGACCCGTACCCGCCTTGCCAAGAGCGTGGAGGTCACAGACCGTCCCGCCGCAGACGGGGACACCGTCACCATCGACTTTGTCGGCAAGAAGGACGGCGTCGCCTTTGACGGCGGCTCGGCCGAAGGATACGACCTCGCCCTCGGCTCCCACAGCTTTATCCCCGGGTTCGAGGAGGGCGTCGTCGGCATGAACATCGGCGAGACCAAGGACATTGACGTCACCTTCCCCGAGGACTATCAGGAGGAGACGCTCAAGGGCCAACCCGCCGTCTTCACCGTGACCCTTCACAAGATCACGGGGAAGGAGCTTCCTCCCTTCGATGACGAACTCGCGAAAAAGCTCGGCTCGGACACCGCCGACGCCTATCGGGCGAAAGTGCGCGAACGCCTCGAGAAGAACGCCGAGACCCGTTCCCGCAACGAGACGGAGGACGCCATCCTCACCGAGATCGCCAAGACCGCTTCGGCCGAGATCCCCGACGCCCTCATCGACAGGCAGGAGGAGATGTCTCTTCGCAGAATGGAGCAGAACATCATGTATCAGGGCATCCGCCCCGAGGATTACTACCAGTACATCGGCACCACTCGCGAGGAGTACAAGCAGAACTTCGAGGAGGAGGCGAGGCGGCTCGTTTTGCACCAGCTCATCATCGAGAAGCTCATCGAGACCGAGAAGATCGAGGCTTCCGAGGAGGAGATCGCCGCCAAGATCGCCGAGCAGGCCGCTTCCGTCGGCAAGGAGCCCGAGGAGTATGAGAAGACCCTCGACCCCCGCCAGAGGGAGTATATCGAGAACGACATCAAGATCACCAAGCTGTTTGAGTTCTTGGCCGCAAACAATGAAATGGTCGCCGTCAGCAAGACGGACGAGGAATAACCGAATTCGGAAAGGAGCACAGAGAAAATGACGAAGAACGTACTCATTCCCTATGTTGTCGAGCGCACGTCGAGCGGCGAGCGCAGCTATGACCTCTATTCCCGCCTCCTCGAGGACAGGATCATCTTCCTCTCGGGCGAGATCGACGACGCCCTCTCCAATACCGTCGTCGCCCAGCTCATTTACCTCGAGGGCAGGGACCCCGGGAAGGACATTAGCCTCTACATCAACAGCCCCGGCGGCTCCGTCTCCGCGGGCATGGCCATTTACGATACGATGAACTACATCAAGTGCGACGTCTCGACGATCTGCATCGGACTTGCCGCCTCCATGGGGGCCTTCCTCCTCGCGGCGGGGCAGAAGGGCAAGCGGTACGCCCTTCCCAACAGCGAGATCATGATCCATCAGCCCTTGGGCGGCGCACAGGGTCAGGCGAGCGACATCAAGATACAGGCCGACCACATTCTCCATATCAAGGAGAAGATGACCCGCATTCTCGCCGAGAATACGGGCAGGACGTACGAGGAGATCGCCCGCGATACGGACAGGGACAACTACCTCTCCGCCGAGGAAGCGATGCAGTACGGCCTCATCGACAAGGTCTATTTCAAGCGGTAAATTTTTTTCGGAGAACAGAATGCCAAAATACGAACAGCGCTGCTCCTTCTGCGGGAAGGAGAAGTCCAAAACCAAAAAGCTCATCGCGGGACCCGAGGGGATCTTCATCTGCGACGAATGCGTGGACCTTTGCAGGGAAATGCTCGACAAGATGCCTTCCTCCGACCCCGTCGAGAAGGTCGAGCTCAAGAAGCCCGCAGAGATCAAGGAGGAGCTCGACAAGTATATCGTCGGGCAAGACAAGGCCAAACGGGTCCTGTCTGTCGCCGTTTACAATCATTACAAGCGCATCAATGCGATGGCCGACGGCGCAAAGAGCGACGACGTGGAGATCGAGAAGAGCAACATTCTCCTCTTGGGCCCCACGGGGAGCGGAAAGACGCTCCTCGCGCGGACGCTTGCAAAGATCCTCAACGTCCCCTTCGCGACGGCGGACGCGACCACCCTCACGGAGGCGGGCTATGTCGGCGAAGACGTCGAGAATATCCTTTTGAAGCTCATTCAGAACGCCGATTACGACATCGCGAAGGCACAGCGCGGCATCATCTATATCGATGAGATCGACAAGATCGCGAGGAAGGGGGAGAACGTCTCCATCACCCGCGACGTGTCGGGCGAGGGCGTCCAGCAGGCCCTTCTCAAGATCATCGAGAGCACCGTCGCCAACGTCCCCCCGCAGGGCGGCAGAAAGCACCCCCAGCAGGACTGCATGCACATCGACACGACGAACATTCTCTTCATCTGCGGCGGGGCATTCGTCGGCCTCGACAAGATCGTCTCCGCGCGTATGGACGACTCGGGCCTCGGCTTCGGCGGAAAGGTCAAGCTCAGCGAGAAGGAAGTTGACTACACCCTCCTCGAGGACGTCAAGCCGCAGGACCTCACCAAATTCGGCCTCATTCCCGAATTTGTGGGGCGCATTCCCATCGTCGTGAGCCTGCAGGCCCTCGACGAGGACGCGCTCGTCAGCATTCTCACCCAGCCCAAGAACGCCATCATCAAGCAGTATCAGAAGCTCGTCGGGCTTGACGGGGTGAAACTGACGGTGGAGGAGGAGGCCGTGCGGGAGATCGCCAACACCGCGATCCGTCTGAAGACGGGCGCGAGGGGCCTCCGCACCATCATCGAGAGCCTCATGATCGACGTGATGTTCGACATTCCGTCCGAGCACAATGTGGAGGAAGTCATCATCACGCGCGACTGCGTGACGGACGGCGCCAAACCCCGCCTCGTCTATAAAGAAACCGCATAAGGAATGTATTTCCCGCCGCCGTCGGCCGATCGCCGTCGGCGGTTTTTTTATAAAATTAAAAATTGAGCGCGTCGCGCTCATCCTGAGCGCAGCGAAGGATCCCCTTGATTTAATTAAAAAATAAAAATTGTGGTGGGGGAATTTGGAATCCCCTCGCTGCCCCTTTTAGGGGAAGTCCCCCGTAGGGGGAAAGGGGTTTCAAAACCCCTCTGTTTCGGCTACGCCTCGACATCTCCCCTATGAGGGGCGACAAGGGACACCCCCTCTGTCACATCGTGACATCTCCCCTATGAGGGGCGACAAGGGGACTTCGTTCAAGGGGATCCTTCGGTCGCTTTGCTCTCTCCGAATGAGCGAGAAAAAATTTTTTTAATTTTCCCTTGACAGATCATACTGCATATGATACACTATTCACAGATACCCCATGGGGGTATATTGGAGATATGTATGGAAGAACATTGCTGTTGTGATACAAGTGAGCGCAAGACCATACGTTCGGCGGAGAATAAGAGGGGCATCACTTCCCGCCTCAACCGCATTTTGGGACAGATGAACGGCATCAAACGCATGGTGGAGGAGGACCGCTACTGCGACGACATTCTCGTTCAGCTCGCCGCCGTGGACGCCTCCGTCAAGAGCCTTTCGGCCGTCATTTTGCGCGACCACCTGCACGGGTGCGTGGTGGAGCATATCAAAGAGGGGGACACCGACGTTCTCGATGAAATCGTCGACCTCTTCAAGAGGTTTTCATGAAAAAGAAATATTCTATTACGGGCATGAGCTGTGCCGCCTGTGCGGCGGGCATCGAGCGCACAGTGAGAAAGCTCGCAGGGGTCAAAACGTGCGCCGTTTCCCTCATGGGCGAGTGCATGGACGTCGAATGCGAAGGGGACCTGGACGGGGAGATCGTTTCGGCCGTCCGTTCCCTCGGCTACGGCATCTTTGACTACGGCAAGAAGCCCGAAGAGAAGCGGGAAATTCTGACCCTCTTTGTGCGCTTTCTCGTCTCGCTCGTCCTCCTTCTCCCCGTCATGTACCTCTCGATGGGGCACATGGTCGGCCTTCCCGCGCCGATGGGGTGGCTCAATCACGGCTTTCAGCTCGGCATCACGGCCGTCATTCTCCTCGTCAACTACAAATTTTTCGTCAGCGGCGTGCGCGCGGCCGTGAAACTCGTGCCGAACATGGACACCCTCGTCTCCTTGGGCGCGGGCGTCTCCTTCGTCTACAGCGTCGTCCTTGCCTGCATCGACCCCATGAGCCATGCGCTCTACTTTGAGTCCGCGGCGATGATCGTCACCCTCGTGACCTTGGGCAAATGGCTCGAGGACAGGTCAAAAAAGCGCACGGGGCGGGAGATCGAGAAGCTCCGTTCCCTCGCGCCCGACGCCGTCAGGGTGGAACGGGGCGGCGGGGAGTGCGTCATTCCCCTTTCGGAAGTGGAGGAGGGTGACGTCATCGTCGTCAAGCAGGGCGAATCGATCGCCGCGGACGGGACTGTGACCGAGGGGCACGCCTTTGTCGACCAGTCCGCCGTCACGGGGGAAAGCCTGCCTGTGGAGCTTTCCGAGGGCTCCAAGGCCGTCTCCGCTTGCATCGTGACGGGGGGATACCTCAAGATCCGCGCCGAACGGGTGGGCGAAGACACCATGCTCATGGGCATCATCAGAATGGTGCGCGAGGCTGGGACTTCCAAGGCTCCCATTCAGAAACTTGCCGACAGGGTCGCGGCGATCTTCGTCCCGACCGTCCTCGGGCTCGCCGTCGTCACCTTCCTCGCGTGGTTCTTCTCGACGTGGGACCTCTCCCGCGCGATGAATTACGCGGTGTGCGTGCTCGTCATCTCCTGTCCCTGCGCATTGGGACTGGCGACGCCCGTGGCGATCATGGCCGCGACGGGCAGGGGGGCCGCGCTCGGCATTCTCTATAAAAACGCCGAGGCCCTGCAAAAGATGGCAACGGTGCATGAAATTTTGCTTGACAAGACGGCGACCCTCACCGAGGGAAGGCCGAAGGTCGTGTTTTTTGAGGGGGACGAAGCGTCCAAGCGCATCGCCTACGCGCTCGAGAGCAAGCTCAATCACCCCCTCGCGCAGTGCATTGCGGACTTTTGCGGCGCGGGGGAGAGCGCCGAGGGCGTCGAATACGTTACGGGACAGGGCGCGGTCGGCGAGGTGAACGGCAGGACCTATTTCCTCGGCAATGAGCGCATGATGCAGTACAGGGGCGTGAAATTCGAGGAACAGTTAGAGGCCTTCGAGCGGCTCACCGCCGAGGGGAAGACCGTCCTCTTTCTTGCGAATGAGAAAAAGGTCCTCGCCCTCTTCGCCCTTGCGGACACCTTAAAGGAGGGGAGCAGGGAGGCCGTCGGTGAACTCGTCAAGGCGGGTTGCCTCCCCGTCATGCTGACGGGGGACAATCAGGCCGTCGCCTCGCACATCGCCGCGGAGGCGGGTTTCCCGCCCTATGACGCCTGCGTGTGCGCCGAACTTTTGCCCGAGGACAAACTTTCCTACGTCAGGGCGGCGAGGGAACAGAACGAGCGGGCCAAGCGCGAACACCGTGAGGCGCGGCGGGCAAATCATTTCGTCGCCATGGTGGGGGACGGCATCAACGACGCCCCCGCCCTCAAGGAAGCCGACGTCGGCGTCGCCATGGGAAACGGGACGGACGTCGCCATCGAGAGCGCGGACGCCGTCCTCGTCAGCGGGGATCTCCGCGCCCTGCCCCGCGCCATTGCCCTCTCCCGCAAGACGATGCGGATCATCAAACAGAACCTCTTCTGGGCGTTTTTCTACAACTGTATCGGCATTCCGCTCGCGGCGGGCGTGTTCGCGTGGGCGGGTGTCTCGCTGAGCCCCATGATCGGGGCGGCGGCGATGAGCCTCTCCTCCCTCTTCGTGGTGACCAATGCCCTGCGCCTCATGCGCTTCGGAAAGGGGAAGGGGGACGGCGCAAAAGGGGATCCTTCGGTCGCTCCGCTCCCTCAGGATGAGCGGGTGGGTCAAGGGGATCCTTCGCCTGCGGCTCAGGATGAGCGGGTTGCCCCTGCGTCATCCCGAGCCGCCGCCGCAGGCGGCGTGTCGAGGGATCCCGAGGAACGAAGTTCGCATATACCTCCGTGGGATCCTTCGGTCGCTCCGCTCCCTCAGGATGAGCGGGTGGGTCAAGGGGATCCTTCGCCTGCGGCTCAGGATGAGCGGGTGACGTCGCTTCAGGATGAGCGGGTTGCCCCTGCGTCAGGGGAGGCCCTTGCCTCTTGCCCTCCCCCTGCGTCAGGGGGAGGGGTAGGGGAGGGGGTCCGCCCTAAACAAACCAAAACCAATCAAAAAGGAGATAAAACGATGAAAAAGACAATTCTTGTGGACGGCATGATGTGTGCACACTGCGCGAAGCATGTGAAGGACGCGCTCGAGAAGGTCGGCGGCGTCAAGTCCGCCGAGGTCAACCTCGAGAACAAGACGGCTGTTGTGGAGCTTGAGGGCGAAGTTGCGGACGAAGTCCTCCTTGACGCGGTCACCGAAGCGGGCTACGAGCCGAAGGCGATCCTGTAAATTCGGCAAAAATCGCCAAAAGGCGAGGAAACTTTCACATATGCGCAAGGCGGCAAGTGTTATTCTGTCATAAAAAGGAGGAATTTTTATGGCGGAAACTTTGCTTCTCGACAGGCGCACGAAGGACATGGTGGAGGATTACGTCCCCGACGGGGAGATCCTCTCCTCCCTCGTACGCTTTTTTTCGATCTTTTCGGACGGCACGCGGCTGAGGATCCTGTCCGCGCTCGCCATCTCGGAGATGTGCGTCACCGATATTTCAAGGGTCCTCGACATCAATCAGACGACCGTCTCCCACCAATTGCGCTTCCTGAAGGACGTCGGCCTCGTCAAAAGCGAACGTCACGGGAAGATCATCTTCTACATGGCCTCGGGCGAGATCGTCAACGACGTCCTCCTGAAGGGCGTGGAATTTTTGGGATATTGATAAAGTTTGGAGGGATCTTGAATCGCCTCGCTGCCCCTTTTAGGGGAAGTCCCCGAGCTTGCGAGGGGAAAGGGGTTTCAAAACCCCTCTGTCACTCACCCCGTTCGTGACATCTCCCCTAAAAGGGGCGACAAGGTTCTTATCCCCTCCCCTCCCCTCACCGTAGGGGTGGGGGTCACTGCGGCTTTCCGAGAAATTTTTCATTTTTGGCGCGAACGCTTGAAAAAGCGGGCAGATGTGTGTATAATAGTACTATGGATGTCATACGGGAAAAATTGAAACTCCTGCCTGACTGCCCCGGGGTGTATGTCATGCTCGACAGCGACGGGACCGTCATCTATGTCGGCAAGGCAAGAGTGCTCAAAAACCGCGTGCGCCAGTACTTCCATTCCACCGAAAAGACCGAGAAGGTTCAGGCGATGGTGGACAGCATCGCCGATTTCTATTACATTGTCGCTCCCACGGAGGTGGACGCGCTCGCGCTTGAGAACAACCTCATCAAGAAGTACAAGCCCAAGTACAACATTCTCCTCAAGGACGACAAGACTTACCCCTATATCAAAGTTCACACGCGGGAGGACTTTCCCCGCATCTCCATTACCCGCCGCGTCAGAAAGGACGGCAGGTACTTCGGCCCCTTCATGGGCGGGGTGAATTGCAAGGAGATCGTCGACATCGTTGCCAAAGTCTATCAGATCCGCACCTGTTCCGTCGCCGTCAGGGGGACGGCAAAGCCCTGCCTCGACTATCATCTCCACCGCTGTCTCGCTCCCTGCGCGGGGCTGTGTAGCAAAGAGGAATACGCCGAGCGGGTGGAGAAGGCTCTCTCCTTCCTCTCGGGAAACTACGAGGAGGCCGAACAGCTCCTGCGCGAGAAGATGCAGAAATTCGCCGAGGAGGAGCAGTTTGAGCTCGCCCTCGACTACCGCAACAAGATCGGCATGCTCTCCGCCCTCAAACGGCGGCGCATCACTTCGATGCCGAAGGACGTGGACGCCGACATCTGGGCGCTCGAGACGAACGGGCTCTACACGGCCGTCTCCCTCCTCGTGACCCGAAAGGGCGTCATGCAGGGCAGCCGCACTTTCCAGTCCGACGCGGGCGCGGCCGAGCGGGGGGAGGCCCTCCAGAGCCTCATCACGCAGTACTACACCGCCCACGAGACCCCGCACGAGGTCATTCTTGAGGAGGACGCGGACGACGAAGCCCTCGCCGCCTTTCTTCGCGAGAGGGCGGGGAGAAACGTCGAGATCGTGCACCCGAAGTTTGGCGTGAAGAGAGAACTTCTCGACATGGCCGCGGCGAATGCCAAGGACTACCTCGAGAAGTCCGTCTCCTCCATTGAACACAGGGACGACATGACCGTCCGCGCCTGCGAGAGGCTGAAGGGCCTCCTCTCCCTCGGGCGGTATCCCAAGCGCATGGAGTGCTACGATATTTCGGACATCTCGGGCGTGGACAAAGTCGGGAGCATGGTCGTCTTCACCGACGGCGAGGCCGACAAGTACGAATACCGCCGCTTCCGCATCAAGACGGTGGAGGGGGCCAACGATTTTGCCTCCCTGCAGGAAGTTTTGCGGCGGCGGCTCCAGAAGCTCGGCTCCGACGAGGAGGAGAAATTCCCCCGCCCCCAACTCATCGTCATCGACGGCGGCAAGGGCCAGCTCTCCTCCGTCAAACAGATCTTCGACGAGCTCGGCATTGAGGACATCGACCTCGTCGCCCTCGCCAAGCAGGAAGAAGAGGTCTTCACCCTTTCGCAGAGCGAGAGCGTCCGCATCGACAGGCACGACTACGCGCTCAAGATGCTCCAGCGTATCCGCGACGAGGCGCACCGCTTCGCCGTCGCCTACTTCCGTTCCATTCACTCCAAGCGCAACCTCGAGTCTGTCCTCGAGGGGATCGACGGGGTCGGCAAGCAGAAGCGGCTCTCCCTCATGCGGAAATTCGGCACCATCGACAGGATCATGGGCGCGAGCGAGGAGGAACTTGCCGAGGCCGAGGGCATCGGCAGGGAACTCGCCCGCCGCATCAAAAAATATTTTGAAGAACTATGAGATATCCACTCTTTCTTTCGGACTTTGACGGGACCCTCGTCAGAGAGGACGGGACGGTCTCCGAGGCCAACCGAAGGGCCATCGCGGCGTATAGAGAAGCGGGCGGCGTCTTTGCCGTCGTCACGGGGAGGATGATGACCTCCATTTTGCCGCGGCTCAAAGAGCTCGGCCTCGATGACGGGCTCGCCGTCGCCTATCAGGGTGCGATGATCTCCGACGTCCGCACGGGGGAGCTTCTCAAGTGTGGCTCCTTCACAAGGGAGGACGCCCTCGAGTGCATCCGCTTCTTCGAGGCGCGCGGGAAGCACATTCACGTCTACACGGAGGACGATTTTTGGTCCAATATGGACGACGAGGGCCTGCATACCTATGAGGAGATTTGCCGCGTCAAGGGAAAGATCGAGCCGCACCTCTCGGACATGGTGGCCGCAAATTCCCTCAAAGTCGTCAAAGTCCTCGCCATGATCCCCGCCGAAGAGCGGGACGGACTGCGGGAAGAGACGCAGGCTTTTTTCGGGGACAGGTTTTTCGTCACCTGCTCCTCGGTCTACCTCGTCGAGGTCATGCCGAAGGGGCAGAACAAGGCGAGCGCGGTGGATTTTCTCTCCGCATACTACCATGTGCCGCGGGAGAGGATCGCCGCCATCGGGGACCAGCCAAACGACCTGCCCATGCTCCTGCGGGCGGGCGGGAAGTTTGCGGTCGCCAACGCAGATGAAGAATTGAAAAGAGCGGCTGTTGTCGTTGCCTCCTGCGAGGAGGACGGCGTCGCCGAAGCGCTTATGAAATACACAATGGGGGATCAGGTATGAATGAGATGTGGTTGCCGCATGAGACGGTGATGCTCGACAAATTTGCCTCGGATCTGAGCCTTGAAGTCCTGCACGCGGGGCGGGGGATCCTGACGTTCACGAACATCAGCGTGGACCGCCCGGGGCTGCGGCTCGCGGGATTTTACAGCATGTTCGACTCCGAGCGCATCATGCTCATCGGACAGACGGAGCACGAGTACATGCGCTCGCTTTCGCCCGAGGAGCGGGTGGAGCGGGTGAGAAAGCTCTTCAACTGCGGACAGATCCCCTGCGTGGTGTTCGCCCGCGATCTCCCCGTGCCGCCCGAGATGATGCAGTTCGCCCGCGAGACGGGCACGCCCGTCTTCCGCACGGGCAAGATGACGACGGTCATCATGGCACAGCTCTATGACTACCTCTCCAAGCTCCTCGCGCCCAAGACCACCATGCACGGCGTCCTGATGGACGTCTTCGGCGCGGGCATTCTGCTCACGGGCGAGAGCGGCGTCGGCAAGAGCGAGACGGCAATGGAGCTCATCAAGCGCGGGCACAGGCTCGTCGCCGACGACTCCGTGCTCGTCAAGAACATCGAGAACAAGATCGTCGGGACCGCGCCCGAGCGCATCCGCTACTTCATGGAACTGCGCGGCATCGGCATCATCAATGTCAAGAATATGTACGGTTCGGGTTCCATTCTCGGCGAGAAGGACATCGAGCTCGTCATGGAGCTGGAACACTGGAAGCGGGACAAGGAATACGACCGCATCGGCGGCGAGGGGGGATTTGAGGAGATCCTCGGCATCAAGGTGCCCAAACTCACCATTCCCGTCTCCCCCGGGCGGAACCTTGCCATTCTCATCGAAGTCGCGGCCCGCAATTACCGCCTGAAGAGCATGGGCTACGACGCGGCGCAGGAACTCATCCAGCGCACGATCGGACGATGAGGCCCGAGATCCTCGCCCCCGCGGGGGACGAGCAGACAGCATATGCGGCCCTGAATGCGGGGGCGGACGCGATCTACCTCGGCCTTTCGAGGTTTTCCGCCCGCGAGGGAGCCGCAAATTTCGACGGGGACGCCCTTCTTCGCGTCACCCGTTTTGCGCATTTATTGCATGCAAAGGTCTACGTCGCCCTCAACACGCTCGTGAAGGACGGCGAAACGGCCGACTTTTTCGCCTCCGTCAGGGAGGCGTGGGAGAGGGGCGCGGACGCCATTCTGATGCAGGATATTTTCCTCGGAAAGCTCGTCAGGGAGAAGTGGCCCGAGATCGTCCTTCACCTCTCCACGCAGGGGGGCTGTTGCAACCGCTACGGCGCGGAGCTCGCCAGAGAGTACGGCTTTTCGCGCGTCGTCCTCGCGCGGGAGACCCCGCTTGCCGACATTGAGGAGATCTCCAAGATCATCGAGACGGAGGCCTTCGTACAGGGCGCGCTCTGTACCTGCTTCTCGGGACAGTGCTACATGAGCTCCTTTGCGGGCAACAACAGCGGCAACCGCGGCAGGTGCAAACAGCCCTGCAGGAAGCTGTACTCCATCGACCGCGCGGGCTATGAGGAGCCCGCCTTTGCGCTCTCCCTCTCCGATCTCTGCGTCGGGGAGGAGGTCGGAAAGTTGCTCGATGCAGGCGTTTGTTCCCTCAAGATCGAGGGTCGCATGCGCCGTCCCGCCTACTGCGCCGCCGCGGTGCGGTATGTGCGGGAGTGCGTCGCATTGGCGCTCGGCGGGGAAGATGCGGGGCGGGAGGCCGCCCTCTCCGACCTGAAGCGCGCCTACAACCGCGGAAATTACACCCGCGGCCTCGCGTTCGGACAGGACAAGTCTCTCCTCTCCCGCAATGTGCAGGGGCACATCGGCGAGGAAGTCGGACGGGTCGCCTTCGTCGGCGGAAAGCCCTTCTGCAGGAGCAGGTTCCGCCCGCGGAAGGGGGACGCCTTCAAGGTCCTGCGCGGCGGGAAGGAAGCCGCGGGGGCGGTCTTTGCAAAGGAGGGCGAAGGGGGATTTTTCCTCTCCTCCAATGTTCGCCTTCTCCCCGATGACGCCGTCTGTGTGACGACGGACGCGGCCTCCTCCGAGCGCGTCCTCTCGGGCGAGAGGAAGAGGGAGATCGAACTCCATGTGCGCATCTGCGCAGGGGAGGAGCCGAAGATCGTCTGCGGGGACTTCGTCTATACGGGCGGGGAAATGCCGCAGGCGGCGAAGAGCGCCCCCCTCGACGGGGCGCAGATCGCGGAATGCTTCTCGAAGACGGACGGCCTGCCCCTTTTGCCCAAGGTCTTTGCCGAGACGGAGGGGGCCTTCCTGCCGAAATCTGCCCTCAACGCCCTGCGGCGGGACTTCTATGCCGCATTGTGCGACCATCTCGATCCGAGGAGGACCCTTGCGGCGGCGGAGTTCGCCGAGCCGACCCTTCCCCCCGCCACAGAAAAGCTGACCGCGCACATCGCAGGGGAGAGGGGGGACGGGGATATCACGATCCTCAAACCCGACGACTACTCCCGCCTGCCTGCGGGGGGACCGCACACCTATCTGTATCTGCCGCCCCTCTTCACGGGCGCGGATGAGGCCCTCGTCGGGCCATTCCTGAAAAATTACGAGGGCATCTATTGCGAGGGCTACTACGGCGTCGTGCTCGCGAGAAAGTACGGCGTCTCCCTCTTCGCGGGGACGGGGTTCAACCTCACCAACCGCTTCGCCGTTGCGGGGATCCTCGGGGCGGGGGCGAAATATTTTGTCCTCTCGAAGGAGATCTCCGCCGCCGAGCAGAGGGAATTGAACGCGGAGGGGGCGTTTGCCCTCTCGGCGGGCGCCGTCAAGGTCATGGACCTGTGCTACTGCCCCTTTGAGAAAACTTGCGCCGCCTGCGACAGGCGGAGACGGTACACCCTCACCGACGGGGAGGGGAGAAAGTTCCCCCTGCGGCGGTACGTCATGGGCGGCTGTCGCTTCGAGGTCTACAACTGCGCCCCGCTCGCCTGTGAAGTTGGGGCAAATCCCCTCATCGACAGCTCTGTGAGCGTCGGGGGACCGTCCACGCGCGGCCATGCGCAAAGGAGTATGCTATGACAAAGCACGCCGAGCGGCTGGAGCTCGACAAAATTTTACACGCGGCGGCGGAGAATGCCGCGCTCGATGGGAGCAGGGAGGCAATTTTGCACCTTGTCCCCGCGACGGAATTGAAGGAAGCCGAACTTCGCCTCGGCATGACAGAGGAAGCGCGGCTCCTGCTCTATGAGCTCGGGGCGGGCAGGCTCGCCGAATTTGCCCCCGCGGGGGACAGTTTGGAGCGGGCGGAGAAGGGTTCCACTCTCTCCAATGCCGAACTTCTCAATCTCGCCCGCCTTCTTGCATCGGCGCGGGTGTGCTATCAAAGCGTGCATTCGCTCTCCGATCCCCGCATCGGGAAGATGAGGGAGCTCACCGACCGCCTCGCCTTCGACGAGGGGTTGGAGCAGGACATCACAAGGAAGATCGTCAACGAGAATGAAATTGCCGACACGGCGAGCGAAAAGCTCTTTTCCATTCGCCAGAGCATCCGAACTTTGGGCGAGCGCATCCGTGCGCGGTTGAGCGGGTATCTCACGGGGGAGGACAGGAAATTTTTGCAGGAGGGCCTCGTCACCGTGCGCGGTGACAGGTACGTCATTCCCGTCAAGGCCGAGTACAAGCGCAGTATCCGCGGCTTCGTGCACGACCGTTCGGCGAGCGGAGCGACCGTCTTCATCGAGCCCGAGGAAGTGCTCGAGATGAACAATGAGCTCATGGACCTCACCCTCGACGAAAAGGAGGAGGTCGAGCGCATTTTGAAGGAACTTTCCCGCGCGGCGGGGCACATGCGCGGACAGCTCGAGGCCGACGAGAGGATCCTCTCCGAAGTCGATCTGTATTTCGCCTTGGCCGAATACGGCTACCGCCGCAAGTGCGTGCGGCCCAAACTCAACGGCCGCGGCGTCATTGACATCATCAAGGGGCGTCACCCCCTCCTCGACCCCAAGAAGGCCGTGCCCGTCTCCGTCTCGCTGGGGGAGGAGTATGACTTTCTCCTCATCAGCGGCGCCAATACGGGGGGCAAAACGGTCACGCTGAAGATGTGCGGCCTCTTCTGCCTCATGGCGGCGTGCGGGCTCTTCGTCCCCGCGGCGGAGGGGACGCGCCTCGCCGTCTTTCAGGGGGTCTACTGCGACCTCGGCGACAGCCAGTCCATCGAGGAGGACCTCTCGACCTTTTCCTCGCACATCGTCAACATCAGGGAGATCCTGAAGGAGGCGGGGAAGGATTCCCTCGTCCTCATCGACGAACCGGGCGGCGGCACCGACCCCGAGGAGGGACAGGCCCTCGCCCGCGCCGTGCTCTCCACCCTCGAGCGGAAGGGTTGCCGCGGCATCGTGACTACCCACTATTCCGCGCTCAAGGAATTTGCATATGAACATGAGCGCATGGAGAACGGCTGTATGGAGTTCGACGCGGAGGATTTCCGCCCCCTCTACCGCCTTCGGATCGGCGCGCCCGGGTCCTCCAACGCCCTCGCGATCTGCACGCGGCTGGGCCTTCCCGAGGAGACCATCGAGGAGGCGAGGGGGTATCTCTCGGAGGGGGCAAGGTCCTTTGAGCGCACGCTCCGCGCCGCCGAGGAGAGCGCGATCCGCGCCGAGGCCGAACGGGAACGCGCGGAGGCCATAAAGAGGGACTGGGAGGCGCGGTCCAAGGCCCTCGACGCCGAGGAGGAGAAGTTCAGGCGGGAGAGGGAAAAGTTTCTCTACGCCTCCAAGGCGGAGGCCCGCCGCATCGTCGCCGAACGCACGGCGCAGGCCGAGGGACTTCTCGCCGAGATCGAGGAAATTCTGAAGAAGGAGACGCTCACCGAGAGCGACATCATCAGGGCGCGGACGCTCAAAAATAAGATGGGGGAGACCGCCCCCGAGGAAGAGCCGAAAGTGCGCCTTTCCCCCGTGGACAGGGACAAATTGAAAGTCGGGGACAGGGTTTTTGTGGGGACCATGTCCGCGGAGGGGGTCGTCCTTTTCCTCAAAAAGGAGAAAAACACCGCCGAAGTGCAGGTGGGGGCGCTCAAGGTGAGAAGTCCGATCGACGACCTCTTCTATCCCGCCGCCCCGCGGGAGAAGAAGGGGGAAGTGCAGGTCGTCAAACGCCTCACCGCCCGCGACGATCTCCCGCGCGAGTGCAATCTCATCGGCATGACGGCCGCGGAGGCGCAGATCGAGACGGAGAACTTCCTCGACGCCGCCCTCGTTGCGGGACTGCCCGAAGTGCGCATCGTGCACGGCATGGGCACGGGCAAGGTCCGCGCCGCCGTCCACGCCATCCTGCGCAACCATCCGCGCGTCGACAGCTTCCGCCTCGGCAAGTACGGAGAAGGCGAGAGCGGCGTGACGATCGTAATACTGAAATGAGATGATTTCGAACGATTTGTTTTCTGCGAAAACAAATCGTTCGAGGGGTCAACTACGTGCATTCCATAGCCTTATCACCCCACGCACTTTCGTACCTTGAAAGTCATTGTGGTTCCCGTGGGGTACCAAATGGGGTCGCCCACGGCGGAAGTGAATTCCGCCTAAGGCAAGGAAATGGGAATGTTTCGAACATTTCTTTGCTCGCCCCGCGGACACGCGGAAGCCCGCCCCGCGCGTCATCCTGAGCTTGTCGAAGGATCTCGCGGGGCATCGAAAAGAAATGTTCGAGCGAACTTTCTTTGTGCATCAATCGAGTTGGCCTCGGAAGGCACTTTGCAGGGACAACAAGCCGAAAGGTTTCGGCAAATGGGGTCGCCCACGGCGGAAGTGAATTCCGCCTAAGGCAAGAAATTTAGAATGTTTCGAACGATTTGTTTTCTGCGAAAACAAATCGTTCGAGGGGTCAACTACGTGCATTCCATAGCCTTATCACCCCACGCACTTTCGTACCTTGAAAGTCATTGTGGTTCCCGTGGGGTACCAAATGGGGTCGCCCACGGCGGAAGTGAATTCCGCCTAAGGCAAGGAAATGGGAATGTTTCGAACATTTCTTTGCTCGCCCCGCGGACACGCGGAAGCCCGCCCCGCGCGTCATCCTGAGCTTGTCGAAGGATCTCGCGGGGCATCGAAAAGAAATGTTCGAGCGAACTTTCTTTGTGCATCAATCGAGTTGGCCTCGGAAGGCACTTTGCAGGGACAACAAGCCGAAAGGTTTCGGCAAATTGAGTCGCCCACGGCGGAAGTGAATTCCGCCTAAGGCAAGGGAGTGGAATGACACCCCTTCAGTCACTTCGTGACAGCTCCCCCTCAAGGGGGAGCCAAGACTTGCCCACCCCTTGAGGGGTGGGTGCCCCGTAGGGGCAGAAGGGGTGTTGTCCTTTACCCCCGGGGGTAGGGGGGTGGGTCACCGCATTCTGATTCATGCCCACCTCAGTCGCCTTTGGCGACAGCTCCTCCTTGGGAGGAGCCAAGAAAAACCCTTCTGTCTCGGCTACGCCTCGACATCTCCCCTACGAGGGGCGACAAGAATAGGCGATGATTCGACAGGCTCGCTCATGTTGAGGCGAAGCCGAAACATCTCATAGACCTACGGACGACGTTCAAGGGGATCCTTCACTGCATTCTGAATGAACGGGAGAGCGAAAATAGCGCGTTTCATTCATAATTTCACCGTTTGCTCAATAGAATACGTTTGATAATCGTATCCGTTTTGAGGTAAACTGTGAAAAAGCGGTCGCGCGCCGTTGCGGCGCTCACAAATTTGGCCCTCGCGCTCATCGTCGCCGCCCTCGGCGTCATCTGCTTTCTTCCCGCCGTCTCCCCCGCTTCGGAGGTGGACGACCGCGTCCGCTACCGCGGGTCGAGCGAGGACGGCGTCTCGCTCATGTTCAACGTCTACTGGGGGACCGAGGAAGTGTACAGCATTCTCGACACCTTGGACGAATACGGCGCGAAGGCGACCTTCTTCCTCGGCGGATGTTGGGCGGATGACAACGTCGTCTGCGTCAGGGAAATTGCCGCACGGGGGCACGAGATCGGCACTCACGGCTACTTCCACAGGGAGCATGACAAGCTCTCCCTCGCCGAAAATTTGGACGAGATCCGCACTTCGGCCGAATTTCTGACCCTCGCCTCGGGGCGGGACATCGTCCTCTTCGCGCCGCCCTCTGGGGCGTACAATGCGGACACTCTTGCCGCCGCGGAGAGCCTCGGGCTCAGGACGGTGATGTGGAGCAAGGACACCATCGACTGGCGCGACAAGGAGGAAGAGGTCTGCTTCTCCCGCGCGACGGAGGGGGTGAAGGGGGGAGATCTCGTCCTCATGCACCCCATGGAGCACACCGCAAAGGCCCTTCCCCGCATTCTCGCCTACTACCGCGAGCACGGTCTCAAGGCGATCACGGTCAGCGAAAATTTGGGAGACTGACCCTTGCGCAGGAGAAAACACGAAACTACCTCATAAGGAGATTTTTACATATGGTAGAGACAAAAACACTGAAAAACGGCATCAGGATCATCGTCAAGCGCATGGAGGGGCTTCTGTCCGTCACGATGGGCATTCTCGTCGGCACGGGCGCGGCCTTCGAGACCGACCGCGAGGACGGCATTTCCCACTTCATCGAACACATGCAGTTCAAGGGCACGCCGACGCGCACGGCCTTTGAGATCTCGGACGCCTTCGACGCCCTCGGCTCGCAGGTCAACGCCTTCACGGGCAAGGACCTCACCTGTTACTATTGCAAATCCACCTCCGAGCACGCAAAAAAGAGCTTCGAACTACTCTCCGACCTCTTCCTGAACGCCACCTTTCCCGAGGAGGAGATGGCCCGCGAGAAGGGCGTCGTCATCGAGGAGATCAACATGGACGAGGACTCCCCCGAGGATCTCTGTCTCGACCTCCTCGCCCGCGCCTTCTTCGGAAAGGAGAACTACGGCAGGAATATCCTCGGCCCCGCGGAGAATGTCTCTGCCTTCACGCGGGAGGAGATGTTTGCCTACAAGCGCGAGCGGTACTGCCCCGAGAACATCGTCGTCTCCTTTGCGGGAAACATCGGCGTCGCGGAGGCCGTTGCGCTCACGGAGGAGTACTTCGGCGGCATGGAGCGGACGGATTTCCACGACAGGCCCAAGAAGGTCTCCCTCCGCACGGACAGGCTCTTCAAGAAAAAGCCCATCGAGCAGGCCCACTTTGCCATCGGGTTCCCCTCGGTGACAAGGACGGACCCCGCCTTCCCCGCCGTACAGGTCATGAATATCATCTTGGGCGGCGGCATGAGCTCCCGCCTCTTCAAGAAGGTCAGGGAGGAGCTCGGCCTCGCCTATTCGGTGTATTCCTATTCCTCAAACTACGCGGAGACGGGCCTTCTCACCGTCTATGCGGGGGTCAATCCCAAGAAGGCCGAGCGCGCCGCCGAGGCCGTCCTTGCCGTCATCAAGGACTTCCTGCGCGGGGATCTCTCGGACGAAGAGTTCTCACGCGGCAGGGAACAGCTCCTCTCGGGCACCGTATTCTCGCAGGAAAACACTTCCTCGCAGATGCTCCTCTATGGCAAGGAAATGCTCTACAAGGGGGAGATTTACGACTTTGAACGGCGCATGGCCGAGCTTTCCGCCCTCACCAAGGAGGACGTGCTCTCGGCGATCGAGGGCAGTTTTGACTTCGACAGGGCGGCCGTTGCCACCGTCGGAAATCTCGAAAAGGGCGTCTCGCTTTGAAACGCGGCCATGCCGAGGGCTTTCCGCCCGTCTGCGATGAGAAAAGCCGCCTCCTGATCCTCGGAAGTTTCCCCTCCGTCAGGAGCAGGGAGATCGCCTTCTACTATGGGAATCCGCAGAACAGGTTCTGGAGGACGCTCTGCGGCTTTTTCGGCGAGGAGATCCCGCCCGACCCCGACGGCAAGCGGGCCTTCCTCCTGCGGCGGCGCGTCGCCCTCTGGGACGTCGTCGGGAGCTGTGACATCGTCGGCTCCTCGGATTCGTCCATCGAAAACATCGTCTTTTCAGACATTCCGCGCGTCTTTGTGACCGCGCACATCGAGAAGGTCTTCTGCAACGGGAGCAAGGCATACGAGCTGTTTTCGGGAAAATTTCCGCAGTTTTCTGGCATGACGGAGAGGCTTCCGTCCACTTCTCCCGCCAATCCGCGCTTTTCGGAGGGGGTCTGGAGGGCCGCGCTGGCTGAATTTTTGGGGAATGGGGGCTGAAAAAGTCCGAAAAGCGACAAAATACCCCAAACGGCTTGACAAGACGGGAAAAACCTGATACAATAATAGAAAATTGTTTTCCGCATCGCGGAAAACAGGAGGGATCATATGTTTGAAGAAGTATGCAAGATGCTTGCAGAGCAGCTCGGGATCGACGCTCAGACCATTCGTCCCGAATCGGAGGTCGTCAAGGACCTTGGAGCCGATTCCCTCGACGTGGTCGAGCTGTTGATGACTTTGGAGGACGAGTACAACATCACTCTTCCCGAAGAGGATGTGGAGGGCATCAAGACGGTGCAGGACATCGTCGACATGATGAACAAGTTGAAAAAGTGAGAGATCTGAAAACTCCCGCGCCGTGGCGCGGGAGTTTTTTCATGTCGTCAGGTCCCAGTCGATGGGAGGAATGCCGTGGGCAGATAGGTATTCGTTCGTCTTCGAGAAGTGTCTGCAACCGAAGAAGCCGTTGTAGGCGGAGAGAGGCGAGGGGTGGGCGGCCTCGAGGACGAGGTGTTTGCTTTGGTCGATGAGGGCCTTCTTCCGCCGCGCATTGTTGCCCCAGAGGAGGAACACAAGGTGTTCCTTTCTCTCACTCAAGAGGGAAATGACGGAGTCCGTGAACCAACTCCAGCCGCAGTCGGCGTGGGAATTGGCCTGATGTTCGCGGACGGTCAGGGCGGTGTTGAGGAGCAAAACGCCCTCCTTGGCCCATTTTGTCAGATCCCCGCTCCTCGGCGGCGGACAGCCGAGGTCGTCCTTGAGCTCTTTGAGCATGTTCTCGAGGGAGGGGGGCTTGGGAACGCCCTCCTTGACAGAAAAGCACAGCCCGTGCGCCTGTCCCTCGTTGTGATAGGGGTCCTGCCCGAGGAGGACGGCCTTGACCTCGCTGTAGGGCGTATAGCGGAAACAGTTATACAGGTCGTACATGTCGGGGTAGACGATATAGTGGGAATACTCGAATTTGAGGAATTCCCGAATTTTTTTGTACCGATCGTCCTGAAAGAGCGGCGCGAGCGGCTCCTTCCAATCACCTAAATCGATCATACGTCCTCCTTGAATGAAAAATTGAATACGGGGTGAAGAATCGCGACCCCTCGCTGCCCCGCGCGCTCATCGTGACCCTGCGCTCATGTTGAGCGAAGCGAAACATCTCATAGCCCCACGGACTGCGTTCAGGGGGATCCTTCACTGCGTTCAGAATGAGCGTTTGCCTGTCTCCCGCGCTCATCGTGACCCGCGCTCATGTTGAGCGAAGCGAAACATCTCATAGACCCACGGACTGCGTTCAAAGGGATCCTTCACTGCGTTCAGAATGAGCGTCGCCCTGCATGGGCGTGGCGGGCGTCACGCGCCTTGCCCGCCGCTGTCGGCCTCCAGCACGCGGAGATATGCGGCAAGTTCGCGCTTTGCACCGTCAAGGTCGTGGGCGAGGTAGTTGCCGCACTCCTCCTTTTTGGACCCGGGAACCTCATCGAGGGCGAGGGCCATGGGAATGCACTCTTTGAGCAGGGAAAGAACTTCCGCATAGCCCAAACGGACCGTCAGGAGATAGAATCCCGTGCGGCAGCCCATGGGACCGAAATAGACGATGTTGTCCTTTTCATGGCTGTTGCGCAGGACGGTCGCGAGCATGTGCTCAATGGAATGCAGGGCGTCGGGCGTGATAAAATCGCCCGCGTTCGGCCGTTTGAAGCGCAGGTCAAAGGTCGTCACGCCGTTCTGCGGCGGGGACATGTGCAGTCCGACCTGCAATGTGTTGTGATCTTTCTGAAAGGATGGGATCTTTTCCATAAATTCAAAATTAAAAATTGCGGCGGGGAGATTGGAATGACACCCCTTCCGTCACTCGCGTTGCTCGTGACACCCACCCCTCGAGGGGTGGGCGAGACAACCCTTGGCGCCCCCTTGAGGGGAAGTGGCGAACGCAGTAAGCCAAAGGGGTTTCGGAAACCCTTCAGTCTCGCTTCGCTCGACAGCTCCCCTACAGGGGAGCCAAGGGGACATCGACCAAGGGGATCCTTCACTGCGTTCAGAATGACGCGAAAAATGGTCAGCGAGCGAACACTGCGTCATTCAGAGGGAGCGAAGCGACCGAAGAATCCCGAAGAGGAAAGCACGGACTTCGTTCAAGGGGATTCTTCACTGCGTTCAGAATGAGCACCCCGTGTCATTCGGAGAAAGAGCGGTTCACTCCAGCGCGTCTAAAATCGTCTTGAGCTGTGATTTGAGATTTTGAAGGGCGAAGGCGCAGTTTTGCCTGAACTGCTCGGTCGTCGAGCCCGAGCCGTACACGTCGGAGATCGCCTTCACCGACACGAACGGCACGCCCGCATATTTGCACACCTCGGCGATCGCGCCCGCCTCCATTTCGCGGATATCGCACCCCAGTTGCAATAAAAGCTCGTGGTCTGCGGGGGAATCGTTGAACCTGTCCCCCGTGCCGAGCGCGCGGCGGGGAAAGCCGAGCGAAGGGGGGCAGAAGAGGGGCAGAAAGTTCTCCGTTTCGCCGTCAAGCGTACCGATGGGAAGTCCGTTGAGCTGGGTACAGTCAAAGTCATACTGCACGGCCTTGTCGATGAGGTAGAGCTTGCCGATCTCGGTATGTTCGGGCTTTAAGCCGCCCGCCGCGCCGAAGTTGAGGACGACGTCCGCGCCCTGTGCGATCGCGATACATGCGCCTGCGGCGGCGTTCACTTTGCCAACGCCCGAGACGACGAGGACGACGTCCTTCCCGAATGCGTTCCCGAAATACACCGTTTTTCCGCACACATGTTGCGTTTTTTTGAGCTTCATGGAATCAAGCAGAAGGTTCGCCTCTCTGTCCATGGCTATCACACAACCGATCATACTATCTCCTTTCTTTCGATGGATCTTTTTTTGTGGGGCACTCCCTCGCTGCCCCCTCCATGGGAGGGGGTCACCACATTCTCGGTGCCCCTTATAGGGGAAGTCCCCCGTAGGGGGAAAGGGGTTTTTGAAACCCCTCTGTCACTCACTACGTTCGTGACATCGTCTCATGCGGGTAGATTCCCGCCCTCGGTCACCGTTCGCGCAGGATAATGCGCTCACTCACCGCAAAACGCAGCGCACAGCACACTGTGCTGATGCGCAAGAATTGCGTTTTGCGACCTATAAGGGGCGACAAGATTTTCGCTCATGTTGTCCCGCGCGCTCATGTTGAGGCGAAGCCGAAACATCTCATAGACCCACGGACTTCGTTCAAGGGGATTCTTCACTGCGTTCAGAATGAGCGGTTACCTCCAAGGGGCGACAAGGCTTTTACCCCCCGAGGGGTGCCGCACTTTACCCCCTCCATGGGAGGGGGGTAGGGGGGTGGGTCACCGCATTCTGATTCATGCCCACCTCTTATCTCGGAACCTTTTTTCTATTATAACAACTTTTTCGCCATTTTGCAATCGCAGGAATACTTCTTTTTGCGAAAGAGCATAAAAAGTCCAAGGAGGTTCAAATGGATCCGTTTGAATGTAAGCCGCAGAGAGCGGACAAGATTTTCACCACTTGGAAAAATGTGCTCGTCAAACCCTACAACAAGAACGAGGTAGACCCCTATACCCGTCTTCGCGTCATTCTGATGTCGGGGACGGAGTTTGAATCGGTGCGCCTCTCCAATTCCTTCACGCGCATGTGTGCAAACAACGACGTCCGCCGCCGTCTCGCCTATATGCGCAGGGGCGAGCAGATCCAGCAGAAGCGCGTCGCTTCGCTCAAACCCGCGAACGAGAGCATTCTCGAGCACACGATCGGATATGAACAGCTCGCAGTCGATCTCACCGCGAATCTTGCCGTCACCGAGAAAAATTCCTATGTCAAGAAACAGCTCGACTTCGCCCTTCTGGAGGACTTCGACCACCTGTACCGCTACTCCGACCTCATGGAGCTCGAAAAGGCGGGGGACCCGAAAAAGCTCGTCGGCGACTACACCGAGATCATGCCGGGGCGGCCCACCGTCGCCGAGTACCGCCACCCCTTCGACGACGTCAACTTCTATCTCAACAACTACCTGAACGACCTCAAGACCAAACTCAACGTCGCCATCATCACGGCGGCCGAACAGCAGACGATGAATTTCTATATGAACGTCGCCAACCTCTACGCCTCGCCCCTCGGCAGGAAGCTCTACAACGAGATCGCCATGATCGAGGAACAGCACGTCACGGGCTACGGCTGTCTCAAAGACCCCTCGGCGACGCCCTTTGAGTGCCTTCTCATGAACGAATACACCGAGGCCTATCTCTACTATTCCTGCTATATGGACGAGAAGGACGAGCGCATCAAGAAGATCTGGGAGATGCACTTCGAGGAGGAAGTCGCCCACCTGCACGAGGCGGCAGACCTTCTTCGGACGTACGAGGGAAAGGTCTGGCAACAGGTCCTGCCCGAGGGAGGGGAGTTCCCCGAACTTCTGAAGTTCCGCTCGCAGAAGGAGTATGTGCGGGAAATTCTGAAGAGCGTGCGCCTCACGGCCGTCGAGGAGGGCTGGGAGGAACTCGACAAAGTGCCCGACAAGTTCCGCTACTTCGGCTACAATGCGAGGATCAACGGCGACCCCGCCAAAGTGGGGACGCACATCGTCATCGACAAGGCCATTTCGGCGTTCAAGTACGATTACCGCATTCAGAACAAGGAGCACCCCATCAAGGCCCTCTCCGACCGCAAGAAGGACAACGTCGACATCGCAAGAGTGAAAGGAAAGTGAGCTTTGAATTAAAAATTGTGGCGGGAAGAAATTAAGGACAAACCCCCACCCCTACCCTCCCCCCTTATACTTGAGGGTGGAGGGTAGGGGTGGGCAACGATCCTCAATCATGCTCACCTCAGTCACCTTCGGTGACAGCTCCTCCTTGGGAGGAGCCTTCTCGCTGCCCCTTTCAGGGGAAGTCCCCGAGCTTGCGAGGGGAAAGGGGTTTTGAAACCCCTCTGTCACTCACTTTGTTCGTGACATCTCCCCTAAAAGGGGCGACAAGAGGATACTGCGTCATTCAGAGCGAAGCGAAGAATCTCCTCTTCCTTTGACAAATGCTATCAAAAGTGCTATAATCATAGCATGGTCATCTACTACACCGAGAGGGGGGAGGGAGAGAGCTTTCTCCGTCGCGCCCTTGCCGCATACGGCGCGGAGGGGGAGATCCTGCGCACCGACAACGGAAAGCCCTACCTCGCGTCGGGAGACGTGCAATTCAGCCTCACCGACACCGACGGCCTCATCGCCGTAGCCGTCGGGAGGCGGACGGTCGGACTTGACGCAGAGAAAGTGCGGCCCCGCAAGCTCGACGCCGTTCTCTCCCGCCTCGCGCCCGAGGAGAGAGAGGAGGACTTCTTCGAGCTTTGGACGGCCAAGGAGGCGTATGTCAAATTCCTCGGCGGGACCCTTGCCGCTCTCTTGCCCCATTTGACATACAAAAAGGGCGTCCTCTTCCTTCAGGACGTCCCGATCGGCGCAACTTTGAAACATTTCATGCTCGATGGCTGTATGCTCTGCCTCTGCACCGAGGCGGAGGAGAAAATTTCCCTCGTCAGGCTCTAAACTTCGTACCACTCTCCCTCCTGCGGGACAAAGGCTTCCGCATCGGGGAGATATTTTTTGACCGCGGGGACGAACTTCTCTACATTCTCCCTGTGCGTGAGGGGCGGGAAGGCGTCGTCGAAGTGGTCGGCCATGACCTTTTTGGGGCGGAACGCCTCCAAAAAGCGCTCCATGTACTTGTGCATTCTGCTCCTGCCCTGATAGGGGAAGACCATGAGGTCCGCGCCCTGCGGGTAGGTGACGTTCTCGTCCAAGCCCGCCGAGCCGAGCACGACGACGGACTTCTCCCCGTCCGAGATGTGGAGGGCAAAGACGTCGTCCTGCAATTTATACTTGAGCGCGCTGTGAATGAGCTTGATGCAGGGGATCGCGTGCAGCCATGTGCGGGGCGCAAGGGCAACGCGCAGGACGGTCGCCACGTCGAACACGCAGTGACGGCTGTGATAGGTATGGATAATGAAGGAGCCGATCCTGATCTCCTCGTTGATCGCATAGGGGATCATGCCGTCGGTGTCCTGTTTCATCTTCTCGGCGAGGCGAATGCCGTTCTCCGAGACAAAGACGGGAATGACGGTCCCGTCCGTGACCTCTCCGACGTCCGCGAAGTGGTCGAGGTGGGGGTGGGTGATGAAGATCGCCTGCGCCGTCCTCGCCTCCTCCAGCGGGATACGATAGAGAGAAGGATTGAGTTTTTTCAGATACGGGTCGATGAGGATCCTCGTGTCGCCGCTCTCGAGGAGCAAGGTGGCCGTCCCGTACCATTTGATCCGCATTGGTTTTTCCTCTCAAGTAACTGTACAAACTCCATTATACCATTCAGTCGGCGATTTGGCAACATATATTTGAAATTTCCGCATAAAAAACAGGGAAATCGTACAAAATTTTTCCATGAAAAAGTTGATTTGCGGAGCGATCTTAACGATCCTTGCGGCCGCGACCGTGTTGCTGTGCGCCTGCGACGCCGAGGAGATGGGGCCGCTCAAGGACGTTTCCCGCCCCTACACGGGCGTCTATGCGTGCGAAACGCTGACGCTCGGCGGGAAGGACATGACGGAGAAATTCGAAAAACTGACCCTCGAGCTCAAGCAGGACGGCACCTTTACCCTCTCCTACGTCACCGCAACGGGCGGCGAAGGGAGCTACGGCGGCAGGTACGCGATCGACACGGAGAAGGGGGAGATCACCTTCTCCGCAGACAGGGTGAGGGGGGCGTACACCTTTCCCTATGAGAAGGGCGTCGTGCGCATCGACCGCAACCTCTATGGGTACCTCCTCCACGCCGAATTCAGAATGCCCTGACTTGACATTTCCGCCCCGCTGTGGTACACTCTTCCCATGACAAAGGGTGAACTTGCAAGGGAATATTTCATGAAGGGCTACAACTGTGCGCAGGCCGTCGTTTTGGCGTTTCGGGAGGAGATCGGCCTCGGGGAAGAGACGCTTGCCCGCGCGGCGATCGGCCTCGGCGGGGGCCTCGGGCGGCTCAGAGAGACGTGCGGCGCGGTCTCGGGCGGGGCGGTCGCGCTGGGACTACTCTTTCCCGAAAAGGACAAGAGCGAGATCTACGCCCTCGTGCAGACGCTCGCCCTGCGCTTCCGCGAAAAGAACGGGAGCTACAACTGCGGCGAACTTCTGCGCGGCGCGGGGGTCCCCGCCTCGCAGGAGCCGAATGCCGCGGCCCGCACGCCCGCCTACTACAAAAAGCGTCCCTGTCCCGACCTCGTCGCGGACGCCGCCGATATTTTAGCGGAGATCGTGAGCGAAGCCTGACATGTTATCCCTGTCTTCCGCGTCATCCTGAGGCCCCGAAGGGGCCGAAGGATCCCCTCAACGAAGTCCGTACTTTCCTCCTCGGGATTCTTCGCTTCGCTCTGAATGACGCGATGAACCCTCGCTGCCCATGCTTCCGCGTCATCCTGAGGCCCCGAAGGGGCCGAAGGATCCCCTCAACGAAGTCCGCCCTTTCCACCATGGGATTCTTCGCTTCGCTCAGAATGAGCATACCCCCTCGCTGCCCCTCATAGGGGAAGTCCCCGAGCTTGCGAGGGGAAAGGGGTTTCAAAACCCTTCCGTCTCGGCTACGCCTCGACAGCAGGAGCCAAGGGGTGACAAGTCCGCCGCAACATCATCTCTACGGGCGCACAGGGCCGCCTTTTTTCATATATTGAAGTATGCTATTTTCATCTGCGCTGGAACTCATCGGGAATACCCCGACCGTGGAACTTTGCCGCCTCAAGGCGCGGCTCGGCCTGTGCGCCGACCTCTTCGCCAAGGTGGAGATGTTTTCCCTCACGGGCTCGGTCAAGGACAGGATCGCCCTGAAGATGATCGAGGACGCCGAAGCGGCGGGAAAACTTCGGCAGGGCGCTGTCATCGTCGAGCCGACGAGCGGAAACACGGGCATTGCGCTCGCCGCCGTCGGGAAGATGAAAGGGTACGAAGTCGTCATCGTCATGCCCGACTCGATGTCGGCCGAGCGGCGGAAGCTCATCGCGGCTTACGGCGCAAAGCTCGTCCTCACCCCCGCCGCAGAGGGCATGCAGGGGGCCGTCAAGCGGGCCGAGGCGATCGCGGCGGAGACGGACAACAGCTTTCTCCCTTTGCAGTTTGAGAACCCTTCCAATCCCCGCGCTCACTATGAGGGGACGGCGGAGGAACTTTACCGCGACCTCGGGGGGAGCGTGGACGTCTTTGTCGCGGGGGTCGGCACGGGCGGAACGCTGACGGGGGTCGGGAAATTTCTGAAGGAGAAAAACCCCGCGGCGGAGCTCGTCGCCGTCGAACCGCTCTCCTCCCCGACGCTCTCGGAGGGAAGGCGGGGAAGGCACGCGATACAGGGCATCGGGGCGGGTTTTGTGCCAAAGGTGCTCGATCTCGGCCTCATTGACGCGATCGTTGCCGTTTCGGACGAAGAAGCGAAGGGGGCGGCCCGCCTTCTGACCGAGACGGAGGGACTGTTTTGCGGCATCTCCTCGGGGGCGGCCCTGTCCGTGGCGATCTCGCTTGCTGCGCAGAGCGAATACAGCCACAGACGCATCGCCGTCCTCCTCCCCGACACAGGGAGCAGATACCTGTCGGAAATTGAAAATTGAGCGCTTCGCGCTCATCCTGAGGCCCCGAAGGGGCCGAAGGATCCCCTCAACGAAGTCCGTACTTTTCTCCATGGGATTCTTCGCTTCGCGCAGAATGAGCGTGCTCCTCGCGCATTTGCGTCCCGCCCCGCTCATCCTGAGGCCC
>CANQOX010000012.1 GCA_947625595.1 uncultured Clostridia bacterium
TCATTCCCACTCACTTGCCTTAGGCGGAATTCACTTCCGCCGTGGGCGACACAATTTGCCGAAACCTTTCGGCTTGTTGTCCTTGCAAAGTGCCTTCCGAGGCCAACTCGATTGATGAACAGGGCACTTTCGCTCGAACATTTCTTTTCGAAGCCCCGCGAGATCCTTCGACACGCCGCCTACGGCGGCGGCTCAGGATGACGCGCGGGGAGGGCCTCCGCACGTCCGCGGGGCGAGCAAAGAAATGTTCGAAATCATTCCCAATCCCTTGCCTTAGGCGGAATTCACTTCCGCCGTGGGCGACACAATTTGCCGAAACCTTTCGGCTTGTTGTCCCTGCAAAGTGCCTTCCGAGGCTAACTCGATTGATGCACAAAGCACTTTCGCTCGAACATTTCTTTTCGAAGGACACCCCTTCCGTCTCGCCGCAAGGCGGCGAGCCACCCACCCCTCAAGGGGTGGGCAAGGGGTGGACAAGTAAAGAAATGTTCGAAACTTTTTTATTCTTTCTCCCAGAACCTTTCCCTGTTGGGGAAGTAGAAGGCGTAGAGGGCGTAGAACTGGCGCTTGAAGGCCTCCGAGATCTGCTCCTCGGTGAGCGCGTCGGCCTGCTTGCTGACGAGCACGGCGAGGCCGAAGGAGAACACCGCCATGTCCGCATGAAAGGCGGCCGCCGTCTCTTGGGGCATATAGTAGAGAGTCATCATCTCCGACTCGATGTCGTCGAGGAAGGGGTCGGGCGTGCCCTTTCCCGTCAGGAAGAGATAGCGGAAGAGCCCCTGCTCCTCCCGCGCAAAGCCGACAAAGCCCATTCCGTACGCCTCGTAATTGCTTCGGCCGCCCCGCTTCAGATATTCGTCGATGTGCCTGCGGTACTGCGCCTTGGCCTCCCCCAGGAGCGCACGCCAAAGCCCTTCCATGCTCCCAAAGAGCGAATAGATGGGCTGGGTGGAACAGTCGAGCATCGCGGCGAGCGAGCGGACGTTGAGCGCCTCCACCCCGCCCTGCCGCACGATCTCCGCCGCCGCCTTGAGGGCCATTTCCTCCGTAATTCTGCGATTTTTCGGCATTTGTTCACCTCTTTGATAACAAAGGTTATATAACATTTGTTATGGTATCATCTTTTCCATATTTTGTCAAGAAAAAATGCGCGAAGCCGCATGGCTTCGCGCAAAAATTTCTTTCGTTTACTTCACCGAGGCGAGGAGCTTCTCGACGTCGGCCTTGACGGCGTTCAACTTCCCCTCCGCGGCCGTCTCGTCCTCGGCGCGGATGGAGTAGTAGATCTTGAGTTTGGGTTCGGTGCCGCTCGGGCGGACGCAGACGAAACTCCCCCCCTCGAGCTCGTAGTAGACGCAGTTGCACTTCGGGATCCC
This sequence comes from uncultured Clostridia bacterium, assembly GCA_947625595.1. Lineage (GTDB taxonomy): Bacteria > Bacillota > Clostridia > Christensenellales > Borkfalkiaceae > Gallimonas. Next base: position 1,377 of record CANQOX010000012.1, read on the forward strand.
GAGCGCAGACTTCGACCCGTCCGCGGCGATGCGGACGTCATTCGAATAGTCGCGCACGGCCTCCACGGCGAAGGGTCCGAAGGCGGAGACTTTCACCGTCTTGAGCGCGTCGACGACGGCGTTCATCTCCTTCATCGCATTGAGTCCTGAATACTGAATGGAGATGTTCTTGTCGAGCACATAGCCGTACCTCTGATAGATCTCCTGCAACCTGCCCCAGACCGTCTTGCCGATGTAGGTGTAGTAGCAGACCATCTCGGCGCAGAGCATGGAGGCGACGACGGCGTCCTTGTCCCTCGCGTGCGTGCCGCGAAGGTACCCGCAGGACTCCTCGAAGCCAAAGACGAAGGTGTGCGAGCCGTCCTGCTCCCACTGCTTGATCTTCTCGCCGATGAACTTGAACCCGACGGGCGTCTCGAAGAGGGCGACGCCGAACTCCGCGCAGATGGCCCGCGCCATGCCCGTGGAGACGAACGATTTGACGACGGCCGCATTTGCGGGAAGGGTCCCCTCCTCCTTGAGGCGGGTCAAGATGTAGTCGAGGAGCAGAATGCCGACGACGTTGCCCGAGAGCGCGACAAATTCGCCCTTGTCGTCCTTGACGGCGACGCCGAGGCGGTCGGAATCGGGATCGGTGCCGAAGACGACGTCCGCGTCGATCTCATTGGCGAGATCGATGCCCATCGAAAGGGTCTCCTTGAACTCGGGATTGGGAACCTTGACGGTGGAAAATTCGGTATCCTTCACGGCCTGTTCCTTGACGACGGTGACGTTGATGCCGAGCTTCTTCAGAATGGTCGTGACGGGCACATAGCCCGAGCCGTGCACGGGCGTGTAGACGAGTTTGAGGTCCTTCCCGCACTTTCTCACGGCCTCCTCGGAGAGGGTGAGTTTGGAGAGCGCGGCGATGTAGGTCTCATCGACTTCCTTGGGCACGGGGACGATGAGCGGGCTTGCGGCATCGCCCTCGACGGAGAGGTAGTCGTCGATCCCGCTGATGAATTTGACGACGATCGCCGTTGCCTCGGGGGACATCTGCGCCCCGTCCTCGCCGTAAACTTTGTACCCGTTGTACTCTTTGGGATTGTGGGAAGCGGTGATCATGATGCCCGCGATCGTGTGGAGATACCTGACCGCGTAGGAGAGAATGGGCACGGGGTGCACGTCGTCGAAGAGGTACGCCTTGATGCCGTTCTTGGCGAGCACGGAGGCCGCCCGCTCGGCGAATTTGCGGCTGTTCCTCCGCGTGTCATAGGAAATGACGACCCCGCGGGCTTGATCCTCTTTGGGAAGCGTCTTGATGTACATCGAGAGGCCCTGCGTCGCCCGCATGACGGTGAAGCAGTTCATCATGTTCATGCCGCAGCCGATGATGCCGCGCATACCCGCCGTGCCGAACTCGAGTTCGCCGCCGAAGCGGTACTCCTTCTCCCTCTCGTCGAGGGCGAGAAGTTCCCTTTTGCACCCCTCGGGGAGGCGCGGATCGTTGACCCATTTTTCGTAATTTTGCTGATAGTTCATGGTTCCCTCCTGATAAAAAGGACGCCTGCCGCGGCGTCCGCATTGGTTTTAAGGCAAAAGCTCCGTGGCGTCTGCAATGGAATTTTTGGTGACGAAATATTTCTTTCCGCTCCCGAGGTAGTAGTTGACGAACTGCAGAGCCAAGAGGAAGATGTAGCTCAAGGGCACTGTGAGGAGCAGGGAACTTCCCACGGTGGCGACTGCGAAGAGCACGTTGACCGCGATGATGAGATAGATGGCGGCGAGGAAGGATGCGTACCGCGCGCCGAAGCTCTTCCCGTCCCTGACGCTTGCGCGGAAGGCGTGGGTGATGGAGTCGCGGTCGGTGACGACGGCGGGGATCCAAGCGGAGATGAGGGTCATCTTGAGCGCCTCAAGCGCGACAATGGCCGTGAGCGTTAGGGAGACGGCGATGATGACCGTCAGAAATCCCCACGACGGCATGAACGAGGGCGCGTAGAAGAAGAAAAACCAGCACGCCGCGAGCATCAGCGCGTCATAGACGAAGCAGAGCGGCACATAGATGAGCTGATAGAGGGCGGCCTTTCCAATGCTCTTGAAATAGGACTGCGAGAAGGCCGTGCGGGAGTAGGTGCTCATTCTGTCATTGACGACATTTGCGACCGCAAACAGCGCGAGGCCGTTGACAAAGCGGGACAGCAGGTACATGACGATGAGCCCGATCACGCACCCGATGATGGAGGGCGTGTTGAAGGCGATGAGTTTGAGAAGGGCTGTGAAGGCGTCCCTGAACTGGAGGGGAAGCCCCGCGAGTACCTCGGTCTGCCCCGTGACGATGGCGTGCAGGAAGGTCGTCACGAGCTCTTTGAGCGTCGCGACCTCCGCGCTCTCCGTGATGGCCGAGAGCCCGAGGGTCAGGATGACGTAGCAAAGGCTCCCGAAGATCGCCATCGTGAACAGGCGGTAGAGGAGGAGTTTGAACACCGAAGAAAAGTTCTCCGACGCGATGTGAATGGCATGGCGGAATCTCATAGTGAAAGCTCCCGATAACTTTTGAGTTGGTCCTCCCTGTCCAATTTATCCGTCTCGAAGTACACCGTCTCCATTCTCACGCCGAAGCTCATGAAGAGGAAGGCGCACAGGACAAAGACAATGGGGACAAAGGCGGTGATGGGGAGGAGCGAAGAGGCGGTGAGGATAAGGAAACTTCCCGCGATCGACAGCGCGAGCGACAGGAGCAGTTTTCCCCTCACCCCCGTCATGAGGCGGTAGGAATAGAAAAAGGCGTCATACGTCCTGAACCCCGTGACCTGCTTGCAGGGCAGGAAGAGGTAGAGCAGGGAGACGACGTAGAGCAGAAGGAAGGTGAACACGCCGAGGACGATGAGGAAGAGGACGTAGAGCACGGGCGTGGAGGGCAGGCGGCAGACCACATAGAGGAGGGCCGCGACGACCACCGAAAAGACCTCATAGAGGGCGAGATAGAAGAGCCCGATGCAGAGAACGGGCAGGATCAGCCACGCAAACTGGCTTTTGAGCCCGCTCAATGTCCGCTTGCCGATGCGCATGTGCTTCTCGACAAAGATGAGCATGAGCGTGAACATCACACAGGACACAGCGAGCGTGAGAATGGAGATGAGCGCGCTCCAGACATGGTCGACGCGCACGACGGAGAAGGCGCGGAAGAGATAGAGAAAGCCGATGTCGTGCAATTCTCCCGCAAAGAAGGCATGCGTCACATAGTGAATGGCGTCATAGTCGACGGAAAAGGCAAGCAGAACCGCGGGCAGCAGCGCGAACGGCACCACATACCAGAGATTTTTGAAGATGTATTTCCAGTTCCCGAACATCACACCCATGGTTCTCTTCCTCTGTTTTTCTCATATTATATAACTTTTTTTTGTCCGTGTAAAGAGTTTCGCGAGAAAATCTTTTTTTCCCGTTTCCCTCGGCGCTCCCTTGGGAAGTGGGCAGGCAAGAAACCGCCTCCCCCGCGTCATTCTGAGAAACGGGGACGAAACGAAGTCAGACAAGTGGAACCGAAGAATCTCGCGGGGCGTCTATGTGTAGCGGCGAGATGCTTCGGGCCTGCCGCTTCTGACTTCGTATTTCATCCCTTCTCAGCATGACGCCGCTACTTAAGACTTCGTTTGAGGGGATTCTTCGCTGCGCTCAGAATGAGCCTCCACCCCCTACCCCGCCCCCTTGGGAAGGGGGCAGGCAGGCACCCCCACGCTCATGTTGAGGCGAAGCCGAAACATCTCATAGACCTACGGACTTCGTTTGAGGGGATTCTTCACTGCGTTCAGAATGAACCCCCACCCCTACCCCGCCTCCTTGGGAAGGGGGCAGGCAGGCACCCCCACGCTCATGCTGAGGCGTAGCCGAAGCATCTCATAGACCCACGGACTTCGTTTGAGGGGATTCTTCGCTGCGCTCAGAATGAGCCTCCACCCCTACCCCGCCTCCTTGGGAGGAGCCGAGGGAAACCCCTCTGTCACTTCGTGACATCTCCCCTAAAAGGGGCGACGAGAGACAACCGCCTCTGAATGGCGCGATCCCCCTCCTATTTCAAGAAAAAACCCGCGGTGACGTGCCGCAGGCTTTTCCTTCGATCTCCATGATAACGGTTGCTCCCTATTCCCCTTGCGACAGGCGGGCGGCGACGCGGGGAAGACCCGCGATCTCCACGATCGCAATGAGCAAAGTCAGCCCCAAAAAGACAGCGACCAAAACTGTGTTCCAGATATTGGCCTGAAAGCCGACCCCACCAGAGGTCATATAGGCCGTATCAAAGACATAATGGTCATTAAAAAGGTCTACAATACAGACGGCGATGGGCTTCAGGATATCGAGGAAGAGCAGGGCTTTGACCTTTTTGCACCCGTAGAGAATGGCCTGTATGATCGTGATGATGAGAAAAACGCCGAGCGGGAGATACAGCCAGCTGTCAGGGATCAACATTCCGTTTGCTGTGCGCGCAAATCCGCCCCGTATCATCGAAACGACCGTGACGGCGATCAAGCCCACATACAGGAGCGACAAAATCACTTTCAGAAGGGCGATACTCTTTTTCATGCTTTGCTCTCCTTGACTGTCATTCCCCCGACAGCTTGATCTCATTATACTGTTTTCTTCCCGTTGTGTCAAGATTGTTTGAATAAAATCACTAAATATCATATTTTGTTTCCCCCACCTACGGCGGAGGGTCCCCCAAGGGGTAGGCCTTCCCTCGCTGCCCCTGTAGGGGAAGTCCCCCGCAGGGGGAAAGGGGTTTTGAAACCCTTCAGTCTCGCTTCGCTCGACAGCTCCCCTACAGGGGAGCCAAGGGTAGGACGCTACGCCTCGACATCTCCCCTATGAGGGGCGACGAGAAGCACTCTCCCCTCACGCTCATGCTGAGGCGTAGCCGAAGCATCTCATAGACCCACGGACTTCGTTCAAGGGGATTCTTCCCCTTCGGCTACGCTCAGGGTCAGAATGAGCGTTTGTCCTCGCTGCCCCTTTCAGGGGAAGTGGCCCGCAGGGCCAAAGGGGTTTCAAAACCCCTCTGTCACTCGCAAGCTCGTGACATCTCCCCTATGAGGGGCGACGAGGGTTTCTTCCCCCCCACTTGACTTTTTGCGCAGATGTGCATATAATACTACCATGCACGGTGCGGCAAAAAGAGGACTCGGGGTCCTGTTTATCTTGGGTGCGGCGGCGAGTTTCGCCTGCATGAATCTCTTCGTCAACCTCGCGGGGGACCTCCCCGTCATGCAGAAGGTCTTCTTCCGCAACGCTCTCACGGCCATCGTCGTCTTTTTCCTCCTCCTCTTCAGCAGGAAAAAGTTCAGGATCGAGAGCAAAGAGAGCCTCCTCTGGCTCTTTCTCCGCTCGGCGGCGGGATTCATCGGCATCATCTTCAACTTCTACGCCATCGATCATCTCAATTCCATCTCCGACGCCTCCATTCTCAACAAGCTCTCCCCCTTCTTCGCCATTCTCTTTTCGGCCCTCCTCCTGAAGGAAAAGCCCTCCATTCCCGAGATCATCTTCATTCTCCTCGCCTTTGCGGGGGCGGTGTGCGTCGCCGAACCCCGCTTCGACATGTCCGTCCTTCCCGCCCTCTCGGGCTTTTTGGGCGGCGCGTGCGCGGGCTTTGCCTACACCTGTGTGCGGGTGCTCTCCGTCAAGGGCGAACGGGGCCTCATGACGGTGTTCTTCTTCTCGGCCTTCTCCACGGTCGTCTCCCTGCCCTTCTTCATCGCAGGCTTTGTGCCGATGACGGCGATGCAGTGGCTGTGGCTTCTGCTCGCGGGCGTCGCGGCGACGGCGGGACAATTCTTCATCACCGCCGCCTACCGTCTCTCCCCCGCGCGGGAGATCGCCGTCTTCGACTATGCGCAAGTGCTCTTCGCCGCCCTCCTCGGCTTCTTTTTCCTCTCGCAGACGCCGAAGGTCATGAGCCTCATCGGCTACGCCGTCATTCTCTCCGCCGCCGTCGGCAAATGGCTCTATCAGCTTCGCAAAACAAAGAGCGCACAATTTTCAAAAACCTATTGACAAAATTTATCAGGAATAGTACAATATTCACAAATCAACATGTGAGGATTGTATGAAACGTTCAAAATTCACGATCATCGGCGCACTGCTCGGCTGTTTGGCCCTCGGCGGCGCGCTTTTTTGCGGTCTCGGCGTTCGGGCCTCCGCGGCGGGGACAGCCCCTGCGGCAGAGACGGCTCCCGCGCCCGTCCTCTCCGACACCTATCAGGCGGAGACTGCGCTCATCAACCCGCCGACGGTGGTGTGCGACGTAAAGTCTTCGGAGACGCTCGGAAAGATAAAGTCTTCCCTCTCGGGCGAGCGGCCTGCGAGCGCCATTCTGCACATCAATGCCGAACAGGACGTCGTGGACGGGAGCGGAAAGTCCATCGGCGGGCTCAATGAGACGGTGCAGGCCATCCGCGCGGCGGTCATTCCCATCCTCGCCGTCTCCACACAGGCCGAGGCCGACGCCGCCGTCTCCTATCTCGGCGAAAGCGGACTTCTCGATACCGCCATCCTCTCCGAGAATGCCGACCTCGTCAAGGGGGTCCGCGACGCCTGCCCCTCCATCCGCGGCGTCGTGCATTTGAGCGGAAAAACGCCCTATGAGTACGTCAAAACGTCCACCCTCGCCAAGGCGGGCGTCGTCATGCTCGATCTCGACGAAGCCGATTACGACACCGTCACCTTCCTTCAGGCCCGCTTCAAGGCCGTCTGGGCGGCGGCGGAGGACGAGACGGACATGTTCGCCGCCATCACGAGCGGAGCCTATGGCATCGTGACGGAGGACTTTTCGCTCGCCTATCGCGCGATCTGCTCCTTCACCTCCCCCGTCTACGCGAGAATGCCCTTCAATGTCTGCCACCGCGGCCTTCCCACGACGCACAATGAAAACTCGGTGAGCGGGACCTTGGCGGCCATCGAAGCGGGCGGGACGCACGTCGAACTCGACGGCATGTTGACGACAGATAATGAGATCGTCATGATGCACGACGACAGCGTCGGCCGCACCGCAGAGGGCAGCGGGAACATCGAATCCATGACCCTCGCCGAGGTGAAAAAGCACAAGCTCGACCTCTTTGAGCCGAAGGAGGAGATCCCCACGCTGAAGGAGATCATTCCCCTCTTCGAGGAGAGCGACGCCGTCCTCGTCTTTGAGCTCAAATCCAAGGGCACGGACATCGTCACCCGCCTCAAGGAGATCCTCGACGAGACAAATTTCTACGAACACATCGTCGTCATCGCCTTCGGCTACGAGGGCCTTGCACGCATGCAGAGGGAACTTCCCGAAGTCCCTGTCGCCGACCTCAACGCCTACAGCGAGGCAAACTTTGCCCAGAAGCTCCCCACCCTCGGGCAGTACAACTGCGCCATCAGCACCAACGGATCCTCCACCAAGACCTTCAACGAGAAATATCTCCGCGACCGCGGCATCATCGGCTGGTACTGGACGCAGGCCGACGAAAGCGCCGTGGACACGGCCTTTGCGCGCGGTCTCACGGGCCTCACCAACAACGTCGGGGCGCACATCGGCGCAAAGGAGCACGTCTATCGCGTCGTCAAGGGCGATCCTGCTTTGACCAAGACGGCCCTCTCGGTCGGCGGCGAACAGTTCCTCTGGGCAGAGCGGTACGGCGGCGAACAGACGCAGGTCGAGGGCAAGATCGCCTTTCTCGCCGACAGGGGGGACTATTACGACGTCATCTCCGAGTACGGCGAGGGCGGTATGACCTACTTTACCCCCGTCTACCGCATGAGAAAGGGCGGCGACCTCGTCAAGAAGGGCTGTTCGGGCGCCATCGGCCTCGGCGCGTCCCTCTTCTCCCTCTCCGTCCTCTTCGTCTCCGCCCTGCTCCTCCTGCGGCGGCGGAGCTGACCTTTCCCAAATCGGCCTGATATTTCCGCATTCTCCGTTTGACATCCCCGTCAAACGGAGTTATAATAATGACAGGATAAAGGAGATATCCATGTTGACACTTGACAAAATTCGGGACGCCGAAACCGTCCTCTCCGAGGTGACCCACAGGACCGACGTCATCCGCGCGTCCAAACTCACCGATGAATACGACCTCTTCTTAAAGACCGAAAATCTGCAGATCACGGGCTCTTTCAAGATCAGGGGCGCATACTACAAGATCTCCCGCCTCTCCGACGAGGAGAAGGCCCGCGGCGTCATCGCCTGCTCGGCGGGCAACCATGCGCAGGGCGTCGCCATGGCGGCGGCGAAGAGCGGCATCCGCTCCCTCATCTGCCTCCCCGCGGGCGCCCCCATTTCCAAAGTGGAGGCGACAAAGAAGTACGGCGCCGAGGTCTGCCTCGTCCAAGGAGTCTACGACGATGCCTATCAGCGCGCCCTCGAGCTCAAAGAGGAGCGCGGCTACACCTTTATCCACCCCTTTGACGACGAAGACGTCATCGCGGGGCAGGGCACCGTCGGGCTGGAACTTGCCGAACAGCTGAAGGACATGGACGCTGTCATCGTCCCCGTGGGCGGCGGCGGGCTCATCTCGGGCGTCGCCTTTGCGATCAAATCCCTCGTTCCCCATGTGAAGGTCCTCGGCGTACAGGCCGCGGGCGCGCCCTCCATGCTCCATTCCCTCAAGGACGGCAGGATCGAGACGCTCTCCTCCGTCTCCACGATCGCCGACGGCATCGCGGTCAAACAGCCTGGAAGTCTCACATATGAACTGTGCAGAAGGTATGTGAACGGCGTCGTGACCGTCTCCGACGAGGAGATCGCCCGCGCCATTCTCGCCCTTCTCGAGAAGGAAAAGATGGTCGCCGAAGGTGCGGGCGCGGTCCCCGTCGCCGCGCTTTTGGCGGGAAAATTCCCCGAACTCAAGGGAAAGCGGGTGTGCTGTGTCGTCTCGGGCGGCAACATCGACGTCACCAGTCTCTCGCGCATCATCGACAGGGGCCTTCTGATGTCGGGGAGGAAGTGCACGCTCAACATCGAAGTCCTCGACCAGCCGGGACAGCTCTTCAAGGTGGCGGGCATCATCGCCGACTGCGGGGCAAACATCACGAGCGTCCACCACGAGCACGCGAGCGAAACGGGCATCATCGGCTGTTTTGTCCGCATCGACCTCGAGACCCGAGATTTCGACCACATCGCCGACATCAAACGTTCCCTCAAATCCCAAGGCTTCAAAATCTCATAACGTCCCCTCGGGCGTTGCCTCACGCCGCCCCGCTCATTCTGAACGCAGTGAAGAATCCCCTCAAACGAAGTCCGTACTTTCTCCTCGGGATTCATCGGTCGCTCCGCTCCCTCTGAATGACGCAGCATGTCCTCGTTGCCCCACGCCGCCCCTCTCATTCTGAGCCGCCGCCGCAGGCGGCGTGTCGAAGAATCCCCTCAAACGAAGTCCGTACTTTTTCCACGGGATTCATCGCTTCGCTCTGAATGACGCGGTATGTCCTCGTTGCCCCACGCCGCCCCGCTCATTCTGAACGCAGTGAAGAATCCCCTCAAACGAAGTCCGTACTTTCTCCATGGGATTCATCGGTCGCTCCGCTCCCTCTGAATGACGCGGTGCCCCCCGTTGCGTCATGTTGAGCGTAGCGAAACATCCCGAAGAACGAAGTCCGTACTTTCTCCATGGGATCCTTCCCTACGGTTCAGGATGAGCGCGAGGCGCTCAATTTTCAATTCTCAAAGGGAGGTTTTTATGCAAACGATCCACACAGACCATGCACCCGCGGCCATCGGGCCGTACTCACAGGCCGTCGAGGCGGGCGGCTTTCTCTTCACTTCTGGGCAGATCCCCATCAATCCCGCAACGGGCGAGATCGTCGCAGGCGGCATCGAGGCTCAGACCGAGCGCATTTGCAAAAATCTGCAGGCCGTCCTCGAGGCGGCGGGCACAGACCTCGGAAACGTCGTCAAGACGACCTGTTTTTTGGCGGATATGTGCGATTTTGCCGCTTTCAATGCGGTCTACGCGCGGTATTTCCCCTCCCGTCCCGCCCGCTCCTGCGTGGCCGTCAAAACGCTTCCCAAGAACGTCCTCGCCGAGGTCGAGTGCATCGCTCTCCTCCGCAAGTGACCCGTTACCCCCCGCCGCCCGCGTTCATCCTGAGGCGTAGCCGAAGGATCCCCTCAAACGAAGTCCGTACTTTCTCCACGGGATTCATCGCTTCACTCTGAATGACGCGGTGCCCCCCTTTGCGTCATGTTGAGGCGAAGCCGAAACATCCCGAAGAACGAAGTCCGTACTTCCTCCATGGGATCCTTCGCCTACGGTTCAGGATGAGCGCGATGCGCTCAATTTTCGATCCCCTCCTCTTCCAGAGAATAATTTTTCCGACAATTTCTGTCAATTTTCAAAAACAGGTTGAAAAATTAAATTGTCTATGTTATAATACACTTATATTAAAATCACGGGTCTGTTTTTTTGCCGAAAACAGGCCGAGAATGATCACTTTAAGGAGGTTGGTATGGAACACTGTGAAGCGAAATGCGGAACGGCGGAACAGGAGAAAGCTCTTGAAGCCGTCATCGAAGCATCCCGCTCAACGCCCGGTTGCCTGATGCACATCCTTCAGGAAGCGCAGGGCATCTACGGGTATCTGCCTATGCCCGTGCAGAAAAAGATCGCCGAAGGTTTAGGCATTTCCCTCTCGGAGGTGTACGGCGTCGTCACCTTCTACTCGCAGTTCTCCCTGAATCCCAAGGGAAAGAACCGCATCAGCGTGTGCCTCGGCACGGCTTGTTATGTCAAAGGGTCGGACAAGATCCTCGAGGAGGTCGAGAAGGAGCTCGGCATCAAGTGCGGCGAATGCACCGAGGACGGCCTTTTCTCCATCGACAGCTGCCGTTGCGTCGGCGCATGCGGGCTTGCCCCCGTCATGATGGTCGGCGATGAAGTCTATGGCAAGCTCACCCCCGACAAAGTCAAGGGGATCCTCGACTCTTACAAGGAGGCAAACAAATGACGACGAAAGAATTGGACGCGATCCGCCAGAGCAAAAAGGAACTCATCGACGTCAGACGTCTCGTGAGAGAGCAGGCCGAGGAGATGGCCAAGCACACGGGGTACAGAAAGCAGGTCCTCGTCTGCGGCGGCACGGGCTGTACCTCTTCCCACTCCATGCAGGTCATCGAGCACCTCGAGAAGACCATGAAGGAGATGAACATCGACGACGTCCTCGTCGTTAAGACGGGCTGTTTCGGCCTCTGCGCCCTCGGCCCCATCATGATCGTCTATCCCGAAGGCGCGTTCTATGCGCAGATGACCCCCGAACATGTCGAGACCGTCGTCAAGAAGCACCTTGTCAAGGGCGGCGACGTCGTCAAAGAGCTCCTCTATCAGGGCACTGTCATGTCGGACGGGTCGGTCATCCCCTTTGCGGAGACGCCCTTCTATAAGAAACAAATGCGCATTGCGCTCCGCAACTGCGGCGTGATCGCGGCGGAGGACATCGAGGAGGCCATCGCGGCGGGCGACTATGCCGCCATTGAGAAGGTCCTCACGACCATGACCCCCGACGACGTCATCAAGGAAGTGCTCGACTCGGGCCTTCGCGGCAGGGGCGGCGCAGGCTTCCCCACGGGGAGAAAGTGGAGCTTCGCAAAGGCCTCCGCAGGCGACATCAAGTACGTCTGCTGTAACGCCGACGAGGGCGACCCCGGCGCTTTCATGGACCGCTCCGTACTCGAGGGCGATCCCCACAGCGTACTCGAGGCCATGACCATCGCGGGCTATGCGATCGGTGCACATCAGGGCTACATCTACGTCCGCGCAGAGTACCCCATCGCCGTCGAACGTCTCAAGATCGCCATCGGGCAGGCGCGTCAATACGGCCTCCTCGGCAAGAATATTTTGGGCCTCGGTTTCGACTTTGACATCGACATCCGTCTCGGCGCGGGCGCTTTCGTCTGCGGCGAGGAGACCGCGCTCATGACCTCCATCGAGGGTCACCGCGGCGAGCCCCGTCCCCGTCCTCCTTTCCCCGCCGTCAAGGGCCTCTTCGGCAAACCCACCATTCTGAACAATGTCGAGACATGGGCGAACATCAACCCCATCATCATGAAGGGCGCGAAGTGGTACGCCTCCATCGGCACGGAGCGGAGCAAGGGCACCAAGGTCTTTGCGCTCGGCGGCAAGATCACCAACGTCGGCCTCGTGGAAGTCCCCATGGGCACGACGCTCCGCGAGATCATCGAGGAGATCGGCGGCGGCATTCCGAACGGGAAGAAGTTCAAGGCGGCCCAGACGGGCGGGCCTTCGGGCGGTTGCATTCCCGCAAGTCTCATCGATACCCCCATCGACTTCGACAACCTCGTCGCCATCGGCTCCATGATGGGCTCGGGCGGTCTCATCGTCCTCGACGAGGACACCTGCATGGTGGACATCAGCAAGTTCTACCTTGAGTTCACGGCCGACGAATCGTGCGGCAAGTGCACTCCCTGCCGCATCGGAACGAGACGCCTTCTCGACCTTCTCACGAAGATCACCGACGGCAAGGGCGAGGACGGCGACATCGAGAAGATCGAGGCCCTCGCAGAGCACATGAAGTCCTCTTCGCTGTGCGCGCTCGGGCAGTCGGCTCCCAACCCCATCCTCTCCACCCTGCATCACTTCAGGGACGAATATGAGGACCATATCAAGAACCACCACTGCACGGCGGGCGTCTGCAAGGCGCTTTTGAGCTACACCATCGACAAGGACAAGTGCATCGGTTGCGGCATGTGCGCACGGAACTGCCCTGTTTCGGCGATCGCGCGGACCGATTACACCGCCCCCGGGCACAAACTTGCTTCCTTCGCGATCGATCCCGCGAAGTGCATCAAGTGCGGCGTCTGCATGAGCAACTGCAAGTTCAAGGCAGTTGAAAGAAAGTGAGGTGACAACCATGGCAAAAATGATCAATCTGAAAATCAATAATATTCCCGTTTCCGTCCCCGAGGGTTCCTCCGTTCTCGACGCTGCAAGGAAGGCGGGCGTCGTCATCCCCACCCTCTGCTATCTCAAGGACGTCAACTGCGTCGGTTCCTGCCGCATGTGCCTCGTTGAGGCCACGGGCGCAAGGGGCCTCGTCGCCGCCTGCGTCTATCCCGTCTCCGAGGGCATGGAAGTGCAGACCAACACCGAAAAGGTGAGAAAGAGCCGCCAGATGACCCTTGAGCTCCTCCTCTCCAAGCACAAGAAGGAGTGCCTCGCCTGCGAGAGAGCGGGCAACTGCGAACTTCAGCGGCTCTCCATCGAGTACGGGTGCGATCCCAATTATTTCGCAAGCGACGATACGCGCCACCCCATCGACGATTCGGCTCCCTACGTCGTCCGCGACAGGGATAAGTGCATCAACTGCATGCGCTGCGTCGCCGCCTGCAATAAACAGGCCGTCGGAGCCATTGGCGCCATCGACAGGGGCTATGCCGCCCACGTCGGAAGCGCGTTTGAGATGGACCTCATGTCCTCCGTCTGCGTCGGTTGCGGCCAGTGCGTCGTCGCCTGCCCCGTCGGAGCCCTCAAGGAACGCTCCACCGTCGACCGCGTTTGGGACGCCATCGCCGATCCCAAAAAGAAGGTCGTCTTCTTCACCGCTCCCTCCGTCCGCGCGACGCTCGGCGAGGCCTTCGGGCTTCCCGTCGGCACCAATGTCGAGGGAAAGATGGTCGCGGCGATCAGACGCCTCGGCAATGTTGAAGTCTTCAACATGGACGTCACAGCCGACCTCACCATCATGGAGGAAGCGGCAGAGCTCGTCAACCGTATCCAGTCGGGCGGCGTCATGCCGATGTTCACAAGTTGCTGCCCCGGTTGGGTCAAGTTTGTCGAGCAGAAGTACCCCGAGATGATCCCCCACCTGTCCACCTGCAAATCCCCGCAGGAGATGTTCGGCGGACTGCTCAAGACCTATTATTGCGAAAAGAACGGCATCGATCCCAAGGACCTCTATGTCGTCTCCGTCATTCCCTGCACGGCGAAAAAGTACGAGGCTTCCCGTCCCGAAATGGGCGGCGAGGTCGACACGGCCCTCACGACGAGGGAACTCGCCCGCATGATCAAGACGGCAGGCCTTGACTTCAATTCGCTCCCCAACGAAGCGTTTGATGACCCGTTCGCGACCTGCTCAGGCGGCGGCACGATCTTCGGCGCAAGCGGCGGCGTCATGGAAGCGGCGCTCCGCGTCGCGGCGCAGATGCTCGACGGCAGTTTCGAGGTCGTGGATTTCAAGGAAGTCCGCGGCACCCAACCCATCAAGGAAGCGACCTATAAGATCGCGGGCAAGACGATCAGGGTCGCCGTCGCAAGCGGGCTTGCGAATGCGAAGGAGATCATCGAGGGCATCAAGAACGGCACGCGGCACTATGACTTTGTAGAGATCATGGCTTGCCCCGGCGGCTGTGTCAACGGCGGCGGCCAGCCCACTTTGCCTGACAGCATCCGCAACGGCGTCGAGCTCAAATCCCTCCGCGCCTCAGCCCTCTACAAGAGCGACAAAAAGAACGGCTACCGCCGCTCCAGTGAGACGCCTGTCATCAAGATGATCTACGACGAGTATTTCGGCACGCCGAACAGTGAAAAAGCACACAAGGTCCTCCACACGCACTATCACGAAGACAAGAGGATCTGACCACCAATCTCCTTTCTTAAAAAAACCGCGGGCTTTCGCCCGCGGTTTTTTATATTGTCTCCCCGTTTTTTTTGCCCTGCCCCGCGCCCCCGCTCATTCTGCCCCGCCCGCATTCTTATTACTCTAAGGGCGGCACGAGCGCAAAGCGCGAAGTATCGCAGTGAAGAATCCCCCTTCTTGCGTCATTCAGAGCGTAGCGAAGAATCCCCTGAACGAAGTCCGTGGGTCTATGAGATGTTTCGCTTCGCTCAACATGAGCGGCTCCTTGTCGCCCCTGTAGGGGAGATGTCACGAAGTGACAGAGGGGTTTCCCTCGGCTCCTCCCAAGGAGGAGCCTTTTCCCCCAGGCGACTGAGGTGGGCATAATTCAGAGCAACAAGGTCCCCAAACTTTTTCAGTCAAAATGTTTTGACAATCACTGTTTCACCCACTTACAGAACAACAAGGCTCTCAAACGACAAGTTCTCTTTGTCGCCCGTTGCAAAGGTTTTACTTACTTACACTTCACGTTTTACTTACTTACAGAACAACAAGGCTCTCAAACCCCTGTACGGCTCAATAAAGATAATTCCGTGTTTTACTTACTTACAGAACAACAAGGCTCTCAAACACTCACGCATGATGAGTTGACCACCGTCTAGTTTTACTTACTTACAGAACAACAAGGCTCTCAAACTTGAGGAAACCGAAACGGAAGTTATTCTATGTTTTACTTACTTACAGAACAACAAGGCTCTCAAACGCTCACGCATGATGAGTTGACCACCGTCTAGTTTTACTTACTTACAGAACAACAAGGCTCTCAAACGCCTGTGTGACTTTGTGGGCATGGATTGACGTTTTACTTACTTACAGAACAACAAGGCTCTCAAACGGTTGCGGTTGCGGTAACGCAAATTTCTAAGTTTTACTTACTTACAGAACAACAAGGCTCTCAAACGAGCAGGTCAGACCGCGCGTTATTGAGGCAGTTTTACTTACTTACAGAACAACAAGGCTCTCAAACATAAGCTTGTAAACGATAAGGCAATTATATGTTTTACTTACTTACAGAACAACAAGGCTCTCAAACCATTCGAGACATGGGAGAAGACGGGCCTCGGTTTTACTTACTTACAGAACAACAAGGCTCTCAAACTGAAGTATACACTGACGGAGAGGGCAAGAAGTTTTACTTACTTACAGAACAACAAGGCTCTCAAACTATCAGCGTGACATTTTGGGGCGTCGATGCGTTTTACTTACTTACAGAACAACAAGGCTCTCAAACGCGCCACCGCATATAATCGAAGCAATAGAAGTTTTACTTACTTACAGAACAACAAGGCTCTCAAACACCCCGACGAGGCCCGTCCTCTCCCAAGTCGTTTTACTTACTTACAGAACAACAAGGCTCTCAAACCTCAAATGTGGGGCGTGAAAGCGCGTATAGACAGTACGGCCGTTCTGAAAGCAAGCATATTATACTACATCTCATCGAAATTTGCAAGGATCTCGCATAGGTCCTCCGTAATCAAAATTGCTTTTTCTTCGGGAAGAATGGGACGGACCTTGGCATTTTCCAATAAAAACAATCCTATCTTCTCCAGCGCACAGTGGTGATACAGCGTCTGCAGGTCGCCGTCATCAAGCACGCCCTTCAATCCGACAAAAATAAAAAATTTGCACCCCTTTAATTGCACCATCGCGTTGATATAACAGATAATCTTCTCCAAAAGTGTATCATATGTCTTTTCAAATCGGATATTTGCCGCTTTGAGCAGGGATTCTATCGTCAGTTCGTCATATTCTAAAGAGAAAGGCATCTCGGAAAAGAGATCGGCAAAGAAAGCTCCGACATCGCCGTTGAGTTTTGAAAGCTCGGATTGCGCTTCTCCATAGCGACAGCGCTCGGCAAGACGTTTTATCAGAAGATTGACGATTTTTTTATCGTTCAGATCGAAATGAAACGGATCGCAAACGATGCTCCCCTCCGCCGAAGGTGAGATCGGTTTTCCATCCCGCAGAAAGATAAAATCACCTTCTCCTCCGTTCAACTCCGCATCAAGCGCGCTCACGAAACGGAAAAACTCATGGGGATTTTCCGCTATGAGCAACCACACCTCTCCCTCTGAAAGGCGGATGGGCGTTTCAAGCAAGAAATGATGGATCGTTGCGATCTCTGCCATGCTACACCTCCACGATGCGATCGAGAGAATCGATCGTTAATTGCTGCTCCTCCCCTACGAGATATTCGATGCGCGAAAACTGATTTTCAGTAATTTCGAGAAGTTCCACGATCCCTTCAGGCGGTAAATTGTTCTTGATGCGCTGTTTTACTGCAGCGCTCGTAACGTTATTGATCACAAGTTTAGAATAGACGGACTTCTGCATCATAATGAATCCGTTTCGCACCAAATATTTATGGAATTTTTCATACTCCCTTCTGTTCTTATCGGTCAGCATGGGAAGGTCAAAGAAAATGAGCAATCTCATAAACTTATAATTCACTCTTCCTCCTCGGGGAATGCGAGCAGCGAAGCATCGCGCTCATTGAGCGCAGCGATCGCGCTGCGGACATAGGAACGGATCGCGATGTCGAGCGTCGTCCTCTTGCCCTCTGAACGGACTTCAAAGTTCAGCACATCGGCCATTTTGCGCTTAAACGCGGGGTCCCCCGTCTCCAATTCAAGCGCACGCGCGTCAACAACGGGGCGAAGCGGCTCCATGAGATCGCAGCCGAAATTGAATTCGTTGAACTCATTGATATGGCGGATCCCCAGTTGCGTACAGTATCCCGCCGCCACGATCTCACGGTTGCATGCCGAGAGCAGGACGGCATACCCATAATTGAGGCAGCCGTTCAGAAACCCTCCGCTCTGCCTTGAATTCCCCTCTCCGAGAATGCAGTTGAAATACACCTTCGCGGCATGGCCCTCGCGGTTTGTGAGATCGTCCGACGCAACCTCTGAAGCATACCCTGCGAGCATCTCGGCCTGTTTGCTGAAGCCACGGCGAAGCAGGACGGCGCGTTGGCAAAGGATCTTCTGCCGAATGATCCCCCTCCACACTTCCGCCTTGATCGCTCCGTCCCATGCCGCCTGCAACCGATATCTTTTGGCAGTGCTGACCTCCCCATAATAGGGCAGCAACTCCGAACTCGGGTTGCACTTTTCGTCGCAGAAGATCACCTTGATGTTCCGTCTTGACAGCTCACAGAGGAGCGCTGCGGTGAGCGAAACGGCCGTACTTTGAATGATCAATGTATTGATCTCATTCACATAGATATGTTTTTCATGCTCCCCGCGAATGATGAGGCTGTTCAGGCGGAATTCGAGCTTGCAGCGCGACTTGATGATGACGATGCGGAAGCCCAATTTACACCTTCTGTTCGCGGACGTCCAGCCCGCATACCGACTGATGAATGATGCAAAAGTCGACGTCCGCGATCTTCTGATTGATAAGGAGGCTGCCGCAATTCGCCCCTTCGCCGAGCAATGTCAGATCGGCCTTTTCTGCATTGCACTTCAAAAATTTTACGATCTGCATGAGCACGCGCACCTGATCCAAAACGGACAGAGTGCCGAACGTCTCCCTTCGCGCGCGCAGGGTGTTCAAAAATGTGACCGCCCCCGAGATCCCATGATAGACGGGCTTTTCGAGCTGTCGGATCATCTGCTCATAGAGCGCTTCATTCTGCGGACGATCCGCCGTGCGCTTCACTTCCCCGAATCGGTTGGTGTGCAGGATAAAGACCTCCTGCTCCATCTCCCGCTGCGAATATTGGCCCGCACGGACGCGCTCGAGAAGTTTGGCGAGCGATTTGACATATTCATCGATCCTGCTGTCCGTGAACCACTCCACGGCGTTATGCAGGGAGATCCGCGAACCTGTGATCCCCGCCAGATAAGCGGGCGTGCCATTCACCCTGACGAGCGTCTTGATGCGGAGACGGGGAACGAGCAACTGCGGCTCTTAGAGCCCGCATTCGTCGCGAAGATAGGCGAGCACCTTCTCCGCATTCCCCTGCGCCTGATAATCGACGAGCACGGGAATGGCCTCGATCGTCCTCTGCTCTGCGCCCTTCTTCCCCTTCGACCGAACGATCGCAAAGTAAGCGGTATTGAGCTTTTTGTATCCGCCGTACTTTGCGGGGTCGGAGAGCGGACCCTTCCCCTTTCGCGGTGCGCCGATCCCGCCGTCCCCTTTCGGGAAGACGGTCTCATTGTAGAACGCGCCGCCGTTGACGAAGGAATACCGCGTGACCGCCATGCTCGACTTCGCGACAGTGGCGCGGACGATACCGAGAGAAGCGCTGTCCCATGCGCCCGCGACGTCGTATGTAAAGAGCGTATCGAGCTTGATCTGTCGCTGTGTTCCGTCTGAGCTCCTGCGGCGGAAGTAGTCATAGAGGGAGGTAAAGCGGGTGTCGTACACGTTGCCGACAACGATGTTGAGATAGGCGTCCCGAGCATGGTGCAAGTCATTCGTTTCACGGCACTTGGGAATATGAAATTTATCGCGGAAGGCGGAAACATTGGCCGCCTTGCTGTATACGATCTTGGTCCCCTGCGCCGCAAATTTGCGCTGCAAAAGCTCTGCGACCGCCTTCACCATCTGGTTGGTGTATACGAGCTGACGATTGACAAAGCCCTCATAATCTTCTTCCGTGAGCGGCCTTCTCCGCATGAGACGCGCCAATTTCTCGTCGCTGATGAGCCCCTTTTCGTGCAAATATTTCCAAAACGCCTGTTGATCGGTAAATCCCTCGGGAAGCGGATAGAGATCCGTCTTCTCCTTGTTCTTCGTGCGGAGGACGAGGACCTTGTTGTCGAGGCTGTCGTCCTTGACGAGGGACTGCGGCACAATGTGATCGACGTCATAGAGGTCGGTGTCGAGCTGCAACAAGTCGATGTGCTGTCCCGTGTACATGCACTTCCCAAGCTGACGGAAATAGAGATAGAGCCTCTCGCTGCGAAGTTCGCGGTCGGTCTTCTCCATGAGCTCCTCCTTGAGCTGTCCGATCCCCTCGATCGTGTCGAACAAGGCAAGGAGCTGTTCCCTTCTCGAATCCTTGCGGCGCTTTTTCTCGGGCGCCTCCTCCTGCCGCGTGACCTCTATAAAGATCTTGTCGGGCGCACGCTTCAATGCGGCGACATACTCGTCTGTCATTTTGAGCGCCTGCCAGATCCCGCGGCGCAGTTGCGGGGCAACATACAACTCCTGCACATCTTCGTAGCTGACCTGCGCGTCCATTGCCCCGTTCGCCTCAAGCAGCGCGGCCCGAAAACTGTATTTCTCCCCGAACAAGAGCTCATTGAGGTTGAGATTCGTGCGGTACAGCTCCCCGAGAATTGTATATTGCCTCTGCTCTATCGGGTCCTCTCCGCCGGAGAGTCCGCAGAGAAATTTTGCCGAGAGCCGTCCGAAATCCTTGAACAGCGTGAATCCCTTGATGACCTTGATGTTGTCCCTGATCGCGGGGATATCGCCGTACGCGCTGATGAGATGCCTCTCCACCATATTCTTGTCCGTGCACAGCGTATGCCAGAGAATGATGTCTTCGCAGATGTCGGGGCGTTCGTCGGCGAGGGCGCCGAGTTTTTCCTTCAAGAGGATATAGGAGCGCATTCCCGCCTTAAAGTCCCCCTCCTTTCCCGTGAGCATGACCTGTTCGCCTTCGCGGACATATCCGCGGGAAACAAGATATCGGACGATCTTCCTGTCGGTGACATGGGGATCGGTGAGGAAAAGTTCTCGGAACAGCTCCTGTTTGAGAGAAACCGAGATCGGCTCGCCGTTGATGCGAAGTTTGTTGAGCTGGTTGAGCACGTCAAAGGCCTGATAGTACATCGAGCACTTGGGCAGAACGTCCTCGGCGAAGAGATAACTGCATCTCCCCGTCATGCGCCTGATGAAGGCCTCGTTGCACTTTTCAAGGTCGACCATCTCGGTGAAATTCCATGGTGTGATCCTCCCCTCGCGGCGCACGATCCAACTGTTCTCCCCCTGCGGAGCGAGCGGGCCGACATAGTACGGGATACGGAACAAAAAGATCGAGCGGATCTTTTCGGCGGGCGAGAGGCCGTCCGCATCCTTCTCCCCGAATGCGGGGAAATCGCGGCAAAGATTTTTGAGGATCCTGTCGAGTTCATTGAGATTGATCTGATGCGGGAAAACGCCGTTGTCCGAATTGAGGATCTTGGGGAGGAAGGTCCGTTCGCGGATCTCTCCGCACACACTCTCCCAGAGCGCAAGGCCGTCCGCGGAATCGGGCGGGGAGGACAATGCTGTCTCAAGATACTTCAAAAAGTCCTCATATCGGCACTTCTTCACATTGATCTTTTTGCTCTTCGGTTTGGTATAACCGATGTAGTTCACATAATTGGCCGTCTTGGCTGTACTCTTGAACACTTCTGCATACAGCGCATGCGGATAATATTGCGAGAGGAGTTTTTTGAGCGATCTCAAGTCCTCTCTGTGCTTCTCATACACGTCGATCATCGCCTGCGAGATCGTCTCACGCCCGCCGAGGACCTTCTGAAAGCGCACGAAATGAAAGATCTTCCTCAAACATACGAACAGTGCAAAGCCGTCGCCGAGCGTCTCCGCCTTGGCGTCGAATTCCTCATCGGGAATGTCGAGCGAAAAGCTCTTTTCCTCGGTGTCCGCCCAGAGGACAGAAGGTTTCCCCTTTCCACCGAGGAGGAAGGCGGCGATCTCCTTCATCTGCGGAGAGGCGCCAAACAAAGAAAGAAGTTCGCGCTTTTTGTCGTTCATCCGCATCGAAGCGTCGAGCGCGATCTCCAAAAATCGCTCCGCCAAAGCAGCGGGGAGGCGGGGCGGGTCTTCAAACAGCTCCTCTGAAATGGCGCAGAATTCCTCAAAGAGCGCCGAAAGGTCGTCACTGCTCACCGATTCTCCCTCAAAGAGAAAATGCCCGCGATATTTGATGATATGATGCAGGGCAAGGTAATACAGTCGGAGATCGTCCGCACCCTCCTCGATGAGTTTCTGCCTGAGATGAAAGATCGTCGGGTATTGCGCATAAAACTGTTTATCCGTGTAATTCGGATCGGCAAACAGGGTGAAGCGCGGAAGTCCCTGCGGCTTGTCCTCTTCATAGAGTGCGCTGTTTTTCAGACGCAAAAAGAACGTTTCATCGTCCAAGAAAGGAGCGAAGAGTTCCTGCAAGAGCGCGATGCGCTGTCTTCTGCGCGAAAGCCTGCGGCGTGCAGTGCGATACATCCTGCGCTGTTTCGCATCTTCGGCCGGATCAAAGAGCCGCACGGCCCAAAGATCCTTCCCTTTCGCGCGGAGAAGGCGATAAGCTTCGTCGGTACAGGCGGCGCCGACCGAATCGGTCCCAATATCCAGACCAAGATAAAATTTTTTCATATTTTTTTTCCTCCCCCCTTGACTTTTTTGCCGCTGTATGTTATAATCGCATTACAGAACAACAAGACAGAGTTCAAATAAAGATTTATCTTGACCGTTTTTTCGCATCGGCGACCCCCTTCCCTCAAGGAAGGGTTTTTTCTTATAGCGACATTATATCACAGTTCGGTGAAAGAATCAAGGCCATGTTGATAGCAAGTTGCATCATGGTTCTTCTATGACAGGCGCGGGGGCGATGCTCGCCCCCGCGCCTGTCGCTCATTCTATTGCCGCCCCGCGCGCTCATTCTGAGGGAACGAAGCGACCGAAGGATCCCCATAACAATTTGATTCCACAAAACTGGTGAATTGATTTTTGGGGACATTGCGATTATTCCTCTCGTTATGGGCAATCCTTCTCTTTCTATGACTTCGCAAACTGTTGCGATTTACTGTCTTTCGTGATATAATATCCCGAATACGCTAAAACAGAATTTGACTGGGTAATGCCTGTTATGGAAGGAAGTAGCGAAATCGGTCAGAATTTTTGCTGCGTAATGGAAGCTGAAAACGACAATAAAGAATTTGTGAGTCTGATTGATTGTAGCATGATTTACTCCAGCGTTATGCTTATATCGGATTTTATGCATCTTATTTGCGACAAGAAAAGTTTGACGCGCTATGAACGATGGCAGTTGGCATACTATCAAAGAGTGTTGCAAACAATCGAAAGCCCCGCGATTTTTTTAACTAATAATGAAGAGATTGGCTATTTTAATGAGTTCTATCACGTGTGGGATATCGCAGATGCAATAAAGGGGACGCTCGGCAATGCCAATCAAACAATCGAACTTTTCTCATTCATTTCGAACTATGAAAAGAATGAAAACGGCGAGTTATTTTCCAATTTTCTCACCTTTTTTGGAATCATTGTCGGATTAGAGGCAATCTACAACCTGCTGACGGCATTGTTCGCCAATCTCAGTCATATTTTCAACCCCATTTTCATTGCAGCAATTTGTTTAACTGTAGTTGCGTATACTTGTATTTTAGTAAAAACTGCAATGAAAAGAATACGCCAAGGCAGAGAGTTTCGCAAAAAAACTAAAAAGTAGAACTTCGTGATACCACAAAAAATAACGGTGAGTACATTGATTAAAAATTGCTTATTAGCTAAGCTTCAATACTCACCGTTATTTTTTAATAAAACGAACGACTATTCTATAATTTTATCAATTCATTGATGAACACGGTTCATTTACCGTCAAGTCGCCGTCCATGTGATAGTGTCCAAAATTCCAATGCCCGTAGCGGGCTGTATCTTCAAAAAGCAACAGCATGCGATTTTCGGGGAATGTCTCCATTTTGATGCTCCGTTCGCGAAGCGGAGGATACCAGAACGCCTTTTCATCACAAGAATGCGCGACGATATAATCCGCCGTATTGTTATACCGTTTGAGATTGGCAATTCCCTCATCATGCTCCTCGTAGGTGTGCAATTCCTGAGCCCACCGACTTATCCCCTCTGTGCGCAAATACTTGTCGATGCTGGTCGCACCGCTTAACATGAAAAAGGTCTTCCCCTCTATCTCAAACACTTGTCCACGCATCAAGTGAATGATGTTCAGGCTATTCCCCGCACCTTCCTGCCATTACAATTTCCACAGGATAGGCCTTGGACACGTCGAAGCTCTCACGGTTGCCGTCCATGAACGGTGCAATAAACAGCATGCGCATACTTGGGGGGCGTCGTCCCCAAGCCACGCTCGCTCCATACGCCGCCGAAATCCCTGGCAATGACCACATAGCCCTTCTCTGTATGCTTCAAGCATGCATCTGCGAAATACAATCGCTACACAAAAATCATGCTGTCCATGTGCATCGCCCGTAATAAACAGCACAATTGTCTTTAACATCAAAATAGAGGGATCCCATTTTTTAGTGTTTGGAATCCCACTCACCATATTTCGCAATAAAGTCCGCTTGGGTAATAAGAACCCCACGCGCAGTAACGGTACGTTCAAATGGCGTCACATATCCCATCCGCTCCATCATCTCGATGATTCGACCAGCATGATTGTAGCCGATTGCGCACTTGCGCTGAATCAATGAAATTGACGCTTTCCCCTCTTTTATTACAACTTTAAGTGCCTCCACAAATTTGGGATCAATTTCCACTTTATCCCCCTCTTCCTCATTGGTGTCATCTCTGATAATCACCGTACCTTCGCGCCCCTCTATCTCTTTGAGCGAGCTAACCATCCCCTCCAATATCCTCTTGGCCATTTTATATGCCTCGGGGCATTCACTTGCCCTCGGTCCAGCGACATTTAATGTCAACTCATTGCCAAACGTCATCAGCCAAGCCACAACCTCAGGCGCACTTTTTTCATCCCAAACCTCCAAAAGAGGGCGACGCATCTCTTTGGCCGCTTTTACCGTAACACTTGTACCATCTGAAGAAGCGGAGGTGCGGGGATTAATGATAAGAGTCGCATGAGAATCTCTTACATTCCATCTTGTCCGCTGCGCAACGTCATCAGATGGGGTTTCTTGGAGTTCGGGGAAAAGCGCCCTAATCCCTGGGGCAGTCGGCATATCTTCCGCCCAACCATTTTTGGGGCACCAACCAAGGATAGGAAGCTTATTCTCCTTGGCAAAATCCAAAGCGGCACGGTCGACGCCCGTCTGCCCACCTGTTCTAATAAAGGCAATCTTTTTCATGATTTTTCACCGTCCTGATACTTTTTTGCCTGTTGATATAACCAAGTAAAATGATGGAAGAACTCTTTCCCTGTTTGCGCGGGAGTCTGCAAATCGTTTAGGAAGTCATTGAGACATTCATATTGGTCAACGATACTTCTCCCCCACGAAGAGCTGAGGAATCCTTTCGTGGTTTTAGAATTGATTACCCCGGCACTGATCAGAATGCCCGCTTGATCATAGCTCGCACAAACTCTGTTTGCCTGCTCCTTGTCGTCATCGGTCCAGCTACCATATTCCTTTTTGAATAATTCAGTACGGACTTTCTTGCGGGCAATGCTGAACTGCTCCTGCGACAAGTATTTATGCAGATAAAAGAAAGACGCAGTATTCTCGTTCCCCTTCTCCCTTATCAGCTGAATAATAGCGATAATAAGCGAAATACTTGTTGCAACCGTAGCGATATCCGCGGCTATCTCCCACCACATATTAGCCTCCTATAATATACCATATTGGCTGTGCAAAGTCAATCTGCTTCGTTTTGATTTTGCTTGAAAATGACGGCGAATCAGCCTGCTCAGTCTCCACCTTTGAATCCCGCAAACGCTGTTTGAAACGCATTATAAGAGTACAAATTGCGAGCCCTTTCCGATACATAAATCGAAAAAATTACTCGGCGGAAAAATCGATCATACTTCTCCACCACAAGTTTTTGATAAAAATATTGTGCCACATCGTGAGCATCATTGCCAAATGCTCCGCAACCCCAAGCCCCTAACACAATGGTTTCATATCTGTTATGTGCCGCCAGAGCAAGGATATTTTCGATTTTTCTTTCAAAGATTTTCCTTATCTGTTCTTCACTCAACGATTTTTCTTCGACATAACGATTAGGAGCCGCAGATGTCAACACCGCAGTATATAACGGTTCATCCAGCAAGGAATAGTCCACATCGCGAAACACGGCAACATGCGGCGAAATGATTACATAATCTGAACAGTCGGGGCCATGATGGGAACGGTTATAATCATACAATTCTCGCGCCGAATCACTTGAAAGGGATTTGTATAGTGTACTGCAACGACAGAGCATTTCCTCTTGGGCGGTTGAACCAGCTAAAAAGCCGCCACCTGGATGATAGGCATTCGCAAAGTTCAATACGATGGTCTTGCCGCTGCCGTACAATCTCGCCGCCACAAAGGAATCGTCCTGAGCTACAACATACTCGGTTCGCTGGTGTTCTTCCGCCTCCGCTCTTCTCATATTGTCAACGCATTCCTTTATAAAGGTAGGATTATAAACGCATGCAGTAGATAATCCATCGGGATCCTCGAATATGATCCGTCTTCCATTTGTTTCGTAATAAGCCGCATTTGCGATTCGCTGTGTCTCTTCGATTAACTTCCTTGTATCCATTTAACCCTCGTTTTGACTACTTGTTGACGATAGAATGCTATATGATGCCATCAATGTCCTTAGGTTGCATCAATCATCGGCTTGAACGTACCGACAAGCCAATCCATATATGCCTCGCCCCTGCCCTCAGACGAACCATATTTGGACTGAAACGGGAAAGGCGAATATTCCGTCAGACGATCTTCTCTGTCCGCTTCCACGGCTACGACAATAATCTCGGCTTGGAGCTTGTCGAGGATCTCCCCCATGCGCCAACTGTCACCGTATGGCGCGGTGTCGTCGAAAAAGGCGGTTTGTCCGTCAAACATATACAAAACGGGGAAACGCTTTTTCTCGTCGTAAGCTTTGGGAAGATACACATAAGCCGTTCTCGTCTGATTCCCGCTGGGCGCGGGGAGAGTGACTTCAATTTGCTTTATCATTGCCATCATCCGTTGCGTTTTATATCATTTTACTACAACGCAAAATCGAAGTCAAATAGTTATCATCCGTTTGAGATTGAGCAAGCTGAATTAAAGGCGTTCATAAAAAAGCGTTCCTGCCTTCGAGTCGTAACTGATATACGCGACCGCATCTCCCCGCTTAAACAGGGATCTTATCTTGTTGGCAAAATCTCGTTGTCCCAAATTCGTATCGAAGAGATAGGTGGATTCTGTAATTTTCTCTGCGCCCATCTGTTCTACATAGTCATAAAAAGCCTGATAATCATGCCCTTGCTTGACATCATAGGTAACGATTCTCTTCATAGTTTCTCCTTCCTTTGAATTATATTTTCTCTATAAAATAAGACGGTTTGACAAGGGAAAATGTTACAAAGATTTTCACATTCAAATCTGACAGGAGCGTGCTTTTTGTCCATACCAAAAGAAGCGTTACGAACGGTTTCTATTACCCTCTACAGACAATGATTTGCCGCAAAGAAAAGCCTTTAACGCGAATCGCAAGAGACGAGTTTCCTTTTTTAAGCGCCCAAACGGGCAAAAACGCCCCAAAAATAGCAAAAAGACGGTCTATAAGCAGAATACTTATAGACCGTGCATCATGTGATATCCCACGGATAATGATACCCTTTCAATCAACCGTTCAAATCGCTACTTGACCGTTCAAATTGCCCTCTG
>CANQOX010000013.1 GCA_947625595.1 uncultured Clostridia bacterium
TCAATTTTTACTTCGCCACGTGATCCTGCCCTTGGTCAGATCGTAGGGGCTCATCTCGAGTTTGACGGCGTCGCCCTCGATGATGCGGATATAGTTCATTCTCAACTTTCCCGAGATGTATGCCGTGATGATGTGGCCGTTGGAAAGTTTCACCTTGAATGTTGCATTGGGAAGCGCCTCGATGACCCTGCCCTCTGCTTCGATAACGTCGTCCTTCGACATACTCTCTCCCTTAAAGCGTCAGAATTTCCACGCCGTCCTCACGGATGACGAGGGTGTTTTCGTAGTGCGCGGCGCACTTCCCGTCGGCCATGACGGCCGTCCAGCCGTCGTCTTTGACCTTGACGCGCCAGCCGCCCGCGGCGATCATCGGCTCCACGCAGATGACCGTTCCCGCCTCGAGCCTCGGGCCCGTCCCCCTTCTTCCGAAGTTGGGCACCCCGGGGTCCTCGTGCATTTCGCGCCCGATGCCGTGTCCCGTGTACGAGCGGATGACCGAAAAGCCGTTCTTCTCCGCATACTGCTGGACGCGGTAACTGATGTCGTAGAGAGGCGTTCCCGCCTTCAGGCCGTCGATGCCGTGAAAGAAACACTCCTCGGTGACGCGGACGAGCTTCTGGTTCTGCGGGCTGACCTGTCCGATGCAGAACGTCCTCGCGCCGTCGCCGTGAAAGCCGTTCTTATAGGCGCACAGATCGACGCTGACGATGTCGCCCTCCTCGAGAACTCTGCCGTCGGGAATGCCGTGCACGACGACCTCATTGACGGAGACGCAGGCGGAAGCGGGATAGCCGTAGTAGCCGAGACAGCTCGGCTCGGCCCCCTCCGCCTTGATGAAGCGGTAGACGAGATCGTCCACCTCCTTCGTCGTCATGCCTGCACAGATCCGCTCGCCGACGAATGCAAGGCACTCTTTGACGATGCGGCAGGGCTCGCGCATGAGCGCGATCTCTTCCTCTGTCTTGGGACGGATCATTGGAGGGCGTCGAGGACCTTCTTGACTTCCTCAAAGAGGACTTCCGCAGGCGCCTCGCTGCCTGTAACGTTGAGGATCAATCCCTTCTTGCCATAGTACTCGATGAGGGGGGCCGTCTGTTCGTTGTAAACGGCAAGGCGCGCCGCCACCGTCTCGGGATTGTCATCCTTCCGCTGGTAGAGCTCCCCGCCGCAACGGGCGCACGTCGTGACGCCGCCCAAAGAGGAGACATGGTAGCTCTCGCCGCAATCTCTGCAAACTCTCCTGCCGCAGAGGCGGTCCATCAGAAGTTTATGGTCGATGTTGATATTGACGACGCCGTCGATCTTCGCAAATGTATCGAGCTGCTGGGCCTGATACAGGTTGCGGGGGAAACCGTCGAGCAGGTACCCGTTCTTGCAATCGTCCCAAGTCAGTCTGTCCTTGACGATGGCGACGGTCACTTCGTCGGGAACGAGGAGGCCCTTGTCGGTGTAAGATTTGGCGAGGAGGCCGATCTCCGTACCGTTCTTGATATTCGCGCGGAAGATGTCCCCCGTGGAGATATGCACAAGGCCGTACCGCTCGGCGATCTTCGTCGCCTGCGTTCCCTTTCCTGCGCCGGGGGCGCCGAGAAGAATGAGTTTCATGTTGCCTCCTTAATGGTTTGTTTGGGGATATTACGAAGTGAAAGGTTGGGGTTCCCCTTGGCTCCCCTGTAGGGGAGCTGTCACCGAAGGTGACTGAAGGGTTTCAAAACCCCTCTGTCACTCACTACGTTCGTGACATCTCCCCTATAAGGGGCGACGAGAAGGATTCGGTGGCCCACCCCTACTTTACGGCGGCAGGGACCGCCGCAAAGCCCGTCGCGCTTGCCAGCGCTCCTGTCGCGGCGCAGCTCACAGTGCACCGCACTGTTGAGCAGAACTGCGCCGCTCCACCCCTCCCACGGAGGGGGCGAGAAAGTGGCGGGGCGAGCAAACAAATCGTTCGAAACTTTTTACTTCAAAAATCCCTTATACTGCTTCATGGAGATCTGCGCCTGAAGCTGTTTGTCGAACTCCAGAGCGACCTCGACGACGATGAGGATACCCGTGGTAGAGAATACGTTGACGAGATCCTGCCCTGCCCAAGAGAACATCACCGAGGGGATGAACGCCATGAGCGTCAGGAAGATCGCGCCGAAGAGCGTGATGCGCTTGTTGATCTTGTCGAGGTACTGCGCGGTGGGCTTGCCGGGACGGATCCCCGTGATGAAGCCGCCGTTCTGCTGAATGTTCCTCGAAATGTCCTCGGGATTGAACTGGATCTGCGAATAGAAGAATGCGAAGATGAAGATGAGGATCGCAAGCACGAGCGCGTAGATGACCTGTCCATACCACAAGGGCGAGCTGCCCGAGAAGTAGGTCTGCCACCATACCAGTTCGTCGTTCCACGAGGGGACGATGCTCATGAGCATGGACGGGAAGGAGATGATCGCGAACGCGAAGATGAGGGGCATGACGCCGCCGCCCGTGATCTTCATGGGGATCGAAGACGACTGCGCGGCCATCATCCTGTTGCCGCGGACCTGCTTTGCATAGTTGATGGGGACCTTTCTCTCCGCGAGGTCGACAAAGGTGACCGCGAAGAAGATGACGATCGCAAGCACGATGAAGAGGGCGATGTTCCAGAGCTGGTTGACGTCCTGCGCCACACCGATGCCGAACACGACCTTGAACTTGTCAACGATCGCGATGCCTGCCGTCGAAAGGATACCGATGAAGATGATGAGCGAGATGCCGTTGCCGATGCCGAAGTCGGTGATGCGTTCGCCGAGCCACATGACGAGGCACGCGCCCGCCGTATAGACGACGGTCATGAACACGCCCGCGAGCCAGAGCGCCCCCGTTTCGCCGATCTCCTGCGAGAAGAACAGCGACGTCTGGATCGACCCTATCGTACCGTCATCATTTTGCGTGTTCGAACCGAAGAGCACGATGATGCCGATGGACTGGACGATCGCAAGCACGATCGTGATGATGCGGGTGAGGTT
This sequence comes from uncultured Clostridia bacterium, assembly GCA_947625595.1. GTDB lineage: Bacteria > Bacillota > Clostridia > Christensenellales > Borkfalkiaceae > Gallimonas. The sequence goes on from CANQOX010000013.1 coordinate 2,991, forward strand.
GGTGATCTTCCGCGTGCCCTCTTCGCCCTGCTTGCTCCATCTCTCGAGGGCGGGAATGCCGACCGTCAGGAGCTGGACAATAATGGAGGCGTTGATGTAGGGCCCGATGCCGAGTGCGAAGAGCGTCCCATTCTGGAGCGCGTTGCCCGTGATGCCGCTCATGAGGGCAAGGAAATCGTTGCCCTTGATGGCATTCTCAAAATTGGAACGCAACAGCCCGGGGACGGGGATATAGCACCCGAGGCGGAAGATCAGCAGGATGAGAAACGTCAAGAGCAGTTTCTTCCTGATATCCTTATTGCGAAAGGCGTTTTTTATCGTTTCAAACATGGTTGACTCCTTTCTGCACCGAGTGAAACGCTATCACTCGATGACCTCTGCCGTGCCGCCCGCCTTCTCGATCGCCTCTTTGGCCGAGGCGGAGAATTTTGCCGCGCGCACAGTGAGTTTGACGGAGAGTTCTCCGCCCGCGAGCACTTTCAGCCCGCGGTTGTTCTTGACTTCCTTTGCGAGACCGTTCTCAAGAACATAGCCGTAGTCGACGACGGTCCCCTCGGGAAGATCGTTGAGCCTTCCGAGGTTGACGACGACATACTCCTTTCTCCACTTGTTGTTGAATCCGCGCTTGGGAAGCCTGCGGGCAAGGGGCATCTGGCCGCCCTCGAAGCCCGGTCTCACGCCGCCGCCCGAACGCGCCCACTGGCCCTTGTGACCCTTGCCGCTCGTCTTGCCGAGGCCCGATCCGATGCCGCGCCCGAGACGCTTTGCGGGGGTATTTGCTCCCTCTGCGGGAGATAATGTATCGATTCTCATTGCTGTCTCCTTAAACGCTCTCCACTTTGATGAGGTGCGCGACCTTCTTGATCTGCCCCTGCAGTGCGGGCGTATCTTCGAGAATGTTGGACGAACGGATCTTCTTGAGCCCGAGCGCCGCGACCGTCGCCTTGACAGATTCGATCTGCCCGATGGTGCTCTTTACGAGCGTAACTTTTACCTTTGCCATCTCTTCTGCCTCCTCAAATGATCTCTTCGACGGTCTTGCCGCGGAGCGCGGCGATCTCTTCCGCCGTCTTGAGGGACGCAAGGCCCGCAATGGTCGCCTTGACGCAGTTGCCGGGGTTCTGTGTACCGTGGGACTTGGTCCTGATGTTCTTCACACCCGCGGCCTCCATGACCGCACGCACGGGACCGCCCGCGATGACGCCCGTACCTTCTGCAGCGGGGAGCATCAGAACGGCTCCCTTGCCGAAGCGGCCGAGGACTTCATGGGGAATGGTCGTATCGACGATCGGGACGGAGATCATGTTCTTCTTCGCGGCCTGCGTGGCCTTCTCGATCGCCTCGGGGACTTCCTTGCTCTTGCCCTGTCCGAAGCCGACCCTGCCCGCACCGTCGCCGACGACGACGAGCGCCGCAAAGCGCATGTTCTTGCCGCCCTTGACGGTCTTGCTCACGCGGTTGATGCAGATGGTCTTTTTGATGAGTCCGTCGTCCTGTTCCTGTCTTCTTTGAGGTCTCTGTTCTCTTGCCATTTGTTCCTTTCCTCCCGTCAGAAATTGAGACCGGCTTCACGCGCGCCGTCTGCGAGCGCCTGTACGCGCCCCGTGTAGTGATAGCCGCCTCTGTCGAACACGACGTCGGTGATGCCCGCGCTCTTCGCGCGTTCGCCTGCGATCTTGCCTACGATCTTCGCCGCTTCCGTCTTGGTCTTGCCCGCGATCTCGCTCTGCACGGATTTCTCAAGCGTGGAGGCGGAGGCGAGCGTCTTGCCGTTTACGTCGTCGATGAACTGCACATAGATGTTCTTCGTGCTCCTGTAAACGGAGAGACGGGGACATTCGGGGGTTCCCGAAACAGTCTTGCGGACGCGAGCGTGACGACGCTGTCTAACCGCATTCTTATCAATTTTTGTGATCATGTTTCACGCTCCTTTACTTCTTGGCCTTGCCCGAAGTCTTGCCTTCCTTGTGCTCGACATGCTCGCCCTTGTAGCGGATGCCGTAGCCGTGGTAGGGCTCGGGCTTGCGGATGGCGCGGAGGTCTGCCGCGACCTGTCCCACCCTGATCTTATCGATGCCGCTGACCGTGATGTCCGTCTGCGTGGGGCATGCAAGTGTGATGCCCTCGGGCTGGACGACCTCGACGGGATGGGAAAAACCGACGTTGAGCACGAGCTTATTGCCCTGCATCTGCGCCTTCCAGCCGACGCCCTTGACCTCAAGGGCGATCGTGAAGCCCTCGGACACGCCCTTCACCATGTCGGCGATGAGCGCGCGGTAGAGGCCGTGGAGCGCGTTGGTCTTCTCCTCTTCGTCGAGCGCGAGGACGTGCATGTCCGCACCCTCGTGCCTGATGTCGATGTTGCCCTTGATCTCGCGGGTGAGGGTCCCCTTGGGACCCTTGACGGTGACGACGCCGTCCGTGAAATCGACGGTGACGCCCGCGGGGACGGGGATGACTTTCTTACCGATTCTCGACATATCTCTCCCCCTCCTTACCAAACGTAGCAGAGCACTTCGCCGCCGATATTCGCGGCCTTGGCCTGCTTATCCGTCATGATGCCCTTGCTCGTGGAGACGATCGCGATGCCGAAACCGCCGAGCACTTTGGGCATATCCGCCGCGCCGCTGTATGTGCGGAGACCGGGCTTGGACACGCGCTTGAGACCGCCGATGACCGACTGCTTCGCATCGGTGTACTTGAGTGTGATGACGATCTTGCCGTTGTACCCGTCCTCGACGAACTTGACGTCCTTGACGTAACCTTCCTTGAGGAGGATGTCGGCGATCGCCTTCTTCATGTTGGAGGAGGGGATCTCGACGGTCTCCTTCTTCACCATGAGCGCGTTTCTGATTCTTGTGAGCATATCTGCAATAGGATCTGTCATCTTTCGCCTCCTTACCAGCTCGACTTCTTGACGCCGGGGATCTCCCCTCTGTACGCGAGGTTCCTGAAACAGATACGGCAGACGCCGTACTTCCTGAGAACTGCGTGCGGTCTCCCGCAGATCGAGCAACGGGTGTATGCGCGGGTCGAGAATTTGGGCTCCCGCTGCTGTTTACTGATCATTGATTTCTTTGCCATGTCTTGATCCTCACTTCTTGAAGGGCATTCCGAGGAGCCTCAGGAGCTCTCTCGCTTCTTCGTCCGTCTTCGCCGTGGTGACGATGCAGACGTCCATGCCGCGGATCTTCTCCACCTGATCATAGGAGATCTCGGGGAAGATCAGCTGTTCTTTGAGACCCAAAGCGTAGTTGCCTCTGCCGTCGAAGGCCTTGTCCGACACGCCGCGGAAGTCGCGGACGCGGGGAAGGGCGATGGAGACGAGCTTGTCATAGAAATCGTACATTCTCGTCCCGCGGAGGGTGACTTTGAGTCCGATGTTCATGCCCTCACGGAGCTTGAAATTCGCAACGGATTTGGTCGCTTTGCGGTAGATGGGCTTCTGTCCCGTGATCATCATGAGCTCGCGCTCGACGGTCTGCATGGACTTCTGGTTGTCCTTGATGTCGCCGAGGCCCGTGTTGATGACGATCTTCTCGAGACGGGGAACTTCCATCACCGACTTGTAGCCGAACTTCTTGATGAGTGCGGGGACGACCTCTGTCTCATAGAGGGTCTTGACCCTGCTCGGCACCTTCACTTCGGGCGTCGTTTCTTTCACTTCAACTTTCTTTGCCATGATCTATTCCTCCGCCCGTCAGTCCTTTTTCTCATCCGCGGGCGCCTCTGCGGCTGTCTCCGCGGTCTTCTGGCTGCGCTTTCTCGTGCGCTTTTTGGGCGCCTCCGCCTCGGGAGCGGGAGCGGCCTTCCTGCCCTTCTTCGCCGCGGCTCCCCCGTCGAGAGGCTTGCCGCAGCCGTCCTTTCCGCCGTGGATGCGGATCTTCTTGCCGTCCACCACTGCGTGATAGACGCGCGTGGGCTTGTTGCAGGAGGGGCAGACGACCATGACGTTGGAAACGGCGATGTACGACTCCTCGTTGACGATCCTGCTCGTCTCATTGGCCTTTCTCGCCTTCTCGTGCTTGAAGACCATGTTGACGCCCTCGACGATGACTCTGCCCGTCTTGGGGTCGCACTTCAGGACCTTGCCCTGCTTTCCCTTATATTTGCCTGTGATCACAAGCACTGTGTCGCCGACTTTTACATTCATTGCATTGGCCTCCTTACAGTACCTCGGGAGCGAGGGAAATGATACGCATGTAATCCTTCTCCCTTAACTCTCTCGCGATCGGGCCGAAGATACGGGTGCCCCTCGGCTGTTTCTGCGCGTCGATGATGACGGCAGCGTTGTCGTCAAAACGGATATATGTCCCGTCGGGACGGCGGATGCCCTTGGAGGTCCTCACGATGACGGCCTTCACGACTTCGCCCTTCTTCACGGCGCCGCCGGGGGTGGCAGTCTTGACGGAGGCGACGATGACGTCGCCGATGTTGCCCGTCCTTCTGAAGCTGCCGCCGAGAACACGGATGCACATGATCTCCTTCGCGCCCGAATTATCCGCTACCTTTAATCTTGTTTGAGGTTGTATCATATTCTTGTGTTCCTCCCGCCTTACTTCGCCTTCTCGACGATCTCGGCGACTCTCCAATTCTTATCCTTGGAGAGTTTCCTCGTCTCAACGATGCGGACGATGTCTCCCTCGGCACAGAGGTTGTCCTCGTCATGCGCCTTGAAGCGCTTGGTGCGCGTGATCGTCTTCTTGTAGACAGGGTGCTTGCGCTTCTCCTCTACCGCGACGACGACCGTCTTATCCATCTTGTCGGAAACCACGATGCCGACTCTTTCTTTCCTGAGATTTCTTTCCATGATTCACTCCTATTTCGCCTTACGGGCCCGCAGCTCCGTATTCACCCGCGCGATGTTCCGTTTGCACGTCCTGATCGACAGGGGATTTTCGAGCTGTCCGCTCGCGTGGCGGAAACGCAGGCTGAAGAGCTCGCTCTTTAAGTCCTTCAGCTTCTTTTCGAGTTCAACGTCGGTCATGTTCTTGAATTCGCTTTTCATCAGCCTTCACCGCCTTCCGAAGTATTCGCGGCGGGCGTCTCTCCCGCGCTCTCTTTCTTGACGAATTTGCACTTCACGGGCAGTTTATGGGCGGCAAGGCGCATTGCCTCGCGTGCGACGTCCTCGGGGACGCCCGCCATCTCAAACATCACTCTGCCCGGTTTCACCACCGCGACCCAGTACTCGACGCCGCCCTTGCCCGAACCCATACGGGCTTCGGCGGGGTGACGGGTGATGGGCTTGTGGGGGAAGATATCGATCCAAACCTGCCCGCCGCGCTTGATGAATCTCGTCATGGCGATACGGGCGGCCTCTATCTGGTTGGATTTGATCCTTGCAGCGCCCTCGGCGACAAGGCCGTACTCACCGTATGCGATGACGTTGCCCTTGTTCGCCTGCCCCTTCATGGAGCCGCGGTGCTGCTTTCTTCTTTTCACTCTCTTCGGGATTAACATTATTTGCCTCCTTCCGCTCTTTTGCCGCCTTTGAGGACTTCGCCCTTGTGGATCCAGCACTTGACGCCGATCATGCCAAAGGTGGTGTGCGCCTCGGCAAAGCCGTAGTCGATGTCCGCGCGGAGGGTCTGAAGGGGAATGGAGCCCTCATGGTAGTGCTCGCAACCCGCGATCTCCCTGCCGTCGAGGCGGCCCGAGACCTGCATCTTGACACCCTTCACGCCCGCGCGCATCGTCCTGCCGATGGCCTGCTTGATGGCGCGCCTGAAGGCGATACGCTTCTCGAGCTGGGCGGCCACGCTCTCGGCGACGAGTTGCGCGTCCGCGTCGATCTTCCTGACTTCCGTGACGTTGATGATGACCTGCTTCCCGCCCGTGAGGCGCGCAAGGTCCTTCTTGATGACGTCGATCTCGGCGCCCTGCTTCCCGATGAGCACGCCGGGGCGGCCCGTCTGGATGGTGACGACGATCTTGCCCGCCGCACGCTCGATGAGGATCCTCGAGATCGCCGCGGCATAGTATTTCTTCTTGAGGAAGGTACGGATGACGTTATCTTCCTTCAAAAATGCGGAAAACTCCTTCTTGTCGGCATACCACTGGGTATCCCAACCCTTGATGACGCCTACTCTCAATCCGTGGGGATTTACTTTCTGACCCATGTTAAATCTCTCCCTCCGCTTTCTTTACGTCAAGAATGACGGTGATGTGGCTCGATCTCTTGAGGATCGCGTGTCCTCTGCCCTTGCTGACAGGCTGCATGCGCTTGAGGCTCGTTGCGCCGTCCGCATAGCAGGCGGCGACGTAGAGGTCGCCCCTGTCCATGCCTTGGTTGTGCTCGGCGTTTGCGACCGCGCTCATCAAGACCTTGTAGGTGGGAGCGGCGCCGCCGTTCACGCAGTTGAGGAGGATGGCCTGCGCCTCCGCGACGGACTTGCCGCGGATGAGGTCCAGAACCGTTCTCACCTTGTAGGGAGAGACCCTGATATACTTTGCGACCGCATGGGGGCGGGTGTCTCTCGCCGCCGCCACTCTCTCGGTCTTTTTCTTCATATTACCGGCCATTTCGTCTCATCTCCTTACTTCTTCGCCGCGGCGGGAGCCGTCGTCTTTGCGGATGTGTGCCCGCGGAACGTTCTCGTGGGAGCGAACTCGCCGAGCTTGCAGCCGACCATATCTTCCGTGATATAGACGGGAACGTGCTTCCTGCCGTCGTACACCGCGATCGTGTGCCCGACCATCTGGGGGAAGATCGTAGAAGCTCTCGACCAAGTTTTGAGCACTTTCTTCTCGTTTGCCTCGTTCATCGCCTCGATCCTTGCAAGGAGTTTCGGTTCGACGTAAGGGCCTTTTTTGATACTTCTCGACATTTGTCACTTCCTCCTTTAATTGATCCTCTTGAGGATGAACTTGCTCGTGGGGTTCTTCTTCTTTCTCGTCTTGTAGCCGAGAGCAGGCTTGCCCCAAGGCGTCTCGGGTCCCGCGTGGCCGACGGGGCTCTTGCCTTCGCCGCCGCCGTGCGGGTGGTCGTTCGGGTTCATGACCGAACCGCGGACGGTGGGACGGACCCCGAGGTGGCGGGTCTTGCCCGCCTTGCCGATGCGGATGATCTCATGCTCGACGTTGCCGACCTGACCGATCGTCGCCCTGCACTGGATGGGAACGAGCCGCATCTCGCCCGAAGGCATCTTCAGCGTTGCGAAGGCGCCCTCCTTGGCCATGATCTGCGCGGCAATGCCCGCAGCCCTCGCGATCTGCCCGCCCTTGCCGGGGCGAAGCTCGATGTTGTGGACCATCGTACCGACGGGGATATCCGAAAGGGGCATCGCGTTCCCGACCTTGATGTCCGAACCGGGCCCGCTCACCACCTTGTCGCCGACGTTGAGGCCGACGGGAGCGAGAATGTATCTCTTCTCGCCGTCCGCGTAGACGAGGAGCGCGATGTTCGCACTGCGGTTGGGGTCGTACTGGATGGACTTGACGGTCGCGGGGACGCCGTCCTTGTTGCGCTTGAAATCGATGATGCGGTACTTTCTCCTGTTGCCGCCGCCGATGTGACGGACGGTGATCTTGCCCGCATTGTTCCTGCCGCCCGACTTTCTCTGGTCCTCGAGGAGGGCGCGTTCGGGCTTTGCCTTGGCGATGTCCCCATAGACGGGAACCGTCATCAGACGCCTCGCGGCGGATGTAGGTTTGTATCTCTTGATTGCCATTTTTCTACTCTCCTTCGGTTACGACAGCGAGTTGAAGAATTCGATGGGCTTGCTGTCGTCCGTGAGCTGGATGACCGCCTTCTTCGTCGCGGGGGTGTAACCTTCGTTGCGCCCCATTCTCTTGAGCTTCCCGGGAAGGGATACGGTGTTCACGCTCTTGACCTTGACGGAGAACATCGTTTCGACCGCGATCTTGATCTGGGTCTTGTTGGCGTCCCGCTTGACTCTGAACGTGTATTTCTTGGTCGCGATCCCGTCATAGCCCTTTTCGGTGAGGACGGGACTGAGAATGATATCTTCGGGTGTCATCAGCAATAAACCTCCTCGAGTTTTTTCACGCTGCCCTTCGTGAGCACGACCACCGCATTCGAGACGACCTCATAGGTGTTGATCTCGTCCACGGAGAGCGTGGAAAGGGTGGGAAGGTTCCTCGCGGCGAGAATGACGCTCTCGTCGGGCTCGTCCATGACGAGGACCGCGCGCTTGTCGAGGTGAAGGGCCTTCCTGACGGCCTCCATCTCCCTCGTCTTCGGAGCGGAGAGCTTCACTTCGTCCACGACGATGAGTTCGCCGTCCGCGAGCTTTTTGGAGAGGGCGGAGAAGAATGCGTTCCTTCTCGCCGTCACATTCATCTTCTTGGTGAAGTCGCGGGGCTTGGGCGCAAAGACGACGCCGCCCTTCGTCCACTGGGGCGCACGGATGGAGCCCTGACGCGCTCTGCCCGTTCCCTTCTGTCTCCACGGCTTGATGCCGCCGCCGCGCACTTCGGTGCGGGTGAGTGCGGACTTCGTGCCCTGCCTCTGGTTGCAAAGATAGGTGACGACCGCCTGATGGATGAGCGGCTCATTGTAATCGGCGCCGAAGAGCACATCATTGAGCTCGAGCGTTTCCACCTCTTCGCCTTTGATATTGTAAACTTTTACGCTTGCCATTGTCTCACTCCTTATTTGCTCTTCACGCTCGTTCTCAACGTGACGATGCTCCCCTTGGGACCGGGGATCGCGCCCTTGACGAGAACGACGTTCCTCGCAACGTCCACGCGGACGACCTCGAGGTTGAGGACGGTGACGTTCTCAACGCCGTACTGCCCCGCGAGGTGCTTGTGCTTGAACACGCGCGAGGGATCGCTAATCGATCCCATGGAGCCGGGCTCCCTGTGTACAGGGCCGACGCCGTGCGTTTCCTTCAGACGCTGCTGGTTCCAACGCTTGATGACGCCCGTGAAGCCGTGGCCCTTGGATACGCCCGCTACGTCTACCTTGTCGCCTGCGGCAAAGACGTCCGCTTTGAGGACGTCGCCGACGCTGTAACCCTCCACACCGCGCACTTCCTTCAGATACTTGCACGGGCCGACCTTCGCCTTCTTGAACTGGCCGAGTTCGGGCTTCGTCAGGCTCTTCTCCTTTGCGGGGAGGAAGCCGAGCTTGAGCGCCGCATAGCCGTCATTTTCCACCGTCTTGACCTGAACGACGGGGCAGGGACCTGCCTCGACGACAGTCACGGGGATGACCTTGCCGTCCTCCGCAAAGATCTGGGTCATGCCCACCTTGCGGCCGATGATTGCTTTACTCATTTTGATAAAGTTCACTCCTTTCCTTGTTTTTATTTCCCGAATACCGTTTCAGCCCGCGGCGACAGCAGCAGGCATGTTTCAGTATTATAAGGTCAAAGTTTGATTTTGATATCCACGCCCGCGGGCAGGTGGATGCTGTCGAGGATCTTCGCATTGGGCGAGTAGATGTCGATGATGCGCTTGTAGGTGCGGCACTCGAACTGCTCGCGCGAGTCCTTATATTTATGGGGGCTGCGGAGAATGGTGATGATCTCACGCTCCGTGGGAAGGGGGATGGGCCCCGAAATCTTCGCCCCGCTCTTCTGCATCGTCTCGACGATGCGTTGCGCCGCCTCGTCCACGAGTGCGTGGTCGTAAGCGCTGAGTTTGATCCTGATCTTTTGGCTTGCCATAACAATGCTCCTTTTTTCCGAACTGGTTTCTTTATCTGCGTCAACGCGTCCGTGCGTATCGAGGTCTTCTTATCAAAAAAACACGTTTTACCCGTGCCTTTCCCAAAAAAGCCTCGGTTCGTCGCAGGAGTCGAGCTCCCACATTTGTCGGCGGAAATTATCTGTCGGGGGGGCTTTCGACCCCGAATTTCAGTAACTTCCCGCTTCAACCCTATACTCACAATGACACAGCTTATTAAGATTACCACATTTGAAAATCCCTTGTCAAGATTTTGACGGGGGATTTTGAAAAATTTTTTTCTATAATTCTGTGTTTTTTTGGCCGTTTGTGTCGCAAGGGGTCTCTTCCCCCAACATCTTGTGCTCCTCCTCCGAGGCGGGCGCGGCCTCCGCCGATCCCGATGCGGGCGCGATCTCTCCCTCCTCCGACGGCGCGGGAAGAGAACCCTCTTCTGCCTCGGCGGAAGGCTCCTCCCCTTCCCCTGCTACGTCCTCAGCGGGAGCGGGGCGGCGCATGACGTGGATATGATAGGCGAGGGTGAACAGCCCGCAGCCGACCATGATCATGTAGAAGGAGATGAAGCGGGAGACCATGAGCGCGGAGAGGACGAAAGTGCTTCCGCCCAGTCCCGCCGCGGCATAGACGCTGTGATAGAGGTATTCGTACACCCCCACGCCGCCGGGAAGCGGAATGGAGTTGTAGCCGATGATGATGAGCGCCGAGCAGGTGCAAAGGTTCAGAAAGTCGGCGTCGGGCTTCACCGCAAGGATGACAAAGACGGGAATGAGCACATGGCAGATCCGCTGTCCGAGGTTGCTCAAAAGGTTGATGATGGACATGCCGGGGTGGTCCCTGATCTCGGTGAGGCACCCCTTGTAGAGGTCGATCTCGTCCGAGAGCTTCTGCCGCCACTTATCGACGTTCTTGACGATATGTATCTTATGGAGGAGGGAAATGATGGCGTTCCCCACCTTCTTGACCGCACTGCCCCAGAACATACAGCCGATGAAGAAGGCGAGGAGCAGGCCCTGAATGACACAGCCGACGATGATGAGGGTCTTCGGAAACCAACCGCCGATGGACGAAAAGAAGGCGGGCCGCACGGCAAAGGCGACGGCGCCGATGATGATGATCGAGAGCGTGTAGGCGGTGAGGTTGAAGACGAGCCCGAAGGAGGATTTTCCCGCGCCGATGCCGTCCTTTGTCATATAATATATGGAAGCGGGCTGGCCGCCCGTCCCCGAAGGAGTGATCGCCGAGAAATAGAGGTCGGCCGCGGTGTAGACGGTGGACTGGAAGAAGGTGGGCTTTTCGCCGAGGCCGCGCATAATAAAGTGAATGCTGATGGCCTCAAAGATGACCGAGGCGATCATGAGCCCGATGGCGCCCGCGATCCACCAAGGGTTGCTCCTCCCGAGAAAATCAAAAATATCCCTGAACGAAATGTCCGTCGCGGTGAAAATGACAATGACCGTGATGGCGATCAGGATCACGAGAAAGCAGATATTCAGAAGTTGTTTATTTATCTTCTTCTTTTTCTTTTTTTCTTCCATGCTACGCCGAAAAGCCTCGCTTCTGTCCATTATAGCCCGAAGAAAAAGCGTTTGTCAAGCGATTCTTACCTTAAATGGGGAAATGCGCCGTTCGGACTGCGGCGGGGGAAAACTACTGCGTCATTCAGAGGCGGTTTCCTGCGTCATTCAGAGGCGGTTTCCTGCGTCATTCAGAGCGAAGCGAAGAATCCCGAGGAAGAATTAAAAACCCAGCGCATCGCGCTCATCCCGCCCCGCCCGCTCATCCTGAGCCGCAGGCGAAGGATCTCATTGACCCACGGACTTCGTTCAAGGGGATTCTTCGGGCTTCGCCCTCAGAATGAGCATTCCCCCCTCCGTGGGGTGCCAATTTTTACCCCCTCCATGGGAGGGGTGGAGCGGCGCAGTTCTGCTCAACAGTGCGGTGCACTGTGAGCTGCGCCGCGACAGGAGCGCTGGCAAGCGCGATGGGCTTTGCGGCGGTCCCTGCCGCCGTAAAGTAGGGGTGGGTCACCGCATTTCTCTTGTCGCCCCTATTAGGGGAGATGTCACGAACGAAGTGAGTGACAGAGGGGTTTCAAAACCCCTTTCCCCTCGCAAGCTCGGGGACTTCCCCTAAAAGGGGCAGCGAGGGGACACTGCGTCATTCAGAGCGAAGCGAAGAATCCCGAGGAAGAATAAAAATCCTGCCACGCGCGCTCATCCTGCCCCGCGCGCTCATCCTGCCCCGCACGCTCATCCTGAGCCGCAGGCGAAGGATCTCATAAACCCACGGACTTCGTTCAAGGGGATTCTTCGGGCTTCGCCCTCAGAATGAGCATTACCCCCTCCGTGGGAGGGCGTTTGAGGGGATTCTTCGGGCTTCGCCCTCAGAATGAGCATTCCCCCCTCCAAGGAGGGGCGTTACGCCTCGGCGTCTCCCCTAAAAGGGGCGACAAGAAAAACGCTCATTCAGAATGAGCGGGTGACGATCTCGGAGATCCTTGCGAGGAGTTCTTCCCTCCCGCTTCCCGTGAGGCCCGAGACGGCGATCACGTTCCCCACGCCGAGGCCGTAGGCGTTCGCGACGGTGCGCAGACGCTCCTTGACCTTCATTCTCGAGAGCTTGTCGCTCTTGGTCGCGAGGACGGTGAAGGGAATGATGTAATAATTCAGAAAGGAGAGCATCTGCAGGTCGTCCTCCGTGGGGTCCCTGCGGATATCCGAGAGCACAAAGACGTGCGAAATGTCCTCCTTCCGCGCGAAAAACTGATCGAGCGTCCTCGCCCACCGCGCCTTCTCCTCCTTGGAGACGGCCGCATAGCCGTACCCCGGCAGATCGGCAAGCAGAAAATCGCCGAAATCGAAGTAATTCACGAGCCGCGTCCTGCCCGGTTCGGCGCTCGTCTTTGCGAGCTTTTTCTGCCCCGCAAGCATGTTGATGAGCGTCGATTTGCCCGCATTGGACCTGCCGCAGACGGCGATCATGGGCTTGTCGGGCCGCAGAAACTGCGTTTCCGTCGCGGCGGACAGGACAAATTTTGCCGCCGCCATGTCTAAATCCCCCCCTCTGCAAATGCGTTGCGGAAGACCGCGTCGACGTCGCTGACGCAGATGAAGTTGAGCTCCCGCCTGACCTCCTCGGGGATCTCCTCGACGTCCTTCTTGTTCTCCTCGGGAATGATGACGTCGCGGATGCCGATGCGCGAGGCCGCGAGGGCCTTTTCCTTCAATCCGCCGATGGGAAGGACCTTGCCGCGGAGGGTGATCTCCCCCGTCATGGCGATGTCGTGCCGCACGGGCTTTCCCGTGAAGGCCGAGAGAATGGCCGTCGCCATCGTGATGCCCGCCGAGGGGCCGTCCTTGGGCGTCGCCCCCTCGGGAATGTGAATATGGATGTCCTTTTTCTCAAAGTCGTCCTCGGGAATGCCGTACTTGTCGGCATGGGCGCGGATGTAGGAGATGGCCGCGCGGGCCGATTCCTTCATGACGTCGCCGAGCTTGCCCGTCAGGAGCACTTCGCCCTTGCCCTGCATCGCGGAGACTTCGATGGTGAGCGTCGTCCCGCCGACAGCCGTCCACGCAAGGCCCGTCGCCATGCCGACCTCGTCGGTCTCGAGCATCTCATCCTCCTTCAAAAACCGCTTCGCGCCGAGGAATTTCTCGAGATTGAGCTTGTTGACGACGATCTTGTCGGCCTCCCCTTTGGCAATGCGGACAGCCGCCTTTCTGCACACCGCGCCGATGGTCCGCTCGAGCGAGCGCACGCCCGCCTCCATCGTATAGCCGTCGATGAGCGCGGCGAGGGCGCCGTCGGTGAAGCGGATATTTTCCTCGGTAAGGCCGTTCTCCGCGCGCTTTTTGGGGACAAGGTAGCGCTTTGCGATCTGCTCCTTCTCCTGCGGCGTGTAGCCCGAGAGCTCGATGATCTCCATTCTGTCGCGGAGGGGCATGGGAATGGTGTCAAGCGTGTTTGCCGTCGCGATGAACATGACCTTCGAGAGGTCGTATTCGACTTCGAGGTAGCGGTCGCGGAAAGTGGAATTCTGCTCGGGGTCGAGGACCTCGAGGAGGGCGTCCGCGGGGTCGCCGCGCATGTCCGAAGAGATTTTGTCCACCTCGTCGAGGAGAAAGACGGGATTGACGGAGCCTGCATTCTTCATTTCAAACAGAATGCGCCCCGGCATCGCGCCGATGTAGGTGCGGCGGTGGCCGCGGATCTCGGCCTCGTCCTTGAGCCCGCCGAGGCTCATTCTCACAAATTTCCTGCCGAGTGCGCGGGCGATGGACTTGGCGATGCTCGTCTTGCCCACCCCGGGCGGGCCGACAAGGCAGAGAATGGGCGCCTTGAGCTCCCCCGTAAGTTTGAGGACGGCGAGATATTCGACCACCCTCTCTTTGATCTTTTCAAGGCCGTAATGGTCCTCCTCGAGCACTTTCTCGACGTCGGAGAGCTTTTCGGTGTCCGTCGTCTCCTCCCGCCAAGGGAGGTCGAGGAGCCAGTCGGCATAGTTGCGCAAGACGGTGTATTCGGCCGAAGAGGAGGGCATCTTGTCCATGCGGGCAAGCTCGGTGAGGGCCTTCTCCTCGATGCGCTTGGGCATTCCCTTGGCGAGAATGCGCTCGCGGAGGCGTTCGCTCTCATCGACGTCGTCGCCGAGCTCCTGATGGATGGCCTTGAGCTGTTCGCGCAGATAATATTCCCGCTGCGCCTTGTCGATGTTGCGCCGCACGTCGACGGCGATCTTCTTCTCGAGCTTGCCGATCTCGAGTTCGTCGCTCAAACACTGCTCGAAGAGCCGAAGGCGGGCGATCTCGTTGCGTTGCTCCAAAATGGCCTGCTTCAGTTCCTCGCGCATGTGAAGGCGGTAGGTGCAGATGTTGATATAGGCGTCGATGTCGGCGACGCCGATGAGGGCGTTCTCGAGCTCCTTCCCAAGCCTGCTGTCCGCCTCGGCGATCTCCTCGACAAGGCCTTTCACCGTGCGGAAGTGGGCCTCCTCCAACGTCGGGTCGCCGTGCTCGGTGACGATCTCGTCGGTGACGGCGTAGATGTAGCCGTTCTCGGTCTCAAACTGTCTCGCCCTCGCGCGGTAAAGGCCCTCCGCGTAGATGCGGAGCCGCTCCCCTGGGATGCGGTTGGTCTGGCGGATGCGGGCGACCGTCCCGACGGCATAGAGATCCGCCGCGGCGGGTTCGTCGGTGTTCGGGTCCCTCTGGCGGGTGAGAAAGACGTAGCCGTCGTTCATCTCCGCCCGCTCGACAGCGGCAAGGGAAAGCCCCCGCCCGACGTCGAACATGGCGTTGGTATTGGGAAAGACGAGTTGCGTCCGCATGGGAATGACGGAAAGAACTTTTACCTGACCTTCCTGTTCCATAGTCTCCTCCTGATCAATGCAGATACCATTATATCACACTTTTGCATATTTTTCAAACGTTTTGGGGCAAGCGGTAGTCTCTTCCGCTCATTCTGCCCCTCGGGCAAGTGCGTCATTCAGAGCCGAAGGCGAAGAATCCCCTATTTCTTGTCGCCCCTCGTAGGGGAGATGTCACGAAGTGACAGAGGGGTTTCAAAACCCCTTTGGCTCACTCCGTTCGCCACTTCCCCTAATAGGGGCAGCGAGAATGCGGTGACCCACCCCCCTACCCCCCTCCCATGGAGGGGGTAAAAGGCGGCTCCCCTTGGATGGGGTAAAAGACGCCCCCCGAAGGGAGAGAAAAAGGAATGCCGCCCGAGCGGAACGCTCGGGCGGCTGTCACTCATTCGGCCGAAAATTCTTCTTTTCCCACGCCGCAGAGCGGGCAGGTGAAGTCATCGGGCACGTCCTCCCACTTGGTCCCGAGCGCGATGCCGTTGTCGGGATCCCCCGCCTCTTCATCGTACACGTAGCCGCAAACATTACAGACGTATTTCATACTGTCCTCCTTTTTTTATTTTTTATAGTCCTCGGCGATGGCCGCCGCAAGAGCTTCGATCTTTCCCCTCGTCTCCTCCTTGACGGAGGAAGTCACTGTCACCGTCTCGCCGAGTTTCTCCATATTTTTCCACTCGGAGATCGCCTTCTCCATGAGCCCGCCCGCCTGCGGCGACCACGAGCCGTTCTCCATGAGGGCGTACTTTCTGCCCTGAAAGTTGTGCGCCTTGAGGTCGGAGAGCAGGTTCTCCATGCTGATGAAGACGCCGTTGTTGTACGTCGTGGAAGCAAAGACGAGGTGGCTGAAACGGAAGGCCTCGGAGAGCAAAATGCTCACATGGGTGACGGAAACGTCATAGAGTTTGACAGGCACGCCCCGCCCGGAAAGCTCCGCGCCCAAGATCTCCGCCGCATTCTGCGTGTGCCCGTAGACGGAGGCATAGAAGAGCACAACGCCCCTCTCCTCGGGCTGATATTTGCTCCATGTGTCGTATTTTCCGAGATACCACGCGATGTCCTCCGCCCTTCTCCAAATGGGTCCGTGGAGGGGGCAAATGGTCCTGATGGGGAGGCCCGCCGCCTTCTTGAGCACGCTCTGGACCTGCGCGCCGTACTTTCCGACGATGTTGAAGTAGTACCTTCTCGCGTCGTCGAGGAAGTCCCTCTCAAAGGGAAGTTCGTCGGCAAAGATGCTCCCGCCCAATGCTCCGAACGTGCCGAAGGCGTCGGCGGAGAACAAGATCCCGTCCTCCTGCACGAAGCTCATCATGACCTCGGGCCAGTGAACCATGGGGGCGAAGACGAAGGAGATGTTCCGCTTCCCGACGTTGAGGGTGTCCCCTTCCTTGACGAGGCGGACGTTCTTTCCCGAGAAGGGAAAGTAATTTTTGAGCATCATGGCGACCTTTTGGTTGGTGATGACCATGACCTCAGGGTAGGTCTCGACGACGCGCAGGAAGGTGGCCGAATGGTCGGGCTCCATATGGTGGACGATAAGATAGTCGAGCTTTCGCCCGCCGAGGGCGTGGGAGAGGTTTTCAAAAAAGACCTCCGAAACCGCGCTGTCCACGGTGTCGAACAGGACCGTCTTCTCGTCCGTGAGGAGGTAGGAATTATAGCTCACGCCCCGCGGAATGGGGAATGCGCTCTCGAAGAGGGCGAGACGCCTGTCGTTCCCGCCCAAATAGTAAAGATCTTTGGTTACTTCAATGACATTCTGCATGATCTGCTCCGTCCCGAATTTTTCATGATTATACCATAGTTTGCCTGATTTTGCAACCGCGCAACCGCACTTTGAAAAAAATTTCGGCGGGAAGTTTTTTTCGGCACAAAAAATCGGCCGAACTGCTCGGCCGAAATTTTACCTCAGTAAGGCGCCTCTCCGCTAAAATCCCAAAACTTTGTTGCCCAAAGAATCGATCTTCGCACAGAGCTGAATGATGAGGAGCGGGAAGATGATGAGGCCGTAGACGAGAAGGATCAATCTCCAAAGGCCGTTCCCCGTGTTCCTGCCGCGGCTCTTAAGGATCGCAAGGTTGTTGTAGCAGAAGATGCACAGACCCATAGTGACCCAGTTGACGATGGGGATCAAGCTGATGAGCAGGAAAAGGTGATACCGCTTCTTTACGGTCTCGACCATCTCATCAAGTTCTTCCTCCGATGCGCCGCCGCTCCATTCATAGAATTCGCTGCTGTTCATAAAAAACCCTCCATATTGGAATTGCCGCATAGCGACATTGTTAGATTCATCATACAATAAAATCCGCTCTTTGTCAACACTTTTTACGAAAATTCGTCAAAAAATGTCAAAAATCAAATACAACGCCCCCTCGTCTCGCTCATTCTGAGGGCAAAGTCCGAAGAATACCCTCAAACGAAGTCCCAAATTGCGGCGTCATGCTGAGCAGGGAAGTTGTACGAAGTCAGAAAAGACTGACCCGAAGCATCTCGCCGCATCATACCGCCCCCGCGAGATTCTTCGGTTCCACTTGTCTGACTTCGTTTCGTCCCCGTTTCTCAGAATGACGCGGGTCTGCTCCTCGGGCATTGCGTCATTCAGAGCGAAGCGAAGAATCCCCTATTTCTTGTCGCCCCTTGTAGGGGAGATGTCACGAAGTGACAGAGGGGTTTTGAAACCCCTTTCCCCCTACGGGGGACTTCCCCTACAGGGGCAGCGAGGGGTTCCTAATTCTCCCCGCCGCAATTTTTAATTTTCAATTTTCAATTAAAATGCAATTCCTCTCATTTCCTCGAGAGCAGGACCAATGTCTCCACATGGCGCGTCTGGGGGAACATGTCATAGGGCTGTACGAGGGAGACTTCGTACATGGTGGCCCCTTTTTCGCTCTTGACGAGCTCTCTCCCCTCATTTTCGGCAAGGGAACCCGTCAGAATGCCGACGTCGCGGGCAAGCGTGGCGGGATTGCACGAGATATAGACGATTTTGCGGGGACCATGTCCGAGGACCGTCTTCAGAACGCCCCTGTCCACCCCCGCCCGCGGCGGGTCAAAGAGCACGACGGCGTCCCCCTCCGCTTCGAGGACGGAGGCGAGCTTTTCCTCCACTTTGCCGCAGAGATCGGTCATGTTGTTAAGGCCGTTTTTGCGCTTCAATTCCTCCGCGCAGAGGCTCGCCTCGGGGACGACCTCGATGCCGTAAGCCCTTCTGCACTTGCGCGCAAGCATGGCGGTGAGAAGTCCTCCCCCCGCATAGCAGTCTATGGCGACGTCTTCGGGTGCAAAGAGGGACACCGCCCTCTCATACAGCCTGCTCCTGACGTCTTCGTTGACCTGCAGAAAGGTGGACGCGCCCGCTTCATAGACGATGCAGTTCTCCATTCCCTCATAGAAGGGCTTCCCGCGCAACAGGCGGGGTTCCTTCACGACGACGTTGTCCCTCCCGCGGTTGACGCTGAGGAAGAAGGAATATTCGCGGAAGATCTCCCCGAGCAGATAATAGAGATAGTCGATGCCCTTGATCTCGTCGAGCGTCGTCACAAGGGTGATGAGATACCTGTTTTTGAGTTCGCGGACGGTGATGTTGCGAATGTGTCCCCTGCCCGTCTCCTCGTCATAGCCGTCGAGGCCGCACTTCTCCATGAAGCGGTAGAGGGCGGCGATGAGCGGCTTCGACCATTCGGGGTGCAGGGGGCATTCGTCCGTTTTGACAATACGGTGGGTCCTCTCGGCGTAAAAGCCGATGGCGTTCTCCCCCTTCACGACGCCGACGGGCATCTGCAGTTTGTTGCGGTAGCCGTACTCCTTTTCACTGCGCTCGCAGGGCTCGGGCGAAACGTCGAGGCCCGCGATCTTTTTGAAGGCGTTTCTGACGAGCTCCGTCTTGAAGCGGAGCTGGGAGCGGTAGCGCATGTGCTGGAGCTGGCACCCACCGCACCGCTGAAAGACGGGACATTTGGGCCGCACGCGGTCCTCGGCGGGAATGACGATCTCCTCCGCCTTGCCGTAGGCGACGCCGTCCTTGACTTTGAGAATGCGCACCTCGGCCTTCTCCCCCGGGAGGAGGCAGGGGACGAAGACGGTCCCGTCCTGCAGACGGCAGACCCCCTCCCCGTTCGTGCCGAGCGCGTCGCACGTCATTTCCAAAAGATCGTTTTTTTGCATAGGTCACTTCCTCAAACGCCGCAGGACGGCGTCCACGCATTTTTGGCCGTAGAATACGACGGCGTCATAGACGGCAAAGAAGACCGTCCCGCCGACAAAGAGCACGAGAAAGAAATACTTCTCCACGAAGGGATACCACGCCGCCGCCTCCAGCCCGAAGACGGGCACGAAGACGAGGCGGAAACTCAACCACATGGCGAGGTCGAACCACACCGCCTTGACGATCTCGCAGATAAAAAAAAGCGGCTTCGGCTTTATGTACCTCCTCTGCAAATAGTTTACGATCGGGTGCAATCCGAAAAAGACCGCAAACGGCACGAGGTACAGGAAGGAGAATCCGCAGAAGAGCGCGGTGAGCAGGATCGTCGCAAGATAGCACAGCGCGTCCCCCCAGACGAAGTCCTTCGCGAGGGGGACCATGAGCGCAAACACCGCGATGACGTAGCACGCCCCGAGGAGGACGTCCACGTAGCTCCCCAAAGTGAGCGCGCCCGCCGCGGCGGCGCAGGCGATCGCAGAGAGCGCGATCTGATAGCTTTTGGACGACTTTTTCATCTGCACATATAGCAGCAGTTCAGAAGGCAGTTCATGCAGATGCACGCATTGCACATGTTGATGCACTCATTCCCGCCCATCTGCTGTTCGTCGGGCGCGGGGTCGGGGTCGGTATGGACTGCGCCGCCCGTCTGCGACTTGTAGTCGGCGCGGGAGGAGAGCTTCTGATAGTCGTCGCGGTACTTCTGATTGGACGGGTCCATCTGCATGGCGATCTCGAGCTGTTTTTTGCTCTCGTTCATCCAATTCTTCTTGTAAAAGACGACAGACTGGAGGTAATGCCACTCCGCATTCCTCTCGTTGAAGGCGTCGAGCAGGGTCTGCGCGCGGGAGACGTCCCCCTTGCGGATGGCGTCGCGCACTTCCTCGAAGGGATTCTCCTTGGCCCGCTTCTTCTCACGCAGATCGTCCATGATCTCATGGTAGGCCGCCTCGATCTTGGTGAGCATGCGGGCGGCGTTCATGCCGACTTCGCCGTCCTGCCACTTCTCCTCGTCGTATTTGGCCTTTAATTTCTCGTAAGCGTCCCTGATCTGCTCCTCGGACGCCCCCTCTTCCAGACCCAAGATTTCGTAATTTTCTTTCATCGTAATTATATTGCTCCGTTGAGATTTAATTTTTCCTTTCCTTTCGGTTTTCCCGCAAGCACCCGCTCCGTCTCGGAGGGAATGCCGCGGAGGATGACGTTGTCCACGAGGTCGCGGTTGAAGGGAAAGACGACCCCCGCGAGCTGTTCCCGCATGCCGTAGAAGAGGGTGTCGAACAAAAACCGCACTTCCTCCCCATGCTCGGCCATGAGCGTTGCCCTGTCTGCCGCGCCGTAGCTCTCGAAGAAGGGATTGAACTGCTTCTTCGCGGCGTCCTTGTCGTAGTCGTCGAGGGCGTCGATGAGGTAGATCCATTTGCCGAGGTACCAGAACATCCCGCCCGTCGCCTCGGTCGCCTTGTCCCGCAAAAGGCGGTCGGTGAGCCGCTTCATCATCTGTGCGGAGGGCTCCGCCGCGCTGTCAGGAGAGGCCCCTTTGACCTCCGCCGCCTGCTGCTCTGCCATGTAATCGTCGAGGATCGCGACGAGGTCGGGATATTTTTCCCTCGCCCGCTTGAAACCCTTTTTGAGGAAGAGACGCTTGAATTTTCCCCTCCCGCCGTCGCGGATGTCGTCGGAGAGCTTGAAGTAGGCAAGCGCGGTATTGACGGCGCCGAGCTCCTCGGTGAGGGGGTCCACCTTGGCGATGAACTGCTTTTTCACCCAGTGCTCAAAGCACCCCTGCTTCTCGATCTCAAAGTCTATCCCCGCAATGTTATGCAGGATCGCCGAGAGAAATGCAACGTCATAGGTGAGCGCAAGCCGCGCCCTCTGCCCGCACGCCTTCCCGATGCCCTTGCACAGGCCGCAGTAGACGGCGCGGTAGAGGTTGAGGTCCTTGACGAACAGATAGGGCATGTCGTAGCGAACATATCCGAACATCATTCCCCCTGATAGAAGCCCACCTTGCGGTAGACCTTGGAGAGCGTCCGCCGCGCGGCCCTGTATGCCTTCTCCGCGCCCGCTTTGAGGACCTCGGAGAGATATTTTTTATCGGACAGGAGGCGTTTTTGCTCCTCCTGCACGGGGGCAAGCGCGTCGGCGACGGTCTCGCCCACGGCGAGTTTGAGGTCCCCGTACCCCTTGCCGCAAAATTCCCGCTCGGCGTCCCTTATCGCGATCCCGCGGAAGGCGCAATAGACGGAGAGGAGATTGGACACCCCCGGTTTGTCCTCCGAAAATTTCACTTCGCTCCCGCTGTCGGTGACGGCGCGTTTGAACTTGCGGACGATCGTATCCCTGTCGTCGGTGAGGAAGACGGAAGCGTTGGGGTTTTCGTCCGATTTGGACATCTTCTTGGTCGGATCCTGCAAAGAGCAGATCTTGGCCCCGCTCTTCAGAATGAGCGGTTCGGGCACGGTGAAGGTCTCGCCGTAGCGGTTGTTGAAGCGGATCGCGAGGTCGCGGGCGATCTCGACGTGCTGTTTCTGGTCGGCGCCGACGGGGACGAGCTGGGTCTGATAGAGCAAAATATCCGCCGCCATGAGGACGGGATAATCCATGAGGCCCATGTTGATGTTCTCGGCGTGCCTCTGGGACTTGTCCTTGAACTGCGTCATGCGGGACATTTCGCCCACATAGGCGATGGTATTGAGCACCCAAGCAAGCTCGGCATGCTGGGGGACGTGGGACTGGACGTAGAGAGCGCACTTTTCGGGATCGATCCCGCAGGCAAGGTAGAGCGCGACGAGCTCGAGCGTGCGGCGGCGAAGCTCGGACGGCTCCTGCCTGACCGTGATGGCGTGCATGTCGGCGACGGCGTAGAAGCAATCGTATTCGTCCTGCATGCTGACCCAGTTGCGAATGGCGCCGAGATAGTTGCCGATGGTGAGATTTCCGCTCGGCTGTACCGCCGAATAGATGACTTTTTTGTCCATATTCTCTCCGAAAAAATTCGATACGGGAAAATTATACCATATCCTTTGCAAAATTGCAACGTCAGAAAGAGAAAGTGTTGTGAAAATTACAAAAAAGCCTGCAGATCGTCAAATCCTCTCCCCACTCATTCTGCCCCCCGCTCATTCTGACCCTGAGCGTAGCCGAAGGGGAAGAATCCCCTCAAACGCAGTCCGCGCCCCCGCGTCATTCTGAACGCAGTCGAACCATCACCTTATTCTTGTCGCCCCTTTTAGGGGAGATGTCACGAAGTGACAGAGGGGTTTCAAAACCCCTTTGGCTCACTACGTTCGCCACTTCCCCTATGAGGGGCAGCGAGGAAGTGGCGATGGTTCGACTGCGCTCACCATGGGGTAGCTGGATTCGAACCAACGAATGACGGAGTCAGAGGCAAATCGTTCACCTTGAAAAATCCCATATCTTGTGGTTTGATATTCATTGCTACCACTACATAATCGATTTTTCGGCTATTCATCGGAAAAGTTTCCCCAAATTTCCCCAATTTTTCGTTTCGGCGAAATCAGAAAAACTCACTTGAAAAAGGCGCACCCGCAGGTGTGCCTTTTCGTAGAATGTTTATGACTTTAACCGATAACGGCGGTTGCGGTTGTTCCCTTCCGCGACGACGATGCCGTCCGCGATCATCTCGGAAAGAATCACTTTCACACGGGATAGCGAAATCTCCAACAGCGTCGAAATTTCGGAGCTCTTTGCTTCGGCATGGTCGGTCAAATAGCGAACGATCTGATTTTTTTGGATGCCTGTTTTTATGGTGTCCGATTT
>CANQOX010000014.1 GCA_947625595.1 uncultured Clostridia bacterium
CCTCAAACGAAGTCCGTAGGTAGCGGCGTCATGCTGAGAACGAAAGCTGTACAAAGTCAGAAGAGTTGACCCGAAGCATCTCGCCGCTCCTATGGAACCATCGCCCCGCGAGATTCTTCGGAAATTCCTCGCGTACTTTTTCCTGCCCCGTTTCTCAGAATGACGCGGGGCCGCTCCATAGGCAAACGCGTCATTCAGAGCCGAAGGCGAAGAATCCCGAGGTTTATTCTCGTCGCCCCTCATAGGGGAGATGTCGAATGTAACGCCCTTCCCTTGGCTCCCCTCATAGGGGAGCTGTCGAGCGAAGCGAGACTGAAGGGTTTCGAAACCCCTTTGGCTCACTGCGTTCGCCACTTCCCCTACAGGGGCAGCGAGGGAATGCTGCGGTGACTCACCCCCCTACCCCCCTCCCACGGAGGGGGTAAGAATAGGGCGCCCCCACGGAGAGGGTAAAGAGGGGCAACGAGGGGGACTTACGCTTTGCGGGAGAGGTAATCCTCTGGCAAATAACTGTCGCCCTTTGTGATTGTAAGATCGGTCAACGGATTGGCTCCATCATCTGATGCGTTGGAAATCGTGTATTCTTCGCCGTCGAGCGTCAAAGTAATGTCGTAAGCATTTGCATATTCAACGTTGTCTACCGTCATGGATACGCCGTCTTTTTTTACAGTGATCCCGTCGGCAGAAATCGTAACTTCATACGTCTCGCCGACATACGTTCCGTAGAATTTTTCTTGGCCTGCGGAGGGGGTGTCCGAACCGCCGCCCTCGTCTGTCCCCTCACGGGTGAGATTGACGTTGGGATCGCTGTGGGAGGGGCCTGAAAGATTGACTTCATCTACCGTGTCCCCAGAGCTGTAGTTGGCGATATCATATGTTTTGCCGTTCAAGGTGATCTTAATGATCTCCATGTCTGCATCATAGCTGACATATTCCACGGTCGCCGCAACGCCGTCGATCGTAATGGAGATACTGTCCTCCTCGATCGTCAAAACATAAGCAAAGTTGTTTTCTGAAAAATCTGTATAAGTGCCTTTATAGGTGCCGTAGAATTTCGCGGGATATGTCTCTGTCTCTTCCCCGCCCTCCGTGACGCGATCGAGGGGAGCGCTGAAAGAGTAGTCATCTGCGGCCAAGGAGATGCTCTGCACGGTTTCCGCATCGGGGTTTCCCGAAGCAGAGATTTTACAGGGAGTGCCGTTGACCGTGAGGGCAATTTTGCCCGTTGCGGCGTCGTAGCCGATGTTTGTGACCGTCGCGGGGGTATCATTGATCGACACGGTGATCGCCGTTTCGGTGATCTCAACGGCATATTTCTTGCCGCTCCAATTCTCTCCCTCATATTTTCCGATGAATTTTGCGGGATAGACGGAGGTTTCAGGCTCGTCGGGTTTGTCGGGCGTGTCGGGAGTGGTGCCGCCGAGGCCTTCGATGGGGAGGGGAAGCTCCGTCTCGTCCCAGCCCGAATAGGTCAGGTCGAAGCTCGAGTCGAAGATCGTGACTTTGCCCGTGATGGCGACTTTCTTGAGGGTGTCGTTCTCGACGGTGATCTCGAGCGTCTGCGCAAAGTTCATCGTGATGTCGTCGCCGAAGCTCCAGATGCACTGCGCGACGTCGTGAATGAGGTCGGGATCCTCGGCGCGCATGGCAAATACGCCGTTCCCCTTCGGCTCAAAGAGCTCGGGCGCGAAGGTGAAGATGGGTTGCAGGGCGGCGATCTCCGACGTCGTCTCGTAATTTTCCCCGTCCATGGTGCCCTGCACGGGGTCGCCGAGGACAAGTTTTCCTTCCTCGAGATAGATCTCATGGACGACGTTGTCGCTGTGGAGGTAGTATCCGAGTTCGGTGCCCTCCTCGTTGTTGTAGATGGCATTTTCGGTGACAAATACGTCGTATTCGTAGGAATCGTCCTCGACGACGTGATATTTGTAACTCTCTGCGGCGGCGGCCTTCTCAAGGGCGGCTTTGAGTGAAGCATGCTCGGGCTTCGTCTCATACTCTTCGGTGCGGCCGTCGAGTTCGACGGGGTCGGCGACGGTGAAGACGAAGCTCGAGTTGTACTTATAGTCGATCGTGATGCCCTCGCCGCGGGCGTCTTTGACGCTGTCGATGGAGATGATGTTTGCCGCGCCGCCATTGGCGAAGACGACAAACCTTTCGATCTCCTCCTCCATGCCCGTGAGGGCAAATGCCGCCGCGGAGGCCTTTTCGGGATCGGTGAGAAGGTAGCTCTCCTCGCCGATATCGATGAAGTCCGTCTCCTTCATTCCCTCGAAGGGATTGCTGAAGCGGGAGAAATCCTCACCCGTGGCCGTTCTTTTGACAGTGTTGTCGATCTGACGGGCGTAGGAGACGGCCTTTCCGCTCTCGTTCTTGTAGATCCAGTTATGAAGATAGAGATTCATGCGCTCCTCATAGAGGAAATGGTGCACGAGATCGCCGTCAAAGGCGACATTGAAGGTATAGGTGTAGAGAATGGGGATCGTCTCATAGCCGTCGTAGATGTGTTCCTCATCTCCCGTGCCCGTGTAGGCGGTATTGCCCTTGAGGCTCTGAAGAACGCTTGCGGGCATGGGAACAGTCCCGAACGTCGCCTCGAGCGAGGTGTCCTTCCCGATGACGAAGGTATATTTTCCGTCCGTGAGCTGCTTTTCCTCGCCGTCAACTTTGAAGGATAGGAGCGTGCGCCCGGGCAGAGGGGTGACCTCGGCCGTGACGGACGAACCCGCAGAGTATTTATTGTTTTCCGCGGGGGGGGAGAGGACAATGCTACCCAGCGACGCATTGAAGGAGGTCGTCACGGTGTAGACAGCGGCGGGATCCTCGGGCGTTTGAGGGTCGGGGTCAGGTTGTTGCGCGCTTGGGTCTTTCAGGAAACTGCAGCCCGCCGCGACGAGCGACAGGGCAAGGCAGATCAAACCGATCGCGAGAAGGAATTTCTTTTTCACAATACACCTCTATTTCATAAATTGGTGTAATTATACCAAATATTATCGAAGCAGTCAAGAAAATGTTGCCCCTGAAACGGGAAAAATATATATTTCATGATTTTTTCATAATGTATAATTTTATGTTAAATAGGGAGGAAATCCCTTTTTTTGTTTCGCACTCTTCCCTTGGCTCCCCTGTAGGGGAGCTGTCGAGCGAAGCGAGACTGAAGGGTTTCGAAACCCCTTTGGCTCACTCCGTTCGCCACTTCCCCTAAAAGGGGCAGCGAGGGAAGGCTTCCCCCCGTGGGGGGAAGGCTTTCCGTCACGCGCTCATGCTGCCCCGCGCGCATTCTATTTGATTCCAAGCGCGGCACGAGCGCGAAGTAGCGTAGCGAAGGATCCCCTCAAACGAAGTCCGTAGGTCCATGAGATGTTTCTGCTTCGCCTCAACATGAGCATGCGGGGTAGCGAGGGAAGGCTTCCCCCCGTGGGGGGAAGCTCCGCCGAAGGCGGTGATGAGGCGGACATCGACCAAGGGGATTCTTCACTGCGTTCAGAATGAGCGGGAGAGGACAACAAAAGGCCCCTCGGGAGAGGGGCCTTTGAGCAAAAAAGCTCATTCGGACGGGTTCATCAGGTCGCATAGCTTGACGAGCGCATTCGACACGGGGAAGGCGGCGAGAATGATGACGAGGAGAAACAGGATCTTCGTGACATTCAGGGAGACGTCCCCCCAGCCTTCGTAGACGACGTTGCCGAGCGCGGGAACGGCGAGCACAACGATCGTTATGCCGAGAGAGACGGCATAGACGACGATCCTGATGAGATTGAACGGTTGCAGGATCCTGAACAGAATGACGAGGCCGCCGAAGGTCATCGCGAGCATCAGGAGCGGATTGAATAAAGTTTCCTCGGCGCCGTCGATCATTGCTGTCGAGGTGAGCGGGCCGAATTCCTCGGGGAGGAAGCGGACGCCGATATAGACGGCGAAGACGCACAGAATGAGCGTCAGCGCGCCCGGGATACTTCGTGAAAGCACGAACGGGATAAATTTCCCCTTGACCCTGTCGCCATTTGGCTGGAAGATCGTGACGACCGCGGAGGGGAAGGCGGCGACGAGGACCTCGAAGAGGAGCATGTTGTTCGTGCGGAAGAAGTACGGCACGCGCAGACATGCGCACAGAATGGCGAGAATGGTGATGAAGAGGGTCTTCGTGATGTAGAGGGAGGCCGAAGCTTTGATGTTGTTGATGACCCTTCTGCCCTCATAGACGACGGAGGGAAGGTTGAGGAAGTTGTTGTCGGTGAGGACGAGGTGGGAGACGTTCCGCGCGGCTTCGCTGCCCGAGGCGACGGTGATGGCGCAGTCGGCCTCCTTCAGGGCGAGTATGTCGTTGACGCCGTCCCCCGTCATGGCGACGGTGGCGCCCTGCTTTTTGAGCGCCTGAACCAAAATGGCCTTCTGCTCGGGCGTGACGCGGCCGAACACCGTGTACTGCGAAGCGACATTCTGCACTTCGACCTCGGTGAGGCCGTCGAGGGAAATGTAATTGCTTGCGTTCTTGACGCCGACGCGGCGGGCGACCTCGGAGACGGTCACGGGGTTGTCGCCCGAGATGATCTTGATCTCCACGTCGTTCTCCCTGAACCACTTGATGGTGTCCACGGCGTCGGGGCGGACGTTGTCGGCGAGCGTGATGATCGCCATGGGGCGAAGGAGGGAGGGGAGCTTTTCCCCCGCGATCTGGGAGGGGGAATAGGCGAGCATGAGCACGCGAAGGCCCGACTGCGCGTACTGCTTCACGATCTTCTCGATCTTCGGCGGCATGGGGCGGAGGACAAATTCGGGCGCGCCCATGACGAACGTCCCGACGTCCCCGAAAGTCACGGCCGAGAGCTTTCTCTTGGACGAGAAGGGGATCTTCGCCGTCGCGTGGAGGGCGGTGGAGTGGCCGAAGCGGGTCTCGAGCGCGATCGAAGTCTGATTGTTGTCCTCGAGGGCGAGGAGCATGCTCCCCATGATGTCCTCGAGGGAGTAATCGGTGTAATTGTTCAGGATCATGCAGTCGTTGACCGTCATTCTGCCGTCGGTGATCGTGCCCGTCTTGTCGAGACAGAGGACGTTGACGCGGGCAAGCATCTCGAGGGAGTAGAGGTCCTGCACGAGGGTGTGTTTCTTGGCAAGTCTCCTCACGCCCGCCGCCATGGCGATCGATGTGAGAAGGAGCAGTCCCGAGGGGATCATTCCGATGACGACCGCGGCCGTTGCCATGATGGAGGCGGGAAGGTCTCCGCCCGTCGCGTGCCAGTTGATGAACATCGTGATCGTCGAGATGATGAGAATGAGGACGGCGATGATGCGAATGAAGAGATGAATGGAATTCATGATCTCCGAGCGCGGCTTCTTGTACTTCTTTGCACGGGAAGTGAGGGAGTTGAGGTAAGTGCCCCGTCCCACTTTCTCCACGCGTACCCTGCAGGAGCCGCTGGAGACGAAGGAACCCGCATACATCATGTCGCCGATGCCCTTCTTGACGGGGACCGATTCGCCCGTGAGGAGGGACTCGTTGCACTCCACGACGCCCTCGGCAAGGACGCAGTCGGCGGGGATCTGCTGGCCCGCCTCGAGAAGGAGGACGTCGTCGACGACGATCTCATTGACGGGGATCTCGAGCTTTATCCCCCCGCGCATGGCCTTGACGGTGGAGGAGACGAGGACGGAGAGTTTGTCGATCTGCTTCTTCGCAAGGATCTCCTGAATGATGCCGATGAGGAGGTTGACGGCGAAGATGGCGACGAAGAGGAACTGGGAGATCCCCGCCCCCGCATAGATGAGCGCGGCGGCGGCGATGACGCAGAGCAAGTTGAAGAACGTGAAGATATTTCCCACGAGAATGCTCGCGTAGGATTTGGAATACTTCTTATTGACGTCGTTGAAGAGGAACTGGTTGAAGCGCAGCTCCACCTGCTCCTGCGTGAGGCCCTTGTCGAGGTCGGGCGTGAAGCGTTCGGGCGGGTCCGTCGGAATGGACTTGGATCTCCTGAACTTTTTCAGGAGGGCCTTGCGCCGCTTCTTCTCCTCCGCGTTCTCCTCCTGCACGCCGTGATCGAGCATGCGCTCCGAGAAACTGCGTTTGTCACCCGAGAGATCTTTGGTCTCGGGAACGGGTTCGGGAGCGGGCGCGGAAGGGACCTCGGGTTCCTCTTTTTGTTCGGACTTTTTGCCAAATAACCGCATTGTCTCCTCCGATTTTAGTTCGGGTACGCCTCCATTATACTCCCGATTCTCTAAAATGTCAAACCTTGCGGGCGATTCTCCTTGCCATTTCCGAAAATAAAGTGTATAATGGAGAAAAAAGATATGAGGTGACCCAGTCATGATAGATATTGCCCTTCTCCGCAGTGACCCCGAGTTCGTGCGCGAGAACATCAGGAAGAAGTTTCAGGACCACAAGCTCCCGCTCGTAGACAGGGCTCTGGAACTCGACGAAAAGAGGCGTTCCCTCCAGACGGAGGGGGACAGGCTCCGCGCTGCCCGCAACAGCCTCTCCAAGCAGATCGGACAGCTCATGCGGGAGAAGAGGACGGAGGAGGCCGAGAGGGTCAAGGCCGAAGTGAACGCCGACGCCGAGCGGCTCTCCGCCATCGAGAGGGAGTCCGAGGAGATCGCCGAGGAATTGAAGTCGGTCATGATGCGCATTCCCAACATCATCTCCAAGGACACGCCCATCGGCAAAGATGACAGCGAAAACGTCGAGAGAAAACGGTTTCTCGAGCCCAAGGTCCCCGATTTCGAGATCCCCTATCATCTCGACATTTTAGAGAAGCTCAACGGCATCGATATCGACAGCGCACGGCGGACGAGCGGGCAGGGCTTCTACTATCTCACAGGGGACATCGCGCGGCTGCATTCCGCCGTCTTGAGCTATGCGAGGGACTTCATGATCGGGAAGGGATTCACCTACTGCATTCCCCCCTTCATGATCCGCTCCTCCGTCGTCTCGGGCGTCATGAGTTTCGAGGAAATGGACGGCATGATGTACAAGATCGAAGGGGAGGACCTCTACCTCATCGGCACGAGCGAGCACTCCATGATCGGACGCTTCATGGGGCAGACCCTCGACGAAAGACAGCTCCCTTTGACGCTCACGAGCTATTCGCCCTGCTTCCGAAAGGAGAAGGGGGCGCACGGCATCGAGGAGCGCGGCATCTACCGCATTCACCAGTTTGAGAAGCAGGAGATGATCGTCATCTGCAGGCCCGAGGAGAGCGAAGAGTGGTATGAGAAACTCTGGCAGTACACCGTGGAGCTCTTTGTTTCCATGGGGATCCCCGTGCGGCAGCTCGAATGCTGTTCGGGGGATCTCGCCGATCTCAAATACAGAAGTTGCGACGTCGAGGCTTGGTCGCCGCGGCAGAAGAAATACTTTGAAGTGGGGTCTTGCTCCAACCTGACGGACGCGCAGGCGCGGCGGCTCGGCATTCGCTATAAGGGTGAAAAGGGGACGGCCTTTGCGCACACCCTCAACAATACCGTTGTCGCGCCGCCCCGCATGCTCATCGCCTTCGTGGAGAATCATCTCTGCGCCGACGGCAGTGTGGAGATCCCCGAAGTTCTCCGTCCCTACATGGGCGGGAAAGAGAAGATCGTCCCGTAAAGAATGACCCTTGGGAGGGGACATCGACCGAGGGGATCCTTCAGTCGCTTTGCTCCTTCAGGATGAGCGGGAGGCTCATGTTTCCCCGCGCTCATGCTGAACGAAGTGAAGCATCTCATAAACCTACGGACTTCGTTCTTCGGGATCCCTCGCTTCGCTCTGAATGACGCGGGAGGAAGGCACCCCCTACCCTACCCGTTACGGCGGCAGGGACCGCCGTAACCCCGTCGGCGAGGCCACGCCTCCTGCCGCGGCGCAGCTCACAGTGCACCGCACTGTTGAGCAGAACTGCGCCGCGGCACCCCCACGGAGGGGGTGAGAAAGTGGCGGGGCGAGTAAAGAAATGTTCGAATTAAAACAAATCGTTCGAAATATTCTCTTTTGATTGTCTTATGAAGTACGTTTTTTTCGATATTGAATGCGCGTGCGTGTTCAAAAATGTAGCCAAAATGTGTGCGTTCGGGTATGTCGTCACGGACGAGAATTTTGCGTTGCTCGAAAAAAACGACCTCCTCATCAATCCGCGCGGCAAATTTCACCTCACCGACAGGAAGGGCAAGGAGGGCCTCGTGCTTCCCTATGCCTATGAGGATTTCAAGAAGTACCCGCCCTTCCCCGCGGCCTATAAGAAGATCAAACGCCTTCTCGAGGACAAGGACGCGCTCGTCTTCGGCCATGCGACGCTCAACGACGTCAACTACCTCAACCTCGAGACCAAACGCTACCACCTTCCGTCCTTCCGCTTCCATTGGCACGACACGCAGTTTTTCTGGATGAACACGGAGAACAGCTTCGAGCGGCAGGTCGGGCTCGGCGTCATGGCCGAGGCGCTCGGGGTCGAATTTGTCCCTCACCGCGCCGCCGACGACGCCTTTGCGACGATGAAAGTTTGCGAGGCCCTCTGCAAGCGGGAGGGGCTCTCCGTCCTTCAGCTCATCGAGAAGTATGGCATTCGTGCGGGGAAGATCGAAAATTACGGCATCCGCGTCCCCGATTCGGAGGGACTGCACCGCCACATCGCGGAGAAGGAATCCCAGCGGGAGGCCCACGCCAAGGCGCATGAGGCCTTCTACCGCGTCGTCAACAAGCACATGAACCGCCGCAAGAAGGGCGGTACGCTCGAGGGAAAGGTCTTCTGCTTCTCCAAGGACGTCGAGGACGAAGTGGAGATCTCGACGAAGCTCGTCCGCGCCATCTTTGAGGCGGGCGGGCGGTACACCTCCCACCCCTCGGAGTGCAATGTCTACATCGCGCGGGGGGCGGGGGGCGTGCGCTATCAGAACGCCATGGGCGCGGGCGCGGCCTTCATTCCCCTCGACCAGATCGAAGCCGCCATGTCCATTGATTGAGGAAAGCGCCCCTCATCAGTCTCGCTCCGCTCGCCAGCTTCCCCCCACAGGGGGAAGCCTTACTCCCATGGGCGCCGCTCTTACCCCCTCCGTGGGAGGGGGGTAGGGGGTGGGCAACGTTTCACTGACAGATATGTATCTTCTTCCCGAAAAGTTTTTACAGCGCATGCAGAGAAGGCTGGGTGATGACTACCCCGCCTTTTTGGCGTCCTATGAGAGGCCGCCCTACAAGGCCCTCCGCGTCAACACGCTCAAACTTTCCCCCGAAGAATTTGTCAGGATCGCGCCGCAGGACTTTCTCCTTGGGGAGAGGGTCGGCGAGAGCGGATTCTATACCGAGGCCGAGCGGCTCGGCGCGCACCCCTACCACTTCATGGGGCTCTACTACATGCAGGAGCCGTCGGCGATGGCGGTGGGGGAACTTGCGGGAGAGCAATGCGGGCGCGTCCTCGACCTCTGTGCCGCCCCGGGCGGAAAGACGACGCATGTCGCGCAAAAAATGGCGGGCGGGGGCGTCCTCATCGCCAATGAGATCGACTTTGCGCGCGCGAAAATTTTGTCCGAAAACGTCGAGCGCATGGGGATCCGAAACTGCGCCGTCATCTCGGCTTCCCCCGAGACGGTCGCGGAGAAGTTCCCCGCCTATTTTGACCTCGTCCTCGCCGACGCCCCCTGTTCGGGCGAGGGAATGTTCAAAAAAGAGCCGACCGCCATTCCCGAATGGAGCGAGGAGAACGTCATGATGTGCGCCGCGCGACAAAAAAAGATCCTCGACTGCGCCGCCGAGACGGTCTGTGCGGGCGGGCGGCTGATTTATTCCACCTGCACCTTCTCCGAAGAGGAGGACGAATGGCAGGTGGAGGAATTTTTGGCGCGGCACCCCGACTTCACGCTCAAGGAACAGCGCAAACTCTACCCGCACGAGTTCAAAGGGGAGGGGCACTTCATGGCGGTCATGGAGAGAACGCCCACCCCCCTGCCCCCCTCCACAGGAGGGGGCGGCGAGGGAGCCTCCGCGCCCCCGCGTCATCCAGAGCGTAGCGAAGGATCCCCTCAAACGAAGTCCTCTTGCCGCCCCCGTCTCAAACCTTTCCCCATTCGGAGAGACCCCGCGGCGGAGCGGGCCTTCTCGGCGTTCTGCGCGGACCTCTTCGGGGAGTCCCTGCGCGGGGACATTCACACGCTCGCGGACGGCAGAATGTACCTCGTGCCTGCGGGCATGCCCGACCTTGCGGGCGTCCACCTCGTCCGCCTCGGCGTCGCGCTCGGCGAGTGGGACGGCAAAAATTTCAAGCCCGCCCACGCCCTTGCGATCGCCTTCGGGGACCGCGCAAAGAAAAAAATCCCCCTCTCGGAGGAGGAGGCGAAGAAGTTCCTGCACGGCGAGACGCTCTCGCGCGGCGTCGGGAACGGGTGGTATGTCCTGTGCCTCGACGGCTACCCGCTCGGCCTCGGCAAGGCCGTGAACGGGATCGTCAAGAATCATTTTCCGAAGGGATCCCGCCTTCGGTCGCTGTGAACGGGTGCGCCCGTTCTTTTTTTTGCCGCTTCCGAAGTTTCAGCCAGTTGATGAGGCCGTAGCAGTCTTCGGCGAGGAAGACGGCAAAGCAGACGACGAGCGAGATATATTCCCTGTCCGCGGCCGCGGCGAGCGACCAGAGAATGATGAGGACGATGTCGTTGCAGGCATAGGCGGCGGCGTAGTAGGGGGAGCGAAGGAGGGAGAGGGAGACGGCGACAAAGCTCGTCAGGACGGAGACCGCGCTCCATGCGACGTTGGCCGTGCCGAGGGCGTGGAGAATGAAGAAGAAGGCGATCGTGACGGGCACAGAGAGGCAGAAGACGATGAGATATTTTTTGAGGGAGGGGGTCGCAACTTCGACCTCCGTCTTTTTGCCCTGAAAGGGGTGGCGGAACCAGCTCACGACGGCGGCGATGGCGATGGGGGCGGTCATGCCGATGTAGGTGATCATCTCCCCGTAGTATTTCGTCGTGAAGGACACATAGCCGTAGTAGGCCGAGAAGATCACGCTCATGATCTGCCCGACGACGTTGCCCTTGGCGAGCAGAATGAGGCAGGAGCACCCCCAGATCGACCCTGCGAGGTTCAGATAATCAGTATTGTGACACAGGAAGAAGGAGAGGACGATCGCGAGGATCCCTCCGCCCCAAAGGCAATATTCAAAGGCTGTGATCGATCTGAAAAATTCCTTCATCGCTCTTCTGAAAAATATCCCCCTCACAGAATGTGAGGGGGACGATGGTTTTAATCGTTGTACGGATCGTGCTCGTCCTTTGCCTCGGGAGCGGGCGTATCTGCGGGTGTCTCGTCGGGAGAAGCGGGCTTGGGTGCGGGCTTCTTCTTTGTCTTCGGCTTCTTGGCGGGTGTCGGCGTGCCCTTGTGATTCTTGCGGACCATGCGGAAGATGACCGCGCCGACCGCGAAGAGGGTGACGACCGCGAGAAGGGAGGAGGACAGCACCAGCCAGATGTTCGTATCCGACGGGGTCGTCTCGTCTTCGTCTTCCGTACCGCTGTCCGTCGTCTCCTCGGGCGTGTAGGCCGAGACGCTCACCTCGAGAGGGGTGAAGTCAAGGAAGACGGAGTAGGAGGGAGCTTTCCCATAGAGAGAGCCGTCTTCGTCGAAGCACTGGAGCCAAACCGTCCCCTCCTCATAGGAGGACTGCTCGTAGTTCTCCCACTTGTTGTAGTCCACGCCCTCATGCTCTCTGTCGTGACGGAGGAAGGAGGCGGAGTCGAAGAAGGAGAAGGTGTAGTAGAGGGCAAGGTTCTCGTTGAGCTTCTCGGGATCGGACGAAAGCTGATTGGCGGCTTTCTCGAGGAGAAGGCCCTTCGCGCCCGTGTCGCCGTCGCGGAGATCGGTGAAGTTGGAGATACTGCCCGCGCTGAACCCGTCGAAGAAGACATAGCCGCCTGCGGGGAATCCGTCCGTCGCGTTGTCGCGCGCGCCCGCCCACAGCTCAAGGCGGTACGTCTTGGCCTTGCTGCCCGTGCGGATATAGAAGTTGACGTCGATCCACTGATCTGCGTTCTCGTTTGTCCCCGTGACGCTGATGACGGTCCTGTACTTGTCATTGCTCTCGGGACCCGTATAGCGGAGAATGCTCACGTCCGTGTCGCCCTCCTTCACCGTGGTGGGAAGGGGCGTTACGGGCTGGGAATACGTCTCCGTCACTTCGTCATAGTAGCCGTAGTACTTTTTGTCCGCCTTATTATAATAGAATGCAATGACGTCGTCCTCGGTGAGGAGATTCCCGTCCGCGTCTTCCTTATAATTGGCGAGGTTGGCGTAAAGATTAGTATCGGTTTCGTCCTTGGACGAATACAGACCGCTGGCCTCGAGGTAGAAGAGGATGTCCGTCTTCTTATCAAAGTCATTGCTCTCGGGGTCACAGCGAAGGATGTTGCCGTCGTCGTCATACCAATAGGTATTTTTGGGGACGGAGGGGGCGAGGAAGGTGTTGAGCCCGTCCTTGCGGCCCGCCTCGGAGGTGTCGACGAGGTAGATATTCGCCGTCGTATCCTTGGCGACCTTCACGCGCACCGTGATGCGCTGTGAGGAGCTTGCGGAGATCGTCGTCTCCGTCGTGCGGCTGATGAAGCCGTAGGAAGGGGTCGCGCTCGTGGAAGTATTGATGAGGACAAGGGGCTGATTGGCCTCGCGCGGGCTGTTCTTCTCGCCGAAGAGCTTGTTCCACCAGTCGTCGCTCTGTTCGGGATCAGTTATGCCCGCAAGCGTATTGAGCGCCGTGGCCCAAGCCTCTGTGCTGTCCATGTAGTTTTTCGCATGTTCCTTTTTCAAAAGGCCTGCATATACGCCATAGGGAATGAGGTTGTCAGTGCCGCCCTGCTCGAAGATGTTGGAGCCTGCGACGACGCCGCGGAAGGAGGAGGGAGCCGCAAGCTCTTCCTCGATGTTGGAGGAGGCCTCCGCGGTGTCGAACTTGGAAGTGTTCTCGACATAGGCCGTGAGGGACACCTTCTGCGCATAGGTCCCCGTGGAGGCGTAGCTGTACTGCGTCTTGGTGAGGTCCATCACCTTGAAGTCGGTGAAGGCCGCATATCCGTCGCCGTAGCTCGACTCGTCCGTGCCCGAGACGTTGGTCACGCCGTAGGTGAACTTGAGGTGGAAGGTCTTATCGGTGTCGGTGTCGTTGGAGACGATGAAGAAGCATTGCACCCAGCCCTTATAGATGTCGGTGAGCTCGGGGTCGTTCTCGTCGATCGTGACGGGGGAGACCGTCTTGCTGTCGAAGGGGGAGATGGAAGTCTCCTCCTCGCCGTCCACGAGGGTGATGCCTGCGCCCGACCTTCCCGAGAGAACGTCCCACGTCTTGACGAAGAAGGAGACGAGCTTTCTCGAATTTTTGGGAAGGGTGAAGAGGGTGGCATTCTTTACAGTCGCGGTGTAGGCCGCGCCGTTGGTGGAGAGAAGCATGAGGACGGGGACGTTGTCCCTGTCGCCGTTGCCGTCAAAGGGGAACTTGTCCCTGAAGTCCTTCTCGAAGACGTTCTTGAGGTAGCCGTTCTCCCCCTTGTCCGACTTTTCGCGGAGGGCGCCGTAGGTCGTCATCTCAACGATGCTCTGCTCGTTCGCGGGGGTGGCGCTGTCCGCCTTTTCGTCGGGCTTGGCGCTGTCGCGATTGTCCTTGATAAAGGATTTTTCGGTGACGCTGCCCGAGACGGTCTCGGTGAGGCCGATCGTCAGATCCTTCGTGAGTTCGGCGGAGGTGAGAGACCGGAAGTCGTCGGAGAGGAGGTCGAGCGCGAACTTCGCCTGTGTACTTACGGTGTCGAAGTCGAAGATCTTGTCCTCGGCGGAGGAGTTGATATCGCAGGTGTAGGATGCAAGGCCCGAGACGTCCTCTGCGTACTTGGCGGCGGAGACCTTCTTGACAGAGACGTCGTCAAAGAAGGCGTAGCCGTCCACGTTCTCATAGCGGTTGTCGGTGGAAGTGCCCTGTCCGAGGCCGAGCTTCACGCGGAAACTCGTGGTCGCGTACGTATTCGCGCGGATATAGAAGGAGTACTGCTCCCATTCGCCGTTCGTGCGGATGTTCTTGACCTGCATCTCGGGAAGGGTGGTGCCGCCGACGGTGTTGATGATGCCGATGTAGGCGCCTGCCTTCTCCCGTACCTCCGTCTTCTCACCGTTCGTGTGGCCTTCCTCGTACCAGTGGTAGAGCTTGTCCGTGCGGACCCAGACGGAAACTTCGGCCGCCGTGCCCGCCTCGAGCGTGATGGTCGTCGAGGAGGTGTAGTACTGGGCCGTGCCGAGCACATGGTCGGCGGTGCGCCTGTTGTGGATCATGAGAACGGCGTTCTCTTTGTCGCTTACGCCCTCGTGAAGGGTGAGGTCGGAGACGTCCTCCGAGAAATACTGCACGTCCTCGAAGTCGATCGTATAGGTATAGTCGGAGTAGAGAGAAAACTCACTGCTCGAGTCGACGCCGTAGTACTTGTAGAAGAGCAGACGGTCGTAGACGGACGCTTCTTCCCAGTGCGCCTCGGCGTTCTGCGCCGCCTCGTCAGTGAGATCCTTCGAGGTGAAAGTCGTTTCCTTGTTGTTGATCTCCGCAAGGGCGCCGTCGGGAACGAGGGAATGGGTAGACTTCGTGAGCTGATCTTTCCACTCGTCGGTCTTCACGATGCCCGAAGAGGTCAGAGAAGAGGGAGACCCCGAGGTGAAAGACCAGCTTGTGGGCGAAGAGATAAAGGAACGCTTGTCCTCGAGCTTCGTATCGCGCTCGCCGAAAAATTCAAAGTTGCCGTTGCGCAGGAGTTGAGTGTCCGTGGCGGAGGTCGTCGTCTCCTCCTCGTCGTCGGCGGGCTCATTTGCCGTTCCGCCGCAGGCCGCGAGCATGCCCAAAGAGAGGGTAGCGCACAGCGCGGCCGAGAGCGCTACGAGCGCCCCCCTGCGTTTGCCTTGAAAGAAGTGTTTTGCCATGATTCCATCCTTTTTTACGGCGGCCGCCAAGGACGGACCGCCGCTGCAATTTTCGAGTTACGTCCCTATTTTAATATAAAACGCAATTATTAGCAAGCAATTCCGCATGACTTCGGTCAAAAAAAGATAAATTTTTTTCAAAGCTCACATACTTTTCAAAAAAGAAACCGTGCTACGGTATGCGGGCGGCGGGAAGGAGAGGACATGCGGAAAAGGGGTGAACTTGCGAAAAGGTTGGGGAGCGGAGCCCTCCTCGGGGCGGTGAACGGCCTCTTCGGTGGCGGGGGAGGCATGATAGCCGTGCCCCTCCTCGAGCGAAGCCTGCCCGTGCGGGAGGCCCATGCGACGGCCATCGCGGCCGTTTTTCCCGCCACCCTTTTGAGCGGCGCGGTGTACGCCGTCTCGGGACGGGCGCCCCTTCCCGTCCTCCTTCCCGCCGCCATCGGCGTCGCGATCGGGGGATTTTTCGGGGCAAAGCTCCTTCCCCGCCTCCCCGTGAGGGCCGCCGACCTCCTCTTCGGCCTCCTCATGCTGATCGCGGGCGTCGGGATGGTCCTGTAATGTCCTTCTACGTCTTTCTCCTCGCGGGGATCCTCGGCGGGCTCCTCGGCGGGATGGGCATGGGCGGGGGAACGGCGCTCATTCCCGTCCTCGTCCTCCTCTGCGGTGTGGAGCAGGGGGCGGCACAGGGGGTGAACCTCCTCGCCTTCGTCCCCATGGCCCTCGTCGCCCTCTCGGTGCACGCCCGACAGGGGCTTGTGAAATGGAGGGCCGCCCTGTCCTTTGCCCTGCCCGCCCTGCTCTTCTCCGCGCTCTTTTCCCTTGCCTCCGATCTCCTCCCGTCCGCCGTGCTGAAGTCCGCGTTCGGCGTCTTTCTGACCGCGCTCTCCCTCTTCCGCCTGAAGCGGGACATCTCTGCCCCGTCGCCCCGCCCGAAAAGTGAAAATTTTCATCAAAATATGAAAAATAATTGAAAATTAACGTGAAATAAAATCACAATCACGAAATTTTTCACCGAAAGAGAAAAAAATTTTCAAAAAGGGTATAGACAAACCCCGATGTCTATGGTACAATACGTATGTTATTAGTATTAAATTTAGAATCGGGTAATTTTCGCAGCTGAAAGCCCGCGGAGGCAACCGCGGCAGCGCGACAGGTGACTATATGGAGAAAATCGGGATCATAGATTTGGGGTCCAATTCCGCCCGCCTCGTGATCGTCGAGCTCTTCGACGAGAACTATTTCTATGTCGTGGACGAGCTCAAGGAGAGCGTGCGTCTCGGGCAGGATATGGACAGAGACGGCTTTCTGAAGCCGCAGCGCGTGGCGGAGACCATCCGCACGCTGAAGATGTTCAAACGCCTCTGCGACGCAAGCGGGGTGGACAAGATCATCGCCGTTGCGACGGCGGCGGTCCGCCGTGCCAAAAATCAGAGGTCCTTCCTCGACGAAATTCAGGCGACCGTCGGGATCCGCGTCGAGGTGCTCTCCGAGGAGGCCGAGGCAACGCTCGTCTACCGCGGGGTCATCAACTCGATGGACATTCCCAAGGGGATCATTCTCGAGATCGGCGGCGGCAGTTCCAAGATCATCTACTACAACCGCAGGAGCGTTCTGCACTACGTCTCCCTGCCCTTCGGCGCGGTGACCCTCACCGACCTCTTCAAGGACGACGGCACGCCCATGGAGCAGACCGAGCGCATCGAGGAATTTTTCACCGAGCAGTTCAAGAAGATCGAATGGCTCTCCGAGATCGAGCCCGACACGCAGATGATCGGCGTGGGCGGGTCCTTCCGCAACCTCTATAAGATCAACAAGATCGTCAGGAAATATCCC
Source organism: uncultured Clostridia bacterium (assembly GCA_947625595.1). GTDB lineage: Bacteria > Bacillota > Clostridia > Christensenellales > Borkfalkiaceae > Gallimonas. The sequence continues at coordinate 16,742 of CANQOX010000014.1, forward strand.
CTCAACACCGTGCACAACTACCAGTTCCAGACCGAGGATTTTCGCTCGATCTATGAGATGGTGCGCGTGCTCGACGTCGAGAAGCGCAAGCGTATCAGGGGACTTTCCCCCAGCCGCGCCGACATCATGCCTGCGGCCCTTGCCATCATCAAGGCGTTCACCGACTATCTGCACATCGAGACGTTCACGATCGGCGGGTGCGGCCTTCGGGAGGGCATCATGTTCAATCAGGCCGTCCCTCTCACGACGGAGCGGCCCATCACCGACGCGCTCTCCTATTCCCTCAATACCCATGTCAAATACTTCGGTTGCAATGAGAAGCACGTCGAGAACACCGTGCATCTCGCCATTCAGCTCTTCAAGCAACTGCGCGTTTTGCACAAGTTCCCGCGCATCTATCTGAAGGTGCTCAAGATCGCGGCGAGCCTCTGCGACGCGGGCCTTTCGGTGCGCTATTACAATCATCAGGACCACAGCCGCTATCTCATTCTGAATGCGGGCCTGTACGGGGCGACCCACCGCGAGATCGTGCTTGCCGCCTTCGTCGCGGGCTGTCACAGCAGGGAGGACGTCAACCTCTCCGAATGGGCGAGGTACAAGGACATCGTCACGGAGGAGGACCTCGACATCGTCAGAAAGCTCGGGGTGCTTCTTCGGATCGCCGAGGCCCTCGACCGCAGTGGCACGGGCGTCGTCAAGGGCATCAACTGCGATGTTTTGGGCGACTCTGTCATCACGAAGACGGAGCTTGCGGGCGACGCGACCCTCGAGATCACGCAGGCCATGGCCATCGCACCCGAATTCAAACGCCAGTTCAAGAAGAATTTGGAGATATTGTAAAAGTAGTTTCGCGCGATTTCTTTTGCTTCGCAAAACAAATACGCGCGAGGGGTCAACGTTGTGCATTCCACGGCCGTATCACCCCACGCACTTTCGTGTCCTAAAAGACATTGTGGTTCCCGTAGGGTACCAAATGGGGTCGCCCACGGCGGAAGTGAATTCCGCCTAAGGCAAGGAAGTGGGAATGTTTCGAACATTTCTTTGCTCGCCCCGCGGACGCGCGGAGGCCCTCCCCGCGCGTCATTCTGAGCGAAGCGAAGAATCTCGCGGGGCATCGAAAAGAAATGTTCGAGCGAAAGTGCTATCAACATCAATCGAGTTGGCCTCGGAAGGCACTCTGCAGGGACAATAAGGTTCCCGTAGGGTACCAAATAGGGTGCGCTTAAGCGGGGGAACCCCGCCACGCGCCATGAGTGGGAACGAACCCCCACCCCTACCCTGCCCCCTTAAAAAGGGGGCAGGCGAGAAGACGCAAAACCGCGCCTCCCGTAACGGGTAGGGGGTGGGTCACCTCATTTCTGCGTCATTCAGAGGGAGCGAAGCGACCGAAGAATCCCGAAGAACGAAGTCCGTAGGTAGCGGCGTCATGCTGAGAAGGAACGTGATACGAAGTCAACGGAAGCTGACCCGAAGCATCTCGCCGCTTCCATTGTGTACATCGCCCCGCGAGATTCTTCGGGTCAAATCATCGGACTTTGTTCTGCCCCGTTTCTCAGAATGACGCGGGACTGCTCCGTAGGTCTATGAGATCCTTCGCCTGCGGCTCAGGATGAGCGCGCGGGGCAGCATGAGCGCGCGGGCAAGGACGTTTTTCGCTCATTCTGACCCCGAGCTTGCCGAAAGGGAAGGATCCCCTCGGTCAACGCCCCCCTTACCGCCTACGGCGGAGCCTCCCCACAAGGGGTAGGCTCTTACTTTTCCCGTCTATGAGACTTATTTTGGCGAGCAACTCTCCGAGAAGAAGGGAACTGCTCGCACAGATCACAACGGAATTTGAAGTCATCCCCTCGCACTACGATGAGGACGCAACGGGGCTCTCCGCACGCGATACGGCCCTGCTCTTTGCCCGTGAAAAGGCGAGAGAGGTCTTTTCCCGCGAAGGGGGCGCCGTGCTCGGCGCGGACACCGTCGTCTCGCTTGGCGGGACGATCTTGGGCAAGCCCAAAGACGCGGAGGACGCAGAGCGCATGCTTCGCCTCTTGAGCGGGAAGACGCACACCGTCATCACGGCCGTCTGCCTCGTGACGGAGGGCGGGGAGGAGGAAATTTTTACGGAGACCTCGGTCGCCTTCTATCCCCTCGGCGGGGAGCTCATCCGCGGCTATGTCGAAAGCGGCCTGCCCTTCGACAAGGCGGGCGCCTACGGGATACAGGACGGCTACCCCCTCGTGAAGGCATGGGAGGGGAGCTATACGGGCGTCGTCGGACTGCCCGTGGAGGAGACCTTTGCACTTCTCAAACGGAGGAACTTGATATGACGAAATTTGCTATCGACTTCGGGACGTCTGTCACGAAAATTTTCCAGCTCGGCAGTGGGAACGGCGTTGTCCTCGCCGAGGCGACCTGCGTCACCGTGGACAGGGTGACGGGGGAGGCCAAAGTTTTCGGCGACGACGCCAAGCGCATCCTCGGCAAGACGGCAGACACCGAGGTCATCTTCCCCGTGTACGAGGGGGAGATCGTGGACGAGGCCCTTGCGGGAAAACTCCTCGCCTACTTCATGGGCAAGATCAGCCGCAGAAGCGGCGCCGAGGCCCTCTTCTGCGTTCCCTGCGGCTGTTCCGCGGAGAACCGCGCGAGGTACATGCGCGCCGCGCGCATCGCGGGGCTGTCCAAAGTCAGCTTTGCCGAAGTTTCCTACCTCGCCGCGCTCGGCATGAATGTGCCCGTCTCCGAGTCCAATCCCGTCTTTTCCGTCGACATCGGCGCGGGGAAAACGTCGCTCGCGGCCTTCTCCCTCGACGGCATCATCGCGGGGCTCAACATGAACGTGGGCGGCAACAACATGGACGTGCACATCATCGACCAGATCGCCCAGCTCTACAACCTCAAGATCGGTCTCTCCTCCGCGGAGAAACTCAAAAACACGGTGGGAAGCCTCATTCCCCACGACCACCAGAGCGCGATCGTGCAGGGCAGGGACATCACTTCGGGCAAGCCGAGGCAGGTCGCCGTCTATTCGGAGGACATCTTCCGTCCCATCTCGGGGTACGTCAATACCATTTTAGAGTATGCCGAACTCGTGCTCCGCAAACTTCCCGAGGAAGTCTCTGCCATCATGTGCAGAAGCGGCGTCTACCTCTCGGGGGGCGTGTGCAACATGCCGGGGCTCGATGACTACGTCGCCGAACGCCTGCAGATGGACGCCCACGTCGCCGACGATCCGCAGATGGCCGTCGTCCTCGGCGGGGGCAGGGTGCTCGGCAATCCCGCCCTTCTCAAGAAGATCGAATTGGTTTAGTACACGACAGCAAAGAAAGCGTCTCCGCCGAAGCGGGGACGCTTTCCTATATGTGGAGGTACTATGAACAAGTTGATTTTATGACCATTATAGCGGGAGAAGCGTTAAAGAAGCGTTAAAATTTTCGCTCTTGCAAAATTTTTTTTGACAAATTCCGACCAAATCCGACAAAATCGGGGATCTTTCCGCCCCGCCCTCCCCCGCGGGAACTTTGCGGCCGCGGTGAGAATTTTTGAGGATAAAATTGCTTGACTTTCGCGCGGGCAAATGGTACACTGAAACCAACGGCATGGATACGGGCAAGACGTACGGAGCGTCCATCCCAGAGAGGCGGCCCCTTGGCTGGAAGGTTGCCATGGACAGAGTACGGTATTCCCCCGCGAGCCGCTTTTCCGAAACGAACTTTAAGAAAAGCCGTCCTCCCGCGTTAAGGGCAACGAGGCGTCTCCTCTTCGGGGGCGCGAAGACAGGTGGTACCGCGAAAATTTTCGCCCTGTTCCGAATGTTCGGAGCGGGGCTTTTTGTAAAAAAGGAGCAGATATGGACGAAAACGACAGGATCGTAGAGGAGGCCGAGGAGGCCGCCTCCGAGGCGGAGGACAGCAGGGCGCTGTACGAGGCGCGCATGAAGTTCCTCGGCAAGGCGGGCAAGGTCACCGCGCTCATGAAGCGCATGAAGGAGATCGCGGCCGAGATGCGTCCCGCCTTCGGCAAGCAGGTCAACGCGCTTCGCGAGAGGCTCGAGGCGATGTTTGCCGAGCACGAGGAAAAGATGAAGCGGCAGGAACTTGAAAGAAAGCTCGCCGCCGAGCAGGTGGACGTCACCATGCCCGGGAGAAGAAAGCGGGAGGGGGCCCTTCACCCCGTCACGCGGGTCAAAAACGAGCTCATCGACATCTTCTCGGGCATGGGATTTGAAGTCTTTGAGGGGCCCGAGATCGAGAACGACTACTACAACTTCACCGCCCTCAACACGCCCGCGGATCACCCCGCCCGCGACATGCAGGACACCTTCTATCTGACGGACGAATTTCTCCTCCGCACGCAGACGAGCGCGGGGCAGATCAGGCTCATGGAGAAGAAGAAGCCGCCCATCAAGATGCTCTCCCCCGGGCGGGTGTTCCGCTCGGACGACGACGCGACGCATTCGCCCATGTTCCACCAGATGGAGGGGCTTGTCGTCGACAGGGGGATCACGCTGTGCGACCTTCAGGGCATGCTCGACAAGTTTGCCAAGGAGATGTTCTCCGAGACGAGCAAGACGAGACTGCGCCCGAGCTATTTTCCCTTCACGGAGCCGTCGGTCGAGGTCGACGTGAGCTGTCACAACTGCGGCGGCAAGGGGTGTCCCCTGTGCAAGGGCACGGGCTGGATCGAAGTCCTCGGCGCGGGCATGGTCAACCGCCGCGTGCTCGAGAATTGCGGCGTCGATCCCGACGAATACACGGGCTTTGCCTTCGGCATGGGCATCGAGCGCATCGCTATGCTCAAATACGGCATCAACAATATCAAGCTCCTCACCGAGAACGACGTCAGATTTCTGGAACAATTCAAGGGATAATGGAAAAATGAGCGCTTCGCGGTCATCCTGAGGAAGCGGAGCGACCGAAGGATCCCCTAAACGAAGTCATCGACCGAGGGGATTCTTCGGGGGAACCTTGTCGCCCCTCATAGGGGAGATGTCACGAGCAACGCGAGCGACAGAGGGGTTTTGAAACCCCTTTCCCCTCACTACGTTTGGGGACTTCCCCTACAGGGGCAGCGAGACTACGGTGCCCCCCAAGGGGCGGTCAAGGGCCGTCGGAAACGATCAACAATCAAAGGAGATAAAAATGAAAATACCTTTTTCGTGGTTGAAAGAATATGTAGACATCGACATTTCCGCCGAGGAGCTGAAAGAGAAGCTCTTCTCGTGCGGATTTGAGGTCGAGGAACTCATCTATGTCGGCGAGGGCGTCGAGAAGGTCGTCGTCGGAAAAATTTTGTCCTGCGACAAGCACCCCGACGCCGACAGGCTCACCGTCTGTCAAGTGGACTGCGGGAGCTACGGGACCAAACAGATCGTCACGGCCGCGACGAACGTCTTTGCGGGGGCAAAGGTCCCCGTCGCCCTCGACGGCGCAAGCGTTCATCACGAGGGCGGCTTTCAGAAGATCAAGACGGGCAAGCTCCGCGGCGTCATGAGCGAGGGCATGTTCTGCTCGGGCGAGGAACTCGGCATCAACGACGACTTCTATGAGGGCGCGGAGATCAACGGCATCCTTATTTTAGAGGAAAATGTCGAGACGGGGTGCGATATTCGCCCCGTTGTCGGCATCGACGACTACATCTTTGACATCGCCGTGACGGCCAACCGTCCCGACTGCCAGAGCATTTTGGGCATCGCCTGCGAAGTCGCGGCCGTGCTCGGGGTCCCGCACGACGGATTTTTGCCCGCCTCCCCCTATACAGTGGAGCCGTCGGACGTCAAATTCACCGTCGAGGTCAAAGAGCCCAAGCTCTGCCCGCGCTACGTCGGGAGCTATGTGAAGAATGTCGGGATCGGGAAGTCCCCCCAGTGGCTGCGGCGGCGGCTCGCGCTCTGCGGAATGCGCTCGGTGAACAACATCGTCGACATCACCAACTATGTGCTCTTGGAAGTCGGACAGCCCATGCACGCCTTCGACAGGCGCTTCCTCCACGGGGACGCCGTCGTCGTGCGCCGCGCAGAGGCGGGGGAGAAGATCACGACGCTCGACGAGAAGGAGTTTTCGCTCACGCCCGACAACCTTCTCATCTGCGACGCCGATCGTCCCGTCGCGCTCGCGGGCGTCATGGGCGGGCTCAACAGCGAGATCCGCGAGGACACGGCGGAAGTCTTTTTCGAGGCGGCGACCTTTGCCCGCGACAGCGTCAGAAAGACCTCCCGCGCCCTCGGACAGAGGAGCGACTCCTCCGCCCGCTTCGAGAAGGGCGTCTATCCCATTCTCCCGCACTACGGCATGCAGCGCGCGCTTTGCCTTGTCCAGAAGTTGGGCTGCGGCACGCCCGCGTCCGATCTTTTCCTGCCCGATTTCTGCGACAAACAGATGAGAGACCTCGCGCGGCAGGAGATCGCGACGACGTATGAGAAGATAAATTCCCTCCTCGGCATCTCTGTGCCCAAGGAGGATGTGAACGCCATTTTGGGACGTCTCGGCTTTGAGGTCACGGACATGGGTGCCTCATTTTCCGTCAAAGTGCCCCTTTGGAGAGGGGACATCGAGGGCTGGCCCGACCTCGCCGAGGAGGTCATCAGAATGTACGGGTACGACCACATCGAGCCGACCTTCCTCAAGAATGCAACGGTCACGATGGGCGGCCTCACCCCCGCGCAGGAGACCGAACTCAAATTCAAGCGCGTCCTCGCGGGCGAGGGCTTCATGGAGGCGTGTAACTACTCCTTCTACTCGCCCAAGGATTTTGACCTGCTTCGCCTTCCCGCCGACGCGCCCGAGCGCAGAGCCGTCAAACTTCTCAACCCCATCAGCGAAGAGCTCTCCGTCATGCGGACGATCCTGCTCCCCTCCATGCTTCAGAACGTCGTCCGCAACGTGCGGCGCGGCAATGAGAGCGGGCGGCTCTTTGAGCTTGCCAACGCCTACCTCGCCGAGGAGCTCCCCCTGAAGGAACTTCCCGCCGAGCGGAAAAAGGCCGTGCTCGCCCTCTGGGGGGAGGGGGACTTCTTCGACCTCAAGGGGGCCGTCGAAGCCGTCGCCGAGGCGTTCGGCCTGAAATTTTCCTTCGCCCGCGCTGAAAAGCCCTTCCTGCACACGGGGATTTCGGCAAAGGTCCTCCTCGGGGAGAAGGAAGTCGGCTTCCTCGGGGAACTTCACCCCGAGATCGCCGCGGAGCTCGCCCTTGAGAGAAAGGTGTACGTCGCCGAACTCGACTACGACGGCATGAAGAAGAAGTTCAGGCGGGACATTTCCTATCACAACCTGCCCAAGTTCCCCGACGTGGAGCGCGACCTCGCCGTCGTCGTGGACGAAAAGGTCACCTGCGCTGAGATGACGGAGTGCATTCTCCGCGCCTGCAAGGCCGTGAAGCGGGCCGAACTTTTCGACGTGTACCGCGACAAACGGCTCGGCGAGGGAAAGAAGAGCATGGCCTTCCGTCTGACCTTTTCCCCCGATGAAAATGCGGAGAAGGGGCTCACGCCCGAAGCGGTGGACGGATTTTTCAGAAAGATCGTCGGCAATTTGAGCCACAACCTCGGCGCGGAACTGCGTTGAGTGATGAAAAAAGAATTGCGGCGGGGCGCACATCGTGCGCCCCGCCGCTCTTGTGTAAGCTATAACAGAGCTATCTTGCTGCCCCTGTAGGGGAAGTCCCCCGCAGGGGGAAAGGGGTTTCAAAACCCCTCTGTCACTCGCAAGCTCGTGACATCTCCCCTATGAGGGGCGACAAGGGAATGAGGTGATGGTTCGACTGCGCTCACCATGACGGAATCAGAACGACACTCCTTCAGTCACGCAAGGGCGCGTGACAGCTCCCCCTCAAGGGGGAGCCAAGGGAATGAGGTGATGGTTCGACTGCGCTCACCATGACGGAATCAGAACGACACCCCTTCAGTCACGCAAGGGCGCGTGACAGCTCCCCTATGAGGGGCGACGAGAATAAGGTGATGGTTCGACTGCGCTCACCATGACGGAATCAGAACGACACCCCTTCAGTCACGCAAGGGCGCGTGACATCTCCCCTATGAGGGGCGACAAGGGAATGAGGTGATGGTTCGACTGCGCTCACCATGACGGAATCAGAACGACACCCCTTCAGTCACGCAAGGGCGCGTGACAGCTCCCCCTCAAGGGGGAGCCAAGGGAATGAGGTGATGGGGGGACAATGCTCATTCTGAAGGAGCGAAGCGACTGAAGAATCCCCTCGGTCGATGACTTCGTTCAGGGGATCCTTCGGCCCCGTTGGGGCCTCAGGATGAGCGCGGCGGGACTGCTGTCCCGCCGCGCTCAATTTTTAATTCCCAAAAAAACGGTTCCCCGTGGAGGGGAACCGAGATTTTTTCACTTTTTGAGGCTCTGGAGGACGGTGTCGGGCGCTTGCTCATAGCGGGCAAACTCGGCGTGGAACCTGCCCCTGCCCTGCGTCATGGAGCGGAGGCTCGTCGCATAGGTGAGGAGTTCGCCCTCGGGAGCTTCGGCGGTAATGACCTGAAGGCCGTCCACCGTGTCCATGCCGATGATGCGGCCGCGGCGTTTATTGAGATCGCCCATGATGTCGCCGACGTACTGTTCGGGCACGGTGATCCGCAGGCTCGAGATGGGCTCTAAAATGACGGGCTTTGCGCGGGGAATGCCGTCCTCATACGAGAGCCGTGCCGCCGAGACGAATGCGATTTCCTTACTGTCTACGGGGTGAGACTTTCCATCAAAGAGCGTCGCCTTGAGATTGACCATGGGGAACCCTGCGAGCACGCCCCTCTGAATGGCCTCGCGGAGGCCCTTTTCAACGGCGGGAATGAACTGCTTGGGAACGGAGCCGCCGACGGTCGCGTCCACGAATTCAAAGATACCGTCCGCCGCACC
>CANQOX010000015.1 GCA_947625595.1 uncultured Clostridia bacterium
GTAGGGGGGTGGGTCACCTCATTCCTGCGTCATTCTGCCCCGCGCGCATTCTATTTGATTCCAAGCGCGGCACGAGCGCGAAGCGCGAAGTAGCGAAGCGAAGAATCTCGCGGGGCTTCGAAAAGAAATGTTCGAGCGAACGTGCTTTGTACATCAATCAATTTGGCCTCGGAAGGCACTCTGCAAGGGCAATAAGCCGAAAGGTTTCGGCAAATTGAGTCGCCCACGGCGGAAGTGAATTCCGCCTAAGGCAAGGGAGTGGGAATGAACCCCCACCCCTACCCCGCCCCCTTAAAAAGGGGGCAGGCGGGAGAAGCAAGAATGTGCCGCTCCACCCTTTCCAAGGGGGCAGGCGGGAAAAAGGGAGCCCACCGCCTCCCCCCTTATACTTGAGGGGGGAGGGTAGGGTAGGGGGTGCCTCGCTGCCCCTGTAGGGGAAGTGGCGAACGGAGTGAGCCAAAGGGGTTTCAAAACCCCTCTGTCACTCGCGTTGCTCGTGACATCTCCCCTGTGAGGGGCGACAAGGGGACAACGCGTCATTCTGAGGCGAAGCCGAAGAATCCCCTAAAATGAAGTCCGTACTTTCCTCCACGGGATTCTTCACTGCGTTCAGAATGACGCGGGGACTACTCCGTAGGTTTATGAGATCCTTCGCCTGCGGCTCAGGATGAACCTCTCCCGCTCATTCAGAAGGGACGAAGCGACGGAAGGATCCCCCTGAACGGAAGTCCTCTCTCACGAGATATTCTCGATCACGAGTTTTGTGAAGTCCACGCTCTCGAGAAAGTCGGACGGACGGAAGACGGTATGGCGGTATTTGGCATACTGAAAGATGTGCTGTTTCAGAAGAACGGGCGTCGGAACGTCGAGTTCCATGCACATTTCGGCGAGATATCCGAAAAAATCGGAGTAAGAAAACTTCTTCTCGCTCTCATAGACCGTCTGCTTTTCGATATGGTCCTCTCGGTAGACTTTTGCCCAAATTCGGAACATATCCCTATTATAGCAAACTTTCAGTCCAAAAACAAGGGATAATGGGGCCTTTCGGGCCAAAGATAGTTGACAAAACCGCCAAAAAGCGATACAATAAGGAGCGTGAAAAGTTGCCGTGATTTCCGCTCTTACGAAATCACGGTATCATTTATAAAAGAACGCGCTTCGGCGCGAAAAATAAGAGGTATATCATGGCAGAACAGTTTATCATGACCAGAGAGGGCTACGAGGAGGCGAAGAAGCGTCTCGACTATCTGATCAACGTGAAGCGCGCCGAGATCGTCGGGCGCATTCAGGAGGCCCGCAGTCACGGCGACCTTTCGGAGAATGCCGAATACGACGCCGCCCGCAACGAGCAGGCCGCAAACGAGGGCGAGATCGCCGAGCTCGACCACCGCATCAAGAACGCCGTCATCGCCGAGGAGAGCGACGACAACTCCGTGGTCCACATCGGCACCGTCGTCACCGTCTTTGACATGGAATTTCAGGAGGAAGTTGCCTACACCATCAAGGGCTCGACGGAGGCGGACGCCATGAACAACATCATCTCCAACGAGAGCCCCGTGGGCGCCGCGCTCATGGGCCACAAGAAGGGGGACACCGTCACGGTCAAGGCCCCCAACGGCGACTACGACCTGAAGATCCTGAAGATCGAACTCAAGACGTCGGAGAGCGACGCAAAATAGGGCTTTTGGCATGGAAGAAATGAACGCCGAGGCGGAGCTCATCGAGCAGGCGAAGATCCGCCGTGAAAAACTGAAAAAGTTACAGGACGAGGGGCACGACCCCTACAGGGTGACGAGCTATCCCGTCACCCACCTTTCCCTTGACATCAAGGAGGACTTTGAAGCCTTCGCGGGCAAGACAGTCTGCATTGCGGGACGCCTGATGTCGCGGCGCATCATGGGGAAGGCCTCCTTTTCGCACATCTCCGACGGCAAGGGCAGCATTCAGATCTATGTGACGCGGCAGGACGTCGGCGAAGAAAAGTATGCCGCCTACAAGAAGGATTTTGACATCGGCGATATCGTCGGCGTCAAGGGCTTTGTGTTCAGGACGCAGACGGGGGAGATCAGCGTGCACGCGACGGAGCTTGACATGCTCTCCAAGGCCCTCCTGCCCCTGCCCGAGAAGTTCAACGGCCTGCAGAACATGGACATGAAGTACCGCCTCCGTCACCTCGACCTCATCATGAGCGAGGAGACGAGAAACGTCTTTTTGAAGAGGGCAAAGATCGTCTCGGGGATCCGAAAGTTCCTCGACGGACGGGGGTACATGGAGGCCGAGACGCCCATTTTGCTCCCCCTCGAGATCGGCGCGGACGCCCGCCCCTTCAAAACCCATCACAACGCCCTCGACCTCGACATGTACCTTCGCATCGAGACGGAGCTCTACTTAAAGCGGCTCATCGTCGGCGGATTCGGCAAAGTCTATGAGATGGGCCGCATCTTCCGCAACGAGGGCATGGACGCAAAGCACAACCCCGAGTTCACCACCGTGGAGATCTACGAGGCCTACGCCGACTATCACACCATGATGGACCTCGTGGAGGAGATGTATCAGACCGTCGCCCTCGACGCCTGCGGGACCCTTCAGGTCTCCTATCAGGGCACGACGCTCGACTTTTCGCACTGGGAAAAGCTCACGATGACCGAGGCCGTAAAGAAGTATTCGGGCGTGGATTTTTCCCTCGTCAAAACGGACGAGGAGGCGCGCGCTCTCGCCAAGGAACACCATGTGGAGCTTGAGGCGGGCAAGGACAGCAAGGGGCACGTCCTTGCGGAGTTCTTCGACGCCTATGTCGAGGACAAGCTCATTCAGCCCACCTTCATCTATGAATATCCCGTGGAGATCTCGCCGCTCGCCAAGCGCAAGCCAGATGATCCTACGATGACCGAGCGGTTTGAATACTTCATCATGGGCATGGAGATGGGAAACGCCTTCTCCGAGCTCAACGACCCCATCGACCAGAGGGAGCGCATGGAGGCGCAGGCCGCGAAGAAGAGGGCGGCGGGCGCAAACGCGCAGGTGGACGAGGATTTCCTCGACGCTCTCGAGCACGGCATGCCCCCGACGGGCGGGCTGGGACTTGGCGTCGACAGGCTCGTCATGCTCCTTACGGACAGCGCGACGATCCGCGACGTGCTCCTCTTCCCCACCATGAAACCCAAAAAGTAAGGACAAGGCTTTGGACGCACGCATCACAAAAGAGAGGCTCGGAACGCTTCTTTCATATGACTGGCTGAAGATCCTCGGCGTCATTGCCGCGGCGGTCGTCCTTCTCTATGTGCTCTTTACGATGATCACCTGCCGCCCGACGATCGCACAGGTATATACCGTGTACACCTATGGGGGACTTCGCATCGGAACGGACAGTTCCGCCCTCGTCAGCCGTCTCGAGTCGCAGGACTACTTCTCCTACGACATTCTCGACGTGGAGATGGAGAACTTTGACGCGGGGTCGCTCGGCGAACAGGCCCTCGTCGCCCGCCGCGGCGTGCTCGAGGGCGACGCCGTCTTTGCGGCAAACGTCGGGGACGAGTCCTCCCCCTTCCAACTCCTCTGCCAGAACTACACCTCCTACGACGTAGAGACGGACGATTTGAGGGGCTTCTACAACATTCCCGCCTTCCTGAACGAGACCGAGGCGTACCTCACGGATTTCTTCGGCGAGAGCGATGGGACCTTCGGGAGCGGAGAGCCGATCGCAGAGCGGGTGGAGGAGGCCTTCTACCGCAGGAACGGCTCCGACAGACGGTTTAAGACGGAGGCGCAGAAGGCGGCGGGCATCGAGAGCGAAAGGGCCCGCGTCCTCGCCATCCGCGAGAACTATCTCGCCGTGAAGGCGGCCTTCGACAGCGGCGCGATCTCCGTTGTCCCCTATACGACAGAGATCGACGGCGAGGAGAGGAGTTTTGACATCAGTATCGGCCTCGGCAAGCTCACGGGCTTCGGCGACCTCTTCTACTACGACAGCGACGGAAAGGCCGCAACAGAGGCCATCCGCCTGCTCTTCTTTGACAACGGCTACCGCACGGAGGAGGCGAAGTACGAAAATCTCGCCTTACTCCGCTATTTGCTGGACAACTATGCGCCTGTACATTCGTGAAATGCTCGACGGGCAGAGGACGCCCCACATCTCCTTTCACACCCCCGGGCACAAGCGGAGCGGGGAGGACATCACCGAGCTCGGCTATTCGGACTCACTCCTCACGCCGACGGGCGTCCTTCTCGCGGCCGAGAGGGATGTTGCGGAGATTTTACGCGCCCGTCGAAGTTTTCTTCTGACGGACGGGAGCACCTGCGGGATCTTCTCCATGCTCTACGCGCTGAAACTGCGGGGCGTGCGCTCTCTCGCCTTTCCCGTATCGTCGCACAGGAGCGTGTACAACGCCTGCCGCGCGCTCGGGCTCGAGCCTGTCCTCATTCCGCAGGAGGTGCGGGAGGGAATTCCCCGACAGCCGACAGAGGAGGCCCTTTCGGCGGCCGCGGAGAGGGCGGACGCGCTCCTTCTCACTTCCCCCGACTACTACGGTTTTTTGGCCCCCATGTCCGTGGCAAAGGAGATTTGCCGTATCCATGCCAAGCCCCTTGTCATCGACGGGGCGCACGGCTCCCACCTGCACTTCACGGACATGTATGCGGGAAATTTCGCCGACATGTGGGTGGACGGCGTGCACAAATCCCTCCCCGCCCTGACGCAGGGGGCCGTCGTCTCCTGCAAGGCGGAGGCTTGGGAGGGGCCGCTTACGGAGGGGGTGAAGACCTTCCGCACGACCTCTCCCTCCTACCCCATCATGGCGAGCGTCGAGGAGGCCGTGAAGTTTCCCCGCAACGAGGACATCGAGCGGGCGGCCGAGGCGTTCAAGCGGGCATTCGGCGCCGTCAGAAACGACGACTGGACGAAGATCCTGATCCTCTTCGGCGAGCACGCCGACGGGGCGCAGAGGGCGCTCGAGGAGAGCGGCGTATATCCCGAATTCAATGACGGAAACTATCTTCTGTTCTACCTCTCCCCCTGCACGAAGGAAAGCGAACTGGAACTGCTCGGGGAAATTCTGAAGGGCCTTTCCCGCGGGACAAGGATCGGCGCGGGAAGGATCCCCATCTATTCGGAGGGCGTATGATACAGCTTCTGCGCTCCGCAAGGGTGTACCGCGACATGGGCGGGGACGTTCCCCACACCACGCTCGTCACCTTTTCGGACGAAAAATATCTCCGTGCGCTCCTGAAGGAGTGTGCAAAGGCCTTCTTCCACGCGGAGGACGGCTCGCGGGAGAGCGTCCTCATCGACAAGGAACAGTTCTCGGACTGCATCATTCTGCCCGAGGCGGGCGGAAAACTCACGGCAGACATGTGCGCAAGGATCATCGACGAGAGCGCGCTCCTGCCCATGGAGGGCGGAAAAAAACTCTTCGTCTTGGACGCCTTCCACACCGCCCCCGCGCTGGTGCAGAATAAACTTCTGAAAGTTTTGGAGGAGCCGCCCGAGAGGGTGTATTTCCTCCTCGGGACGGTCAACGAGCATGCAGTGCTCCCCACCGTCCGCTCCCGTGCGCAGAAGGAATTTGTCCCGCCCTTCTCCGAGGAGGCCGTAGGGAAAGCCCTTTCGCGCATGTATCCCGACAGGGACGGGAAGGCGGCGGCCGCCGCATGCGGGGGAGTGCTCTCGACGGCGGAGGCCCTTCTGTCGGAGGGGGAGGAGATCTTCCTCCGCGCCGAAGAGTTCCTCTCGGGCGAACATGCCGAGGAATTCTGCCGCACGCTCACCGACAAGAGGGAGGCCGACCTCTTCTTTTCCTCGGTGAAGATGATCCTCCGCGACGTCATGTTTTGCGCGGAAGGGTTGGGAAAATACGCCGCCCGCAGGAGCGAGGGCATCGAGGCGCTCGCCAAGCTCTACACGGCGGGCGCGGCGAACAGGGGGATCGCACTCGTCGGCGAGGCACAGCAGGAGATCGTCTTCAACGCGAACTTTGCGCAGTGCGCCTTAAATCTTGCGATACAGCTCAAAAAGGAGAGAGAAAAATGGCAAAGGTTGTCGTCATAAAGTTCAAAACTTCCCGCAAGCCGTACTATTTCAGTGCGGGTCAGCTCGAGCTCAAGCGCGGGCAGGCCGTCATCGTGGAGACGTCGCGCGGCATCGAATTCGGGACGGTCGCCGACCCCGAGCGGGAGGTGCCCGACAGCGCGATCGGAACCCCCTTGAAGCCCGTCATCCGCGTCGCCACCCCGCAGGACATCGAGGTGCAGACGAAGCACGAGGAGAGACGGGCGGAGGCCATGAAGGTCTGCCGTGAGAAGATCGCGAGCCACAACCTCGAGATGAAGCTCATCGACTGCGAATTTTACTTCGACGGGAGCAAGGTCGTCTTTACCTTCACCGCAGACGGGAGGGTGGACTTCCGCGAGCTCGTCAAGGACCTTGCCTCCTACTTTCACATGCGCATCGAGCTCAAGCAGGTCGGCTCCCGCGACGAGGCGAAGATCTTGGGCGGGATCGCCCCCTGCGGCAGGGAGTGCTGTTGCGCGGGCTGTATGCCCGACGTCAAGAAGGTCTCCATCAAGATGGCGAAAAATCAGGGTCTCTCCCTCAATCCGGGGAAGATCTCGGGGCTGTGCGGGCGGCTGATGTGCTGTCTCTCGTACGAGGACGAGTACTACGCCGACGCATGCAAGCGCATTCCCAAGCTCGGCGGCACGGTCGGCACGCCCGAGGGAAAGGGGACGGTCGTCTCCTGCAACATGCTCAAGATGGAGGCGCGGGTCAAGATCGAGAAGGACGGCGCGGTGTTCTACCGCGATTTTCCCGTCTCCGAGCTCAAATTCAAGCGCGGCCAGCCCGCCACGGAGGAGACCGATAAGGACGATAAAATTTCTGAAAAGTCAAGTATTTTTATTCAATTTGACTAAAAAAATTTCGGAATGAGGTATAATTGAGTATGAGAAAGCCTATCCGAGAGCCTTGCAAGGCTCTCGGATAGGAAAATTCTTTGTGTATGGGAGCAAAAATGAAAAAAGAAAAAGACACGTTCGCAAATACATGTGAAAACGTGCAACACAAAAAAGCGTATCAATTACGCAATGAAAACTGTCTGTTTTTATGCTATCATTTCAAGTTCTTGGGCGAATAACTCGTCTGATGTTGCGTATGCAAGCACTCCTCGTGGGTACTGATTGAGCCATTGTTCAACCTTTGCAACGTCTTGAATCGTGAGTGTCGAGAGGTCATAGCCTTTCGGTACAAGTTTGCGTATTTCACGGTTCAAACGTTCGTTGCTGCCACGCTCCCATGCGCTGTATGGGTGACAATAAAAGACGGTCGTCCTTTGGTGCTTGCCTCGTCCATATATGGAACGCTGCATATCGTCAAAAGCTGAAAACTCCGAGCCATTATCTACCGTTATTGTACGGAAAATCTTGCTAAACAATTTGCCGAAACGCCGCTCCAATACGTTGAGGCAACGGACGACACTTTCCGCTTTTTGATTTGGCAACTTAAACAAAAAGCATTTTCTTGTCTTACGCTCCGTGAGGTTGAGCAGCACTTCACGAGTTGGACCGCAAACACAGTCCATTTCCCAATGTCCCCATTCTTCACGAGAAAGAATATCAGAGGGACGTTTTTCAATGCTTGTACCTCTCGGCGCACGCTTTGCGGTCGCCTCTCGATACTCACGCTTTTTCTTCTGCATAGTTAGACCGTCTATAAGTCCCAACTCAATATACCGGTAAAGTGTTGTTTTACTGATGTTCGTAAAAGGTAGCTGCTTGCGCTTGATCTCGCCGAGGACAGCGCAAGCAGATATTTTGTCATGCTTAACACGTTCCTCAATGTAATGGACAAGAGCAAAGTCTTTGCCAAGTTTCAACGGACGTCCCTTTGCAGTACAAGCACGGTCATATCTTTCTTGTGCTATTTGCGCCGAATAACGCATTTCAACTTTGTATTTGTCACCGTACCAAAAATCGGAACGCTTTACAAGATGTTCGTATTCGCCACGGTGCAGCTCATAATAAAGAGTGCGGATATTGATACCAACAATGTCCGCAATTTCCTTTTTGCTATGTTTGGCGTTTAACAACGTTTCGATTTGCAAACGTTGCGTATACGTCAAATTTTTTGTTCCTTTCGCTTTCATATTTACCCCTGCAATTATTTGTGTAGTCGCTTGTAAGTCGTCAAGCAGCTTTTGCGGCATAACCGCTGCGCTTTTATTCCACAGTCTGCTTGACAACTTCCATTTTGTGCCGTCTTTTTCCGTTGCCGAAAGCAACTCAAAAAGATAGCCTTTTTTGAAGTTACCTTTCGGACAAAACATTGTACGGCACAAAACCGCTGAACAAGGTAGCCTCTGCAATCTAAAAAGATAGCCTTGGTGATAATCAATATTACCTCAACATACACCCCAAGAATTTCAACAAAGTGTACCTAACCAGCGGCACGGAACAGCGGAGAGCGCACGCTATACCGCTTGTGCGCAGCTCCGCTAACGTTCCTTTGCCTATGCCTCAAAAGTACTTGGAAGGTCGTCCGTTTTTGCGACCTGCTTTCAATTCCTCGACGGTCGGCAACCGACCAAGCCGCTTGGCATAGCTATAAACCGTAGACACGGAAACATTCGCTGCTGCTGCCAGCTCCTTTACAGGCAACGGAGATTTCTCAAATTTTGTCATAAAAAGACCCCCTCGCTAATGTGGTATAACAAGTTTACCACAAAAGCAAGGGGGCTGTCAAATTGTTTTTATGCTTATTCGGAAGTTTTTCCGAGCTATTTTGTGTCGCTGTCGTCTTTTATCTTTACGAGGTCATTAAAAAAATATGAATTTTCCGACAGCATTTCGCCGAGGCTCGCTTTTTCGGTGGCGAACTCGTCCAAATCGTTTATACCGACTGCCGAGCGCAAAGCCTTTTGATTGAAATAGTCGCTGAAAGCGTCCGTGCTAAACCGTTTGCTATATATCTTTTTACACATCAGATAATAGTTTTTTGCCTTTTGAACGCCGTCTTGCGTGCCGTTCTCAACAAGAATGTCCATTTTCATATAGCCGAAAGTGTTATAAATACCGTTGCGATATTTATTGAGTTTTGCAGCCAAGCCGTGATAAAGATACATCGGCAGCGTGTTATCGCCCCGGTCATAACGATAGCGATAATACCGCTGCTGAAACTTACCGACAAACCACTCAATAAGCAAGTCGCCGAGAGCGAACAAGGGCATTGCCAGGCGCATAGACGAACATTCGTCAATATGAACGATTTCACAAAGGTCACGAGCGTCTGCACCCCAGCTTTCGGGACGTTGTTCGTCCACGATTACACGAACAAACGGAAAGTTATCGACCGTTGCGGAGTGCCTTATCATTTTTAGCGAGTAGTTGAACAAGTCGTTTTTTTGGTTAGTTTCGTTTGAGTTTTTCTTTTTCTCCTGCAACTCCAAGTTATTGCCACGTTCTTTGCCTATTTCGGTTATATTCAAAACGCCGAACTCAAAGCTATTTGCCTTTTTGTTTTCGGCAACGACACGCCTTCCGAGGCGCAAAGTGTCAAAGTCAAGAATGTGCGCATGACGGCTATATGCAGCGAGCATACGGCTATCACGGCGAAACAATTCGGAGTTCCAGAGCGGAAAATTTCCGATACTATCCAAAACGGAATCCGTCCGAATGGAATAGTTTGAGATCAACAAGCTACTTTCAATAACATAAATGAAGTACAGTTGAGTGTAGTCATTGATTACGCTCCACAGATTTTCTATATATAGCTTGTTGTCGCTTGTTGTGCCGTAACGCTCGAACTCATAGCCGAAAATTGCGCCGTCCTTGCCTTTGCGCCAGGCACGCCGACACGTCTTAACAAATTGCCTGCAAGTAGCCAGGTTGTAAATATAGTGTAGCTCCATAGCGTGTTTAATAGCGTTTTCGAGATTTATCCAAGGGAAGAAAGGGAATTTCAAATCCGCTTGCAACAGCTTTTCAAAAGCCGTATCACGAAACATTATTTCCTGCGACAATGCCATATCGGTTATCATTGTCGTTTTCTTTTTGCCCATAGTGCCACAAACCATAACAACGATAGGTCGCTCATTGATAAAGCCTCGGTCACGCCGCTCAAAGTGATTGAGGCGAGCATATCCGATTTTGCGCCGAATAACGTTGAGAACAAGCAAAGCAATCAATAGGGGACACATAACCGGTGCCGCTTGAAATAGTCGAATTACTAACCCCATAATTTGTAACGCTTTTCAAACCTAATTCGTCTTTTACAAGTTCGCAATATGGAGTATCCATATAACCCGAAAATACACCAGACAACTTGCCACGGCTACCTGCTGTTATACTGTCGCCAAGGGCGGCATAAGTCAATTCGGAAAAATTGACTGTTTCTTTTTCAGAAGGCAAAAGATTGCCGATCCAATTTTTTATGGACGAACTGAACTTTACGCCGACCCCAAGCGACAGAACAAGCAAAAGTATGACAAGGATCGTAACGCTAACGCTACGTAATACTTTATGTTTTGACTGATTTTGCATACTTCACCTCGAATGTACCTTTATTATAGCTTTTCCCTAATGGGAAAGTCAATAAAGATACGCCCCTTCGATTTTATACCGTAAGGTACAACCTCGAAATATAACCGTAATCGAAAGCACTTTCGGATTGAACAACACGGAAATATGCGGCGTTTTCGGGAATTTCAAAAGTATAAGTGTTGAAGTCGGCAAAAGTTGATTTGCCCTCTGCATAACTATCTTTTTCCCCAACGCTAACCATACGATATGAAGTGCATTTATGTCCGTCTTTATCGCCATAAAGGATAAAGCATTTCACCTTTGTCGAAATAACGATTTTGGTAAAACCTTCGACGGCAATGGGTTTTGACGCCTTATATTTGCTGCCGCTTTGGGATTGCGGAGTTTCATAATCATAGTAAAAATCAGTACCGTCCTCGTATTCCATGGTGATTTTTTTGACACTTTGCGAACTTTGGTCTTTCAAAACGGTGATAGTGAGCTGTTTGGCGTAGCCTCGCTTTTCTGTCCAAGAAATATCCTCATCATCTTTGGGAGTTACGACAATGCGAGCATGTGTGGCGAGAATCGGAATATCCTTTTCGGAAAAATTGCCTGTCAATACGCCTGTTGCGGAAACAAAACTACCCTCATTGTCATAGAAGTAGATTTGATATGTAACGGAAGTGTCAAAGGGCAGCTCGACATTCAAGCCTTGGCAGCCGAAAGCGTCCTTTGTATAAATGCTGCCATTCGTTTTACGATAAACGCCGCTTGCGTCAAGTGCGCCGTTTGTCCAGCTCGGATTGAGTTTCTTCGTTTCACGGTTGGAAAACTCAACCAGCTTGATAACGCCGAAGATTGCGCCGCCCAGCAGAGCTGCGGCGAGAATCGCAATCAAAATGGAGTAGAGGACACGCAGTCCCTTGTTTGTTCTGTAATGTTTCATTTTTTATTTCTCCTTTGCCTTTCGGCTATTTATTTTTCTTTTTTTTAGCATAACGCTCTTTGTCGTAGTAGTGTTTGTTGCGCAACTTGATATAATTCTTGTTGCCTTGTTCAAAATCTACTTGCCACGTTGACTTTTTCAAACCGTCACAGCGAATACTTGAAAACGTATCGTAAGGCTCATTGTGTCCGTATCGATTGCGCTTTTCTAAACGATGTGAACGTTCGCCTGGCAAGCCTTGTTTACTCAAAACGTATTTTGTCTGATTGCGGCTAATGCACGACGTCTCTTGTTTTACAGGAACCCACTTGCTACCGCACTTTACATAATCCGTTTTAGTCATAGGGAAAATGCGCCTGTCATTATCCCAATAAGGTAATCTTTTTGCCATAACTTACTCCTTTTTAGTAGTTGTTGTATCGAACGGAGAGTTCGATGTGTCACAGATTTTGCCAAACACCGACACCATATCCCTTGTTGCCGATGTTTCCTTTCGCAGCTGCGAAAGTTCGTTTACAAAAATTGCTGCATTTCCTGTCGGTTTGCCGTAATCGTTTACGCCCTCATTGTAAACTCGAATTTCCGTTGACGTAATCTCGATGTAGCAAGTTATACGGCGGTAAAGTTGTTTCAAATTGTCGTAACTATTGTTTTTATACGCCGAGTACCAATACACGAGCGGAACGCTTGACGTTATAACTATCATTTCACCGTTAAACACTTTGTTGTTGAACCGGCTCTTGACGGACGATTTTGTGTTATTGTCCAAAATTTTCAAGATGTCCTCTAACTCAAAAGAACGGTCACGCAAATCGTCAAGTATCATTGCTTTTTGTCCCATATAATCTTGAAATGGATCATTGCTGCTTGACGAAACACAAAAGTCCAGCTCCATACTTGTAAGCATTTTCTTGGCGTAATACGTTTTGCCAACGCCGCCGCCACCGCAGATAAATACAACGTCGAGTTTTCTATCCGTAATCAAACTTGCACATTGACATTCCAGCTCCCATAATTTTTTTAGTTGCGTAAAGGCTTTTGCCTTATCTGCGATAGGCAGCGAGTTGCAATATTGCACTTGTTGAGCGTAAGAATAATGCTTGAAATCGCCGACTATTTTTGACAATGCTATTTCCGTCATAAAGTCGAAGTTAGAAACGACCTCGGACGGAGAATATTGATGTTTTTGCTTTTGGCTTTCGTTGGCGTGAATCAGATATTGCAACATATCTGTTTTGCGCCCTTGAATTTTATGGACAAAATTGTCCGCAACCCCAAACCAGCCGCCGACCATGGCGGTATCGGCACTTGAATTGCCGAAATTGAGGTAGATGTGATAGTGAGGACGAGTGTCGTCCTTGTCGTGCAGGATATACGCCCATTGTTTAATGGTCTTGTATCTCATGCACGTTGCCTGTATGTCCACCGTCAATTTGTCTTTGTCGGTGACAATTTCCATTTGTCGTAATTGCAATATATTTTACCCCCTTTGCAATTATTGAAAGGTCAACCCCATTGTGCAGCCATTGCGGCCGCTATGCCAGGAAATGTTTTACTTCGCATTTTTGAACCTCGCACACACGCTGTCCAGGACGGCACTTTACCACAAACCGGACAGGTAGCAAATAAAGGCGGAAGTCCTTTAAGCCAAAGATACGTCTTTTTGGAAAATTCGCCCCCAAAGTCTGTCCAATCAATCTGATCACTTTTGGGCGGCAGCCCGACACAAGAAAGCGGTTTGGGATTTTCAACACAAATATGATCGCAATCGGCATTCAGAAATTCCAAAAAGAATTTTTTTGCAGCCATAGCTTTTTGATAACGGCAAATATCAATTACGCCAGGTCGAGGGAACATAGACGGTGCGCCCACATTTGAAAGATAAGTACACGGTGGGTGCGCAATGATTAAATCCCAACGTCCGGTTATTGTGTGTCTTATGCCGTCCATTGTTGCGAAAGAGCAGTTGCCGTTTAATAGCGGCAACACATCGCCCAATATGTGATATTGCGGCGCACCGCCCGAACACTCTTGCAAATCGCAACTAAAAGCGTTATGACCTTTTTCTCGGAAAGCCAGGCAAACCGCTTGACTTTCCTCACAAGCTACAAGTACATTCATTTTGTCGAAGTCCTCAAATTTTTGTTTTGTGGTACGCCCGAACGAGGTCATACCCATATTCGTTTGCAGGAAGTACACTTGCAACGTGAAAATTGCCAAACGCCCTATATGCAACGGCAAGAGCCCAATCTTGACTTTGTGCCGTTACTTCTGCGAAGTTATTGAAATAGCGAGACTCCATATTGAAAAGAACTATGTATTTACGCATTTACTTCACCTTTATTCGAAAAACGAAGTTTGTTACTGTCCAAAAATTTTTATACGTTTTTATACGTTTTGGCAACGCCGCTGGACAAGCACCAGCGGCGTTGCACATATTAAGTTTTTACTTGATTTTGCCTGTCCGTGACGTTATCCACATTTTGTTTTATACGTTTTATACAAAGTTTAATTTTTCAAGTTTTCCAACAGTTGGACAACGAAAGAAAAGTCACTTGTAACTTCGTATAAAGAGCCGTCCTCTAACACAAGGCAAGCACCCTTTTTGCCTTGATACACAAGCAATATCTTGTGTAGGTTGATAAGGACTGCCTCATGTTTCAGTGTCGAAAACAAACGGAACATTCGATCACCTCACATCAAACGTAGAGTTCTTCCTTTTTGAATGGCGAGGACTTCACAATGTCGAGCTTGGCAACGAACGGTTTACCGTTGAAATCATTAACGCCGAAAGTGATGTCACAGAGTGCGCCAGGCAGAACGGAACGAAATGTTTCGTAGTCTGCCGCCGAACGTGTCTTGTTCACACAAGCATTAACAACAGCCTCGGAACTCTTGGAATACCACAGACCGCCATTCTGCATTTTGGACGGCAAGCGAACAAGTTTGATAAACAACAAGTCATCGTTCGTCTTTTGGTCTTTGCTTTCTCTTACTTCTACAATGATTGCACGCTTCATTTTTCAAACCTCCTTTTGGGAATGAGCAAACCCAACAATTAAATATTTGTTATGCCTCACAGGGCGAATAACCGTAGGGGGAGTGAGAATTAAAAAGCCCTCACTCACGGCAGCGAGCAAGGGCTTAACTGAAAGGAACATTGTCAAAAGAAGTTTTACCCCTGCGAATATAAGAATAAAACTTTACAGGACGATAAAATTTCCGAATGATATCGGCAAAACACTTTACGAAT
Source organism: uncultured Clostridia bacterium (assembly GCA_947625595.1). Lineage (GTDB taxonomy): Bacteria > Bacillota > Clostridia > Christensenellales > Borkfalkiaceae > Gallimonas. The sequence goes on from CANQOX010000015.1 coordinate 14,709, forward strand.
GAAAAAACATGTGCTATAATACTCTTAAGAATTTTATGGAGGGATACAGATCATGGCACACAAGATCAATGATGAATGCATTTCCTGCGGAACGTGCGCGGACACTTGCCCCGTGAGCGCGATCGCCCCCGGTGATACGACGTACGTTGTCGATCCCGAAGCCTGCGTTGACTGCGGCGCATGCGAAGGCGTTTGCCCTGTCGGTGCGATCCAGCCCGAATAAACGAAAGGACAGAAAGGCGCGGTTCCCCGCGCTTTTTTCGTATCTCCGCATCGTGCAGAGCGAAGGCGATCCTAACGGTGGGCACCCTCTCGTCACCCCTCATAGGGGAGATGTCGAGGCGTAGCCGAGACAGAGGGGTTTTGAAACCCCTTTCCCCTCGCAAGCTCGGGGACTTCCCCTACAGGGGCAGCAAGGGGACTTCGTTCACGGGATCCTTCGACTACGCCCTACGGGCTCCGCTCAGGATGAGCGTGGCGCGCTCAATTTATAATTTTCATATGCGCAGTATCGAGTCCCTGCAAAAGGGCGACTACAAGATCATACAGGACACCGAGCTCTACCGCTTCACTTCGGACGCGGTCCTCTTGTCGCGCTTTCAGCGGGCGAAGAAGGGCGAGCGCGTCGCCGATTTTTGCGCGGGCGGCGGCATCGTCGGCCTCCATTTTTACGCCGAAAACGAGGAAAACGTCTCCTCCGTCACCCTCTTTGAGATGCAAAAAGAGCTTGCCGACATGAGCAGGGAGACGGTCGCCCTCAACGGCCTCGGGGACGTCTTTTCCGTCGAAAATGTCAGGGTGCAGGACATCGGGAAGGAGTACACGGAGGCCTTTTCGCTCATTCTCTGCAATCCGCCCTACGAGAAGGGGGGATTCGGGAGCGCGGACGCGGGGAAGGCCCTGTGCAAGAAAGAGCTCTCCCTCTCCCTGCCCGAGCTCGTCGGGAGCGTCAGGCGGTGCCTGAAATTCGGGGGAAGAGTTTCCCTCGTCCACCGCGCCGACCGCGTCGCGGACGTCATCTGCGCCCTCCGCGAAGGCGGGTTGGAGCCAAAAAAACTGCAATTCATCGCGGGAAAGACGGGCGATGCGCCCTACGCCTTCCTCATCTCCGCCGTCAAGGGCGGCAGGGCGGGCGTCGAAGTTTTGCCGACGGTCGCCAACGACCGAAAGGGGATCTGATATGATACAATTTGTCGCAACGCCGATCGGAAATCTGAAGGACATCACCCTCCGCGCCCTCGAGGCCCTGCGGGAGGCCGACGTCATCTTTTGTGAAGACACCCGCCACACCCTCAAATTGCTCTCGGCCTATGAGATCAAAAAGCCCCTCCAGAGCTGTCACAAGTTCAACGAACGGGGCGCGGCGGAGAAGATCTTGGAACTTTCGAGGGAGGGGAAGAAGGTGTGCGTCGTCTCGGATGCGGGCATGCCCGTCGTCTCCGACCCGGGGAACGAAGTGTGTAAAATTTTGCGCGAAGCGGGGGAGCCGTACACCGTCCTCCCGGGGGCAAACGCCGCCCTCTCCGCCCTCGTGCTGTCGGCTTTTTCGGCAGAACGGTTCACGTTTTTGGGCTTTCTGCCCGACAAGAAGCGGGAGCGCGAGAAAGTGCTGTCGGAGTACAGGACGGCGCGCGAGACACTGCTTTTCCACAGCGCGCCGCAGGACGTAGACCGCGATATTTGCGATATGTATGCGGTTTTCGGCGAGAGAAAGGCGTGCGCCGTGCGCGAGATCACCAAGATCCACGAGAGCGCGGAGACCTTTCTTTTGAGCGAAGGGCTGAAGGGGGAGAAGCGAGGGGAGTACGTCCTCGTCGTCGAAGGGGCGGCGGGGGAGGAAAACCCGCTCAGCGCCCTCTCCGTGCGGGACCACGTCCTGCACTACATGCGGGAGGGACATGATAAGAAGGAGGCCCTGAAGCTCGCCGCCCGCGACCGCGGCGTCTCCAAATCCTCCCTCTACGCAGAGACGATAGATCTGTGAAATTGAAAGTTGAGCGCGGCGGGGGGATTTAGAATGACACCCCTTCCGCCCTATGGGCACCCACCCCTCGAGGGGTGGGCAAGGATCTCGCTGCCCCGTCCTCCGCGTCATCCTGAGCGGAGCCCGTAGGGCGAAGTCGAAGGATCCCGTGAACGAAGTCCCCTTGCTGCCCCTATTAGGGGAAGTGGCGAACGCAGTGAGCCAAAGGGGTTTTGAAACCCTTCAGTCTCGCTTCGCTCGACAGCTCCCCTACAGGGGAGCCAAGGGAAGGGCGTTACGCCTCAACATGAGCGCGCGGGGCAGAATGACGCAGTAACTCCCCCCGCAAGGGAGAGAAACTTTTTCGATAAAATAGCGGGAATTACCTTGCATTCGCAGGGTTTTTTTGTTATAATCTTCTTATGCTGACCGCAGTATTTCCACAACTCGAAAAATCGTCCTTTACGCGCATCGTGCGCGCATTTTATCGCTCGGCAGTCTATCCCTTCCTCATTGCCGCCCTCATGGCGGTCTCGGAAGTCTTCGCCCTCGAACTCCCCGTCTATTACATCTATCTCGTTCTCGGCGGCGTCGGCCTTCTGCTGTGCGAAGATGCCCTCTGCATTCTTCCCATCGCCTGCTGCGGTTACATGACCTTTGCCTTTGAGAACAATCCCGGGAAATACCCCGAAACTTCCGCTTTTGCAAACCCCGCCAACCTTATTCAGCTCATCTTTATCCTTGCGGTCGCCGTCATTCTGCTTGCGGGACGGCTCATCATCTTCCTCAACGAGCACCCCAAACGCCGCGTGCCCGCCCTCTCGCTCGGCTTCCTCGCCCTCGGGGTCGCCTATCTTCTCGGCGGCGTCGGGACGGAAAAGTACGTCTTTGCGAAGGATTTTCCCTACGCATTCGCGCAAATCGCGTCGCTGTGCGTCTTCTATTTCTACTTCTACTTCTCCGTCGATTGGGAGAAGGTCAGGAAGGACTACATCTTCGTCGTGTTCATGGCGATCGGCTTCGGCATGCTCGCCGAGATCGGCGGAATGTATACGCATGAGGGCGCCCTCACCCTTGAGAACGGCATTTGGACGGTAAACCGCGGTGCGCTCGGCACGGGCTGGGGCGTGTATAACAATGTCGGCTGTATCATGGCCATGTGCGTCCCTGCGCCCTTCTACTTTGCCGCCAAGAACGAAAAATGGGGCTGGGCCTTCGCCCTGCTCGGATGTATCTTCATGCTCGGTGTCGCTTTTTCGCAGAGCCGCGGCTCCATTCTCTTCGGCGCGGTCGTGTTCGCCGCCTGCGTCGTCGCCGTACTCATCAAGGCGAAGGGGAAGAACCGCATTCTGAACGCCGTCGTGTTCGGCGCACTGCTTTTGGGCGTCGTCATCGGCTTCTTCTGCTTCCGCGAACGGTTTGAAGCCCTCTTCTCCGCCTTCGCAAAGTCGGGCTTTGATGACTCGGACCGCTTCAACCTCTACCGCGGCTGTTGGGACAATTTCCTCTCCTCGCCCTTCCTCGGCGTGGGATTCCAGAACACATCGGGCTTTTCGTTCTACCCGAGCACATTCACGCCCCCCCGCGCGCACGATACATACTTCCAGCTCATCGCAAGCGGCGGCATTCTCGCTTTCGTAGCCTATCTCTTCCACCGCGGCCAGACGCTCTGGCTGTGGCTCAAAAAGCCCAATTTCGAGAAGACGATGGCCTTCTTCATCATCGGGGCATTGATTTTGACGAGCATCGTCGACTGCAACTTTTTCAACCTCGGCCCCGGGCTCCTTTACGGCAGTATCCTCGCCTACTTCGAATGCTGTGCGAATGCGCAGGGCGAACAGAAGAAGGAGTGAACAACGCAGGCAAATAAAATACCGCCTCCCCGGGGTGGGTCACCTTATTCTCGCTGCCCCTTTTAGGGGAAGTCCCCGAGCTTGCGAGGGGAAAGGGGTTTCAAAACCCTTCTGTCACTTCGTGACATCTCCCCTATGAGGGGCGACAAGTCAGTCTCGCTTTGCTCGACAGCTCCTCCTTGGGAGGAGCCTTTTCGTTGTCCCTGTTCCGTGCGTCATTCAGGGCGAAGCCGAAGGATCCCCTTGGTCGATGATTTCCCTTACAAGTAGAACCCCCCGAAACTCGCGCTCCGAGGGGTTCTACTATATGATAAGGGGGAAAAATTATGAGCGATGTCTTTGCCGCCGAAGGGGCTCCTTCGTTCGACACTGCAATTATAGTACAACCCTATTGCAAAAAGCAAAGATTTTACAAAGATTTTTCAAAAAAAATTTTTCCAATTTGATGTTTCAAATCTTGAAAAAAATTTTCATTTGCGCCAAAATTTTTTATTCACCAATCACAAAACATTAAAATTACAAAATCCGACAAAAAATACACGCCGCGATCACCCCCAAAAAGTTGGCGGCGAGGGAGACGAGGACGGGCGTCAGGACCCGTTTTTTTGTGCCCGCGAAGTAGACGGCGGAGATGTAAAACACCGTCTCGCTCGACCCGTAGGCGCACGAGGCGCACCGCCCGATGTAGCTGTCCGCGCCGTAGGTGTGCAGAAGCTCCGAGAGCAGGGCCGTCGAGCCGCTCCCCGAAAAGGGTTTCATGAGGACGAGTTTGGAGATCTCGGGCGGGATCCCGAGGAAGGAAAAGGCGGGCGACAGCCACCCCGTGACGAGGGCCGAAAGCCCGCTTTTCTCGAAGAGTTCGGACAAAATCAGCATCGCCGCGAGATAGGGGAAAAGGGAGAAAATAAGCGGCAGGGCCTCCTTCACGCCCTCCGTAAAGGTGTCGTAGAGCTTGATTTTTTTGACACAGGCATACAAAAACACCCCCAAAAAGAGGAGGGGGAGGAGCAGGGAGAGCCACTTCATCTCTTCCTCCGCACCGTATGGACGAGGAAAAGGAGCAGAACGCCCGCAAGCGTCGAGACGAGCGTCGAGAGAAGGGTGGGGAGAAAGATGTCCATGGGGGCGGCGGATCCCTCCGCGATGCGCAGGGCGATGACGGTGGTGGGGAGAAGTTGCAGGCTCGTGGCGTTCAGGACGAAGAGAAGGTCGGCGGCGCGTTCGTTGCCCGTGTCGAGAAACCGCCTTGTCGCCTTGATGCCGAGCGGGGTGGGGGCGCCGGGAAGGCCGAGCATGTTGGCGGAGAGATTGCTCCCCGCGCAGTAGATCGCCTCGCTGTCGTCCGTATGAAAAATTTTTTTGGCGAGAGGGGAAAAGAGGCGGGAGAGCTTTTCGGCAAGGCCGCTTTTTTCGAGGACCTTAAAGAAGCCGAGCCAAACGCAATAGACGGCGAGAAGGTCGAGGGAGAGGAGGGCGGCCTTTTCCCCGCCCGAGAGCATGGCGGGCAGAAACCCGTCGGGGTCGAGAAAGAGGAAGAGGACCGTCGCCGCGGCAAACACGCCCGCAAAAATCGCATTCATGCTTGATTTTATGCTTTGCCCCCCAAGGATATGCCGCTTTGAGGGTGTGGGGAACATGTCTCGTCGCCCCTCTTAGGGGAGATGTCACGAGCTTGCGAGTGACAGAGGGGTTTTGGACTGATTGCGCCCTGCCTCGTCCGTTCATCCTGAGCCGCAGGCGAAGGATCCCCACAAACGAAGTCAAAAAACAGCCGCCACGCGCTCTGCGCGTGGCGGCGAAATTCGTCATGCCGACCGAAGCGGAGGCATCACCGCATTAGGTATTGTACGTCACGTTGTCCTCTTTATCGATCGTCCCGTCCGTGCAGGTTATGGTGTATTCGCCAATGTCGCTATCCCACCCGTTTCCTTTTTCGATCGCTTGCCAATCCTCCACCGATCCATTGAATTGGATATCTGTCAGCTTACTGCAATCACCGAACGCCCAACCCCCGATCGATTTCACGCCGCTCCCGATCGTCACACTCGTCAGTTCGCTGCAACCATAGAACGCATAGGCTTTGATTTCCGTAATTTCATCGGGGATTGTAAGTTCTTTTAATTCTACATTATCCACATAGAGATGCTGCGCATAATTGAGCGGATTGGAACCGTAGTCCGCAAAATCGATCCTGCACCATGCTGCAAGATCGGTGATATAGACCCCTGTCAACCCACTACAGCCGTCGAACGCCCGACTTCCGATCGAAATCACACTGTCGGGAATGGTGACGCTTGTCAGCCCGCTGCAACCACAGAACGCCACCTCTCCGATCGCGGTCACGCCGTCGGGAATGGTGCTGTTTTTACAGCCCAAAATCAATGTTTTTGTTTCGATTTCGATCAGACAGTCCTGTTCGCTCCGATAGACCTTATTGCCCTCCGAAACGCTGATATGTTCAAGGCTACAAAGGTAAAAAGCGCGTTCTCCAATCGAAGTTAAACCTCTGCCGATTTTCACGCTTTTCAAATTAAAACAGCCATCAAATGCGGATTCTCCAATCGAGACGACAGTGTCGGGAATGATGACGCTTGTAAGGTTAGATTCGGGGGGGCCATAATTCTTAGGCATAAACGCATACTCGCCGATCGCTGTAACTTTGAGACCGCGGTAGGTGGAGGGGATGACGATGTCGGTGTCCCAAGCGGTGCCGAGACCTGTGACCATGACGGTGTATTCGCCGTCCTCGCTTTTGATTTTTTGATATCGAAGCCCCTCCGTTCCCTCTTCGGCGGGTTGGTCTGCGGTGACTTTGCCCGCATCGAGGACAGTGCCGTCCGTGAGGGTGACCTTGAGATGTCCCTCTTCATCGACCTCTACCGACTTGATGCCGATACCGTCCTTGCCGTTGAGACCATCTTTGCCGTTCTCTCCCTTAAAGAGGGCGATGAGATCGTCGAGGGAGCCTTCGAAGCCCTTGGCCTGCGCCTCCGCATACAGCCGTTCGACCGTCCAAAGGTCGCCGCTATCGCCGCCGTTTCCTCCATTGCCGCCATTTCCTCCATTGCCACCGCAGGCCGCAAGGCCGAAGGTGAGGCAGAGAATGGCCGAGAGGGCCAAAAGAATGGTTAAAAGTTTGTGTTTCATTTTATTTTCTCCTTTTTTTTGTGTTTTTTGCGGGCTTTGATCAGCGTCCCCACTCCCTATGCCCACCCCCCTACCCCCCTCCCACGGAGGGGGTAAGAGTGGCACCCCTCGGAGAGGGTATTCCCTCGTCGCCCCTTATAGGGGAGATGTCACGAAGTGACAGAGGGGTTTCAAAACCCCTTTGGCTCACTCCGTTCGCCACTTCCCCTACAGGGGCAGCGAGAAGGTCCCTCCCCCGCGTCATTCTGAGAAACGGGGACAGAACGAAGTCAAACAAGCGGAACCGAAGAATCTCGCGGGGCGTTGCAAAGTAGCGGCGAGATGCTTCGGGTCCTCTTTTTCTGACTTCGTAATGCTCTCCTTCTCAGCATGACGCCGCGACTTGGGACTTCGTTCAGGGGATTCTTCCCCTTCGGCTCAGAATGAGCGGTTTCCCCTTGTCGCCCCTTATAGGGGAGATGTCACGAAGTGACAGAGGGGTTTCAAAACCCCTTTCCCCTCGCAAGCTCGGGGACTTCCCCTAAAAGGGGCAGCGAGAAGGTTCCTCCCCCGCGTCATTCTGAGCGAAGCGAAGAATCCCGAGGAGGAAAGTACGGACTTCGTTCTTCGGGATCCCTCGACACGCCGCCTACGGCGACGGCTCGGGATGACGCAGAGAGCGGAGTGGCGAGGCGCGGCGCCCCCTTAAAAAGGGGACAGGCAAGAGGGCGAGTAAAAAATAAGGACGCCTCAATTCGAGGCGCCCGCTTCGAGTATCCCCGAATTGTTGCGACACAAACCCTAACAGAACATAGGAAATAAGGATACACCGATGCCCGTTGTATCGTTGTTCTGTTAGTATTTGGTTGTGTCGCACTTTTATTCTACCACAGCGGGAAAGAATTTGCAAGCGGTCGCCGTAAAATACATTTACTTTTCTTCGGAATTACGCTATAATAGGGAAAAAGTATCCTTGCGAAGTTTTAAGATGTCAGAGAGGTATTCTATGGCGAAACGATACTATATCACAACTCCGATCTACTACCCGAGCGGGAATTGGCACATCGGGCACTGCTACACGACGGTCATCTGCGACGCGCTCGCCCGCTTCCATAAGATGAAGGGGGAGGAAGTCTTTTTCCTCACGGGCACCGACGAACACGGCCAAAAGGTTGAGAAAGAGGCCCTGAAACGGGGCATCACCCCCCTTGCTTTCATCGATCCTCTCGTTTCCGAGCTGAAGGACATGTGGCGGCTCCTCGATGTCAGGTACGACCGCTTCCTTCGCACGACCGACGAGGACCATGTCAAGTGCGTGCAGGGCATTTATCAGAAACTCTACGAGAGCGGCGACATCTACAAGGCCGAATACGAGGGCTACTATTGCACGCCGTGCGAAGCCTTTTGGACGGAGAGCCAGCTCAAAGAGGGCAAGTGCCCCGACTGCGGCAGGGAAGTGACCAAACAGAGGGAGGAGAGCTACTTTTTCCGTCTCTCCAAATACGCTCCCCGCATTCTGAAGCTCTACGAGGACAACCCGCAGTTTTTACAGCCCACCTCCCGCGTCAATGAGATGGTGAATAACTTCCTGAAGGCGGGCCTTCAGGACCTCTCCGTCTCCCGCACGACGGTGAAGTGGGGCATTCCGCTCCCCTTTGACGAAAAGCACACTGCCTACGTCTGGATCGACGCCCTCTCCAACTACATCTCCGCGCTCGGCTACGGGACGGAGAAGGACGGCCTTTACAGAAAGTTCTGGCCCGCACAGCTTCACCTCGTCGGCAAGGAGATCGTCCGCTTCCATGCCATCATCTGGCCCGCCATTCTGATGGCCCTCGGCGAGCCCCTTCCCGAACAGATCTACGGCCATGGTTGGCTGCTCATCGGCGGGGAGAAGCTCTCCAAATCCAAGGAAAATGCCCGCCCCGAGCTCACCGACCCCTATGAACTTGTCAAACGCTACGGCGCGGACGCCGTCCGATATTATTTGCTCCGCGAGATCCCCTTCGGCAGTGACGGGGAATACACGACGGAGCGGTTCCTGCTCCGCATCAACGCCGACCTCTCCAACGACCTCGGCAACCTCGTTTCGCGCACACAGGCGATGATCGTGCAGAACTTCGGGGCCGTCCCGCCCCGCGGCGAAGCGGAGGAGGTGGACAGGGAGCTGATCGCGATGTGCGAAGGGCTCTTCGGAAGGATCGACGCAGACATGGGCGCCCTGAATGCGCCCGAAGCCCTCGCGGAGATCTTCGCGCTCGTCGGCCGTGCCAATAAGTACATCGACGAGACGACGCCTTGGCTCCTCGCCAAGGACCCGACCAAGCGCGCCCGCCTCGGGACCGTCCTCTACAATCTCGCCGAGACGTGCAGGATCTGCGCCGTCGCGCTCAAACCCTTCCTGACCGTCGCGCCCGCGAAGATCTTGAGGAGCTTCTCCTGCGATGAGAATGCGGGCTTTGACACGCTCAAATTCGGCGTTCTGAAGGAGGGCATGGCTGTGGAAAAACTGCCGCCCGTGTTCCCCCGCTTTGACGTCAAGAGGGAACTTGCGGAGGTGGAGAAACTTGTGGGGACGCCCACCCCCCTACCCCCCTCCGCAGGAGGGGGCAAGGCTGGCTTATCCTCCGCAGGAGGGGGCAAGGTTGGCATGTCCTCCAACGGAGGGGGCAAGGCAGGATCCGAGCGTAGCGAGGGGGGATCCGCTCATCCTGAGCGCAGCGAAGGATCCCCTCAAACGAAGTCCGAGATCTCCATCGACGACTTCGCCAAAGTCGAACTCAAGATCGGCGAGGTCATCGCGTGCGAGAGGGTCGCAAAGTCCGACAAACTCCTTCATGAGACGGTGAAGATCGGCGATGAAGTCCGCTCGGTCGTCTCGGGCATTGCCAAATTTTACACGCCCGAGGAGATGGTGGGAAAGAAAGTTGTCGTCGTGACCAACCTCAAGCCTGTCAAGCTCCGCGGCGTGCTCTCCGAGGGCATGATCCTCTGCGCCGAGGGGGAGGACGGGACCCTTTCGCTCGTCTCTCCCGAGAAACTCGTCGCAAGCGGAGCGACCGTCAAATGATCGACGTCCACGCCCATTTTGCCGATGAGGGGTACGATTTTCCCGCCGAATGGGAGAAGATCCGTGCGGCGGGGGTGAACAAAGTCATCCTTGCGTCCGACACGCTCGGGCATTCTGCGTGGCACAGGGAGTTTGCCGAAGCGCACGAGGGGTGCTACTTCGCCGCGGGCATTCACCCCGAATTCGCACAGGCATTGCCCACCCCCCTACCCCCCTCCGAGGAGGGGGTGAGAGGCGGCTTCGTCCAAGGAGGGGGCAAGGTTGGATCCGAGCGTAACAAGGGAGGATCCGCTCATCCTGAGCGCAGCGAAGGAGGATCCGCTCATCCTGAGCGCAGCGAAGGATCCCCTCAAACGAA
>CANQOX010000016.1 GCA_947625595.1 uncultured Clostridia bacterium
GGGGAGATGTCGAGGCGTAGCCGAGACAGAGGGGTTTTGAAACCCCTTTCCCCTCGCAAGCTCGGGGACTTCCCCTACAGGGGCAGCGAGGAGGCTTCTCCCCAAACAAAAAGATCCCGCTCTCCGAATTCTCGGAGAGCGGGATCTTATCCATTCATTATTTCTTCATCGCTTCGACTTGCTTTGCGACTTCCTCGGAGAGGTCCTCGGACTTCTTCTCAAGGCCCTCGCCCATGACGTAGAACACGAACCGTTTCACAGCGACGGGACCCGCCTCCTTGGCGGTCTGCGCGATGAGCTGTCTCACCGTGATCTTGTCATCCTTGACAAATTTCTGCTCCATGAGGCAGTTCTCCTCATAGAACTTGTTGATCTTGCCGAGCACGATCTTCTCTGCGATCGCGGCGGGCTTGCCCTCGTTGAGGACTTCCTGCAACATGATCGCCTTCTCCCGCTCCAAGACCTCCGCGGGGACCTCGTCCCTCGTCAGATATGCGGGCTTGGTGAAGGCGGTGTGGAGCGCGAGGTTGTGCGCAAGCTCCTTCGTCGCATCCGTCTCCGCGGCGTCAAAGTCGAGCATGACGCCCATCGTGCCGCCCATGTGGATATAGGTCTCGACGAAACCTTTCGTCTCGAACACGGTGAAGCGGCGCACGGAGACCTTTTCCCCGATGACGCCCGTCTGCTGTTGGACGTAACTTGCCACCGTCCCCTCGCCCATACTGCAGGCAAGGAGCGCGTCCACGTCTGCGGGCTTATGCTTTAAGATCTCCTTTGCGACGGCGTCGGCGATCTCGTGGAACTTGTCGCCGTTGGCGACGAAGTCAGACTCGCAGTTGACCTCGACCAAGACGCCCGCCTTCCCATCGACGAGGGCATAGACGATGCCCTCCGCCGCGATCTTGCCTGCGCGCTTGGCGGCCTTTGCGATGCCGCGTTCGCGGAGAATGTCCGCCGCCCTGTCGAAATCGCCCTCGGCCTCGACAAGTGCGTTCTTGCAATCCATCATGCCCGCGCCCGTCTGTTCGCGGAGCTTCATAACGTCCTTTGCGGAAATTACTGCCATTGTATTTCTCCTTAAAAATTATTCAGCGGCGGCGGGATCCTCTGCGGGGACCTCTGCCGCATCTTCGGGAGCGGCGGCCGCAGTTTCCTCGTCCGAGGTCACATAGGCGACGCCCTCTTTGGCCTCGATGACTGCGCTCGCGATGACCGACGAGATGAGCTTGATGGCCCTGATCGCGTCGTCGTTCCCGGGAATGACGTAGTCGATGAGGTCGGGATCGCAGTTGGTATCGGTGATCGCGACGATCGGAATGTGAAGTTTGCGCGCTTCGGCGACGGCGATGTCCTCATTGTGGGGATCGACGACGAACATCACGCCGGGGAGCTTCCTCATGTCCTTGATGCCGCCGAGGTTCTCGCTGAGTTTTGCCATCTCCTTCTTCAGGCCGAGGACTTCCTTCTTGGGAAGAAGATCGAACTCGCCGCTCTCCTCCATTCTCTCGAGCTTCTCGAGATAGTCGATGCGGGAGCGGATGGTCTTGAAGTTGGTCAAGGTGCCGCCGAGCCAGCGGGAGTTGACATAGTACTCGCCGCAGCGCTCCGCCTCCTCCTTGATGGCGTCCTGCGCCTGCTTCTTGGTGCCGACGAAGAGCACACTCTTGCCCGATTTCACCGATTCGACGACGAAGCTGTACGCCGTCTCGATGAGAGCCGCTGTCTTCTCGAGGTCGATGATGTGGATATCGTGACGGGCGGCAAAGATGTACTTGCTCATCTTGGGATTCCACTTTCTTGTCTGGTGTCCGAAATGGACGCCCGCTTCGAGAAGCTGTTTCATGGTGATAACTGCCATAATTCCTCCGTTTTCCCTCCCCAAGGGGACGACAGTTCCGCTCCTATTGCGCATGAAAAAGATTTACGCAACACGGTGAGCGGCGCCCCGTGGGTGTGGATTTTCTGCTGTCGCAGACTTTGTCATTATACCATACCCGCCCGCAAGATGCAAGCGTTTTTGACCTGTTTTTCGGCCATTCAGACAACCTTTCGCGCCTCACATCTCCTTGCGCGCGGGGAACGCGGGGAGCGCGGGGAGGGACTGCGCCGAAACGGTTTCCGTCCCGTCGTCGATCCAGCTCAAGATCCCGTATCTGTACTCAACGGCAAATGCGAGGCCCGTGATGTCCTTTCCCTCGGCATCATACACCCTGAAGTTCTCGAAGGTGTTGCTCGCCGAGGATACGCCTGACGTCAGAATGCCCGTGAAGTCGCAGGAATAGGTAAATTCTCCGCCGCCCTCCGTGAAGAACTGTATCTCGGAGATGGTCAGTTCCTCATAGGTGAACGTAACTCTGTCTTTCCGCGCGGCACGATACGAATCACTCGTGACGATGAGCCTGCGCGGCGTGATCTCGAAGAGCGCTTCATCGTCCCCGACGTCCGCGACGAAATCGACCCTGTCGATCCTGTCGGGATCGTTTTCCCGACCGCCCCATGTGACAGAGATCCTGTTCTCCACGTCGATGAGGGTCATGCCGACCGCATAGACGTCCTCAAGTTTCGACCAATCGATGCGGATGGCGCTCTCGTCGATCTCGGGAGGCCTCTGCTCGACGTCATAGAACAGGTTTTCGTCCAATTCGGATTCGATCAGGGATTCGGCCAACGACATGCCGTCGAAGTCCTTGCTGAAAGAGTAGAGGAAGATGACGATCGGCGATTTGATGCGAAGTTGTCCGTCGTTCTGAACGGTGACGAAGTAATTTTCCGTCACGTCCCTGTCCGCCTCGAAGATGTGATAGGTGTTGATCTCATTGGTCACAAAACCCATTCTGTCATAGTAGCCGCCCTCCACGGACATGGTGTCGGTGATCTCCGTGAGGCGCGAGCTCGCCGCGACCGTGACCCTGATCTCGTGGGAAAGCCCATAGAGCAGTCCGCTGTCCGCGTCCCATGTGTCAAGAGCATGGGCGGAGGCATGCTCGTGCTCCTCGCCGTCATGGACCCATGTCATGCTGTCGGAGACGATCGTGATCGGCCTTTTGTGAATGACAACTCTGCCGCAGTCGGTCGGCGCAATGTCGTAATTTTTCGAGACGTCCTCTCCCCATGCGTCGAGAATGACGAAGGTCGGCTGATTCACATAGCCCGCCTCGTTGGCCTCTTTGAAGAAGTATGTGCTCTCGTCGCTCGTGATCGAGAACTGATGTCCCTCGGCGAGCTGGCTTTTGCCCTCTTCATTGACGCCGCAGGTGATCGTCTCCTGACCGTAGAAGCGGCCGATCCCGTCATAGACGAATTCGTCGGACGCCGTCTTCGGATCGATGTGACGCCTCTGAATGGTGATCTCGCCGTTCGTGACCGTGACCGCATAGTTCCTCGTGACGTCCTGACCGTATTCATAAATGGCGATCTCGGGAATGTTCTCATAGGGCTTGTCGGAGGCGTCGGTGAAACGGAGCTTCTCCGCATTGGAGATCCTGATCTCGTGATAGGGGCTCTGAAGCAGGCCGCGCGGGGTCTTTCCGTCGTCGATCTCGTAGGAGGTCAGGCGGTCGGGCGTCCCATATTCGAAGGCCTCGCCGCGATAGGTGACGGTCTCCGTCATCGCCACGATCGCAATGGGCCGCTGTGTGATCTCGAGTGTGCCATAGACGACGTACTCCGAGCCCTCCGACAGGTCGACGTAATTTGACGAAATGTCTACCCCGTCTCTCCTGATCTCGAAGGTAAAGATATTCGGCTGAGGCTCGCAGACGTACGTCGCATAAGTGATCGTCGGCACCTGAACATAGTGTCCTAACCCTTCAAGCAGGCCGAATTCCTTCGGGTCGCCTGCGATCGCGGGCAGAAGCTGATATTCAAAGCAGGACTGCGGCAGACCGTTGTAGACGTAACTTGCCGTCCCCGTCTGAATGCGGATGGGACGGGGCAGAATGGTGATCGTGCCGTAGATATAGTTGATGTCGTAATTGGACGAGACCGTCTCGTCCGACCCGATGACCCCGATCCTGAATCTCGCCTCGTTCCGCTGGGGATCCTTCACGTTGACGTGCACGCCCTGCGGGGGCTGGATCCACTGGCGGATCTCGTGTTGGAGAAGCAGTCCGCGCTCCACGATCCCCTCATCTCTCTCGAAGTCCTCGGGCTGGCTGTAATAGTCGTGCTCCGTGCCGTCGTAGATCCACTCCATGGTCTTGGTCGTGATATCGATGGGACGGGGCGAGACCGTCAGCATCCCAAAGGTATAGTCGATCGTATAGTTCGACCCCTCGACCACTTCTCCGCGGCCCTCGTCTGTGTAGAAGGTGAATTCCAGCCAAAACTCATTTGTCACATAGTTCTTCCGATTATAGGGCAGTTCAAGGACATTTGTGATGGTGGGAAGTTCGGACGTATACCGCACATCATAGACCTGACCGCGGACAAGGCCCGAGCCGTCTAATTTTCCCTCCTGATATTCCCCAAAGGTGAACCCGTCATCGGAGTGCGTCTCCCCGTCATAGATCCAATCGCGCGTATTCGTTATGACGTGGAGCGGGCGGGGCCTGATCTCCAACGATTCATAGGAATAGGTCAGATGTTCGATGTCATAGTTGTCCGTGACGTCTTCGCCGTCCGCCGTGATCGAAGTGATCTCCACCGTCAGATCGTTGCGCCTCGGCCCCTCCGAAACGTTGCGGATCTTGGTATCCCTTATGACGGTGTACTCGACTTCGTGGCCGATCAGAATGCCTTGATCCTCCGCGGGCGCGTCAAAGGTCACGGTGTGGACGAAATGTTCTTCGCCGTCGTAGACCCATGAATCGCCCTTCGTGGTCAAAGAGATCGGCCGCTTTGCGATCGTCACCATGCCGAATTCGCTGTCGTCGACCTCGTAGTTTGAAGTGACGTCCTCGTCTTTGGCGTTCCGAATGAGATATCTGACCCTGTTTTCGCCGCTGTCCCTCACGTCGCAGAAGGGTGTGATCGTTTCCTTGATGGGCTCGAAGCGGTCGCCCTCGCCGAATCCTTCGCCCGCGATGCTCGGGACAGAGGAAAGGGCCTCGGCGTGGTCAACGCCGTCATAGATCCAGCTGTCCCCCGCCGTCGTGATCTTGATCGGCCGAGGATCGATCCTGACTTTGCCTTTCACATAGGTGATGTGATAGTTCGCGGTGACCTCTTTTTCTCCGTAGAAGATCTGATACGTCGTCCCGTTGTCCTGATCGATGACGCCGTAATAGACGGGACGCGTCTCCACCCGTAGCTCGTGGAAGGACAGCAACCCCTTCACATCGACGGGCGAACTACTCAAATCGTGCGTCAGGCCGTCGTAGATCTCGTGGTAACTCTGCGTCGTGATCGTAATTTCGCGAAAATCGATCGTCACGGCGCCGTAGAGCACGCCTTCGCCGAAGTCGTAATTTGCCGTCACGTCCTCGCCGCTCCCGTCAACGATCTCAAACGCGGGTCTGTTCTCGTAGGGATCCTCTTTCGCATTCTCGAAGATGTAGGTCTCTTCCCCGCTCGTGATGCGGAAAAATTGCCCGTAGACGAGGCCGCCGCCCGTTATGATAAAGGTCCCCTCATCGTAGACATGCGCCGTTCCGTCATAAATGAAGGATTCCGACTTCGTCGCAAGTCCGATGGGTCTATGATCGATCGTCACGGCGCCGTACTGCACGCCTTCGCCGAAGTCGTAATTTGCCGTCACGTCCTCATAGGAACGATAGACGCGGTAGGAGACCACGTTTTCGCCGCTGTCGGAAACGTTGCGGAAGGATCTGAGCTGGCCGAATCGCGCGATCTCATCGCCCGCCGCAAGCCCCTCTCCCCCGATCGTCGGGCCGAGAGAGAGTTCCTCCGCGTGGTCGTCGCCGTCATAGGTCCAGTTGCCGTCCTTTGTCGTGACCGTGATGGGCCGAGCCGTGATCGTGGCCGTGCTGTAATCATAGCGGATCTCGTAATTTTGGGTCAGATCACTCATGCCGCCGTAGATGCGGTACTCCACTCTGTTCTCCCCCGTGTCCGAGACGTACAGGAACGTGGAATACCCGTACTCCGCCGCGACGATCGTATGTCCAAGGCTTTCGAGAAGCCCCTCCCCCTCGCGCTCGGGAGTGAAAGAACTCACCGCCGTATCAAAGTGCGCCGTGCCGTCGTACATCCATTCCCTCTCCATGGTCTGAATGACGATCGGGCGCTTTTTGACCGTGAAGAGGCCGAAATAGGTCGTCCCTTCCTCGTAATTTTGCGTGACGTCTTCGCCGTCCGCCGTGACCGACCACCCGAACTGAAGCGCATTGGAAATATTTTCGCAGACCGTTGTGACTGTGACCGTCTCATACACTGTGATCTTGCAGTCCTGTCCGTCGGCGACGCCCCGATCCCCTGCGGGGTCGGCGGGCCTTGCGGCGGCGTTCTCATGCGCCAAGCCGTCATAGATCCATTCCCCGCCCTCCGTGACGAAGTCGATGACCCGCCTTCCGATCGTCACCGTGCCGTAATGCGTCGCAATGGCGTAATTTTCGGTCACGTCCTCGCCGTTTTCGTCATGGATCTCAAACTCGGGGCTGTTCGTGTAGGTATTTGCGGCGGTGAAGGTGTACTTCCCCTCCTCGCTCGTGATGACATAGGAATGTCCCGCGACGAGCTCATTCGCGCCGTTCGTGAGCGTGTTTGCACCATAGACGTGCGGTTTTCCGTCATAGGTGAGAGCGTCGGACGCCGTCGTGACGGTGATGGAACGCTGCGTGACCGTGAGCGTGCCGAACACCCATGTGAGGGCGTAATTTTTCGTGACGTCGGCCGTCCCCTCGCGGATGGTGAAGTTTGTGAACTCGTTTATGACGGTTTCGCTGACATTTTTGATCGTGGGAGCGTCGTATTCGGCCGTCTGCCCCGCCACGAACTTCGCCGCGGGGAGCGTGTAGCCGCGCTCGGCGTGCGGCATGCCGTCGTAGGGGAAGGCGTGGTCCGCCGTCCTGACCGTGACGGCAAGGGGCCTCACCGTGACCGAGCCAAGCTCCCATGTGAACGCATAGTTGTCGGGCGAGACTTCTTTGCCCTCTCCGTCGAAGACCTTCAGCGAGCCCTCGACGATCTCATTGTCATAGGTGTCCGCGTCCGTGCGGCCGACATACTCGGCCGTGACGGAATGCCCCGCCGCGAGCGCGGTCCCGCCCGTGGGGAAGGGTTGCCCCGCGGGGGCCTGCGGCTTCCCGTTGTAGACGATGTCATCGTCGCTTGCCGTCTTCAGCGTGACGGCAAGGGGCGCGACCCTGATCGTGCCGAAGCCCTCGAAATTTATCTCGTAGTTCTCCTTGGAAACGGTCTCCTCCCCCGCCACGATCTCATATGCGGGGAGATAATCGTAAGCACCCGCCTCCCGCACCTGCATCGGTGTGACCTTCAGGCTCTGCCCTGCGGCAAGGCCGTCCGCCGCGTCGACCTGAATGGTATCAAAGCTGTGCAGTTGGCCGTCATAGGTGAGTTCGGGCGAGTCGGTCGTGAGCTTCAGGGCCTTCTTCCGCACCGTGATCGTGCCGAAGCCCTCGAAGTTTATCTCGTAGTTCTCCTTGGAAATTGCCGTCTCCCCCGCCACGATCTCATATGCGGGGAGATAATCGTAAGCACCCGCCTCCCGCACCTGCTTCGGCGTGACCTTCAGGCTCTGCTCTGCGGCAAGGCCGTCCGCCGCGTCGACCTGAATGGTATCAAAGTTGTGCAGTTGGCCGTCATAGGTGAGTTCGGGCGAATCGGTCGTGAGCTTCAGGGCCTTCTTCCCGACCGTGACCGTGCCGAAATCCTCTGCGATCTCGTAATTGGCCGTCACGTCGGCCTCGCCCGCCATGATGCGGACGGTCGGCGCATTGGAGTATTCGCCCGCGTCGAGGACGGAGAGACAGTCGGAGAGAAGCAGTTCCTGCCCGCCCGCCAGCGTTCCCTCGCTGACCTCGGCCTTCGTATAGTCGTGCGCCCTGCCGTCATAGGTGAAACGATCGGACGCCGTCGAGACGGTGATGGGACGCTTCGTGACCGTGAGCGTGCCCGTCGATACGATATTGATGCGGTAGTGGGCGGTCATGTCGTTGCCGTCCGCGTCGAAAATTTGCACCGAGGTGAGTTCGTTTCTGCACGTCCCGACGTCGGTGATGCTCGCAAAGACCGCCTCCACGGTGTGCCCGTCAACAAGCCCCTCCGCGGTCAAACCGCGGCTCTCGTGGGCCGTTCCGTCATAGACGAACGTCTCCGAGGCCGTGCTCAAAGAGACGGGACGGCGCAGGTCGTCGATCGATCTCTCCTGCGGGTCGAAGGTGTAGCAGAAACTGACGTCCTCCCCCGCCTCGTTCAGGACCCTGATCTTCGCGGGGTCGGCCTGCACATTGAGTTTCTGCCCCTCGATCTCCTCGGCGAGGAACCCGTCCACGACGAGCGTATCGCCGTATTTGAGATCGGACGTCGTGAAGGGAAGGTCTTCGCCGAAGACAAGGGACGTCGCCGTCGTCCTGATGTGCGCGAGGGCGGGCTCGATGGTGAAGGGAACAGCCTCTGCGGGTCGGTCCGTGCCGACGACGCTTCTCCCGAAGGCGCGGCACTCGTATTCGCCCGCGAGGTAGGGCGTCTCGCGCGTCCATTCGCTCTCCCCCGCCCGACGGTATTCAAATTCGGCGTCGCCGAAGATGGCCTCGGCGGTCGGCGAAAAGGTCTCGCCATAGACGATCGATTCGGGGACATGCACGTCATGGACGATGCCCTGTATGCCGAGAAGGGCCCCGATTCCCGCCAAAATGAGCAGAAATGCCGTCAAAAAGACAAAGCGAAGCCGCCAGACGCGATCGAACACGCGCCTCCACTTCTCAAGTTTTTCGACATAGGACTGATATAGCATTCCTTGCTCCCTTTCTCTCAGGCTCAGCCGCTGGTGACCTTCAATATTCCCATCTTCTGCGCCATCGTGATGACATAGAACTGATCTGTCACGTCCACGCCGCCGCGAAGGACTTTGAATTCTGCGGTATTGCTCGTAGCGCCCTTTCCCGCGCGTGAACTCGTGTACGTCGCCACCAAAACGTCTCCCGCAGCGAGCACGCCTTCGTCGAGGTGGAATCCCTCCGTCCAGCCCGCCATCGCGCCGACGGCGTCGCGGTCGGGGTCAAACATTGCCCCCGTAAGCGGCTGTCCCATAAGCTCGCTGAGCTTCCTCGTGATGCTCGCCGTCCGAATGACGAGCGTCCTCTTCTCCACGCGCAGTTTTCCGTACTCATACGCGATCGCAAAGTTTTTGGTGATGTCTTTGCCCATCGCGTCGTAGATGCGAACTTCAAATTTGTTATCGCTGGTATTCGGATCGGTGAGCGACGCAAAGCCGAATGCCGTGAAATTTCCGAAGGCCGCGTCGGCCGACTTTTCTCTGTCGAGCTCCGCGATCTGGTGTCTCAACGGCTCGCCGTCGTACTCTTTGGTCGCGTCCAAGCTCCTGAAGGTGAGGAGCGGCGTGTGACAATTCTTGCAATAGTGGTCGTCGCCGAACTCGTGCTCCGTCTCCCACGGGTAGAACCCCTGCGGGAAGAGCCCCGCGGGCACGTCGGAGGGGTCGACCTTGTCCCAAGGGAAGGCCAACCCTCCCACCACGATCGCAGGGAGCAAATACTGCCACGGCAGCGTCTCCCACGGGAAGTCCTCGCCGAAGCTGTCCCACGGGACCTTGGACCAGTCGAAGTCGTCTGGCATCTCGTCGAAGGGGAATTTGGACCAGTCAAAGTCGGAAGGAAGCTGGTCGAGCGGGACTTGGTCCCACGGAATGGACGACCAGTCGAAATCGTCGGGGAATTGGTCAAAGTCGACGTCCCCCCACGGGACCTTGGACCAGTCGAAGTCGTCTGGCATCTCGTCGAAGGGGAACTTGGACCAGTCAAAGTCGGAAGGAAGCTGATCGAGCGGGACTTTGTCCCAAGGCACTTTGGACCAGTCGAAATCGTCGGGGAATTTGTCAAAATCGACGTCCCCCCACGGCACTTGAGACCAGTCGAAATCGTCTGGCATCTTGTCAAACGGGAACTGGGACCAGTCGAAATCGTCTGGCATCTTGTCAAACGGGAACTGGGACCAGTCGAAATCATCGGGGAATTGGTCAAAGTCGACGTCCCCCCACGGCACTTGAGACCAGTCGAAGTCCTCGGGCACTTTGTCGTAAGGGAAGGACGACCAATCGAAGTCCTCGGGGAACTCGTCGAAGGGAATGTCTCCCCACGGCACTTGGGACCAATCGAAGTCCTCGGGCATCTGGTCCCACGGGAGCTTGCTGTAATCGAAATCCTCGGGCAGCTGATCCCACGGGAGGTTCTCGAAAGGGAAGCCCGACCAGTCGAAGTCCTCGGGGATCTGATCCCAAGGCACCTGACCGAAGTCGAAGCCCTCGGGCGGAGAATCCCACGGGAACTCGTCGAAGGGGAAGTCGGAGAAGTCAAAATCGGGCGGGATCTGATCCCATGGGATGTCCCCGTAGTCGAAATCATCCCGTAGCTTATCCCATGGGATGTCGTCGAAGGGCAGACCGCTGAAGTCGAAGTCGTCGGGGAAGTCCTCGAGGAGACGTCCGAAGTCGAAATCTTTGGGCATCTTGTCGAAGAGATTCTTCCAGAAGTCCTCGGGCATGTTCTCGAAGTCGAGATCGTCGAGGTTTTCGAAATTTTCGAAGAAATTTTCCCAGAAGTCCTCGGGCAGGTCGTCCCAGTCGATCTCCCAGAAGGACTTGTTGGGCTCCAGCCTCTCCCCCGTCGTGAGCATGCTGAAACGACCGTAAGCTGCACTGAAGGCAAGGCTTCCGATGAGAATGACCACGCAGATGAGGAGCAGGCCAAGGACATAGAGCGGTTTACAGCGTTTCATAGGTTCTCCGAAATCAAAGTTTGTTGGCGCGCGCGAGGAAACTGCGGCAGCGCGGCATCTTGCCCTCTCCGAAGAGGGTCTCAAAGTACTGCGCGGCCTCCTCGAGTTCGCCGTGCATGAGGGAAAGGTCTTTGTAGGTGAGCTTGCGCAGGACTTTCTTGCAGAGAATGTCATCGAGCGCGTCGAGCTCCTCTCCGCCGCAGTTCACATAGACGGAGATATAGCTTCGGATCTGCCGCATGATGCGGTTCCCGAACGTGATCTGGAATTTTTCGATGAGGTAGGCGTCGAGCATGCGGAGCCTTCTCTCGTTGCGCCGCGTGATCTCGTATCCCCTCTGCGCATTCTCGACGAGCGTCGTAAATTCCGCATAGGAGATATCGGCCGTCTGCTCCTGCGCCCCGTCGCCGAATGGGGTGATCCTGCTGTCGAGGTCGATGATCATGGCCCTGTCGTACACCTTGTCGGAGATGGCGAAGGTCGAATCGTCGTTGTTCGCCGTGCCGACGAACCACATGTTCTGCGGGAGCTTGATGCGCCCGTCCTTGAGGTCGGGCGGGTCGTCCTCCCACTTGTCGGTGACGACCTCGAGGTAGCGGAGCTCGGGATTGGGGATCTCGAGCAGGGAGAGAAATTCCGCGAAGTAGTACTCCACGCGCGCGATGTTCATCTCGTCGAGGACAGTGATGTAGATGTTGTCGCTCTTGTTGGCCTCGTACATCTTGCGGAGAAGTTCGGTCTCGTTGTACTTGCGGGTGAATTCGTTGTAATAGCCGAGCAGGTCCGACCGCTCTTTCCACATTGGCTGGACGGGAATGATGGAGGAGGGATTGCCGATAAACTCGCCGAAGGCGTAGGTGAGCGACGTCTTGCCCGTGCCCGACATGCCCTGCAGAATGATGATGTGCGAGACGGCGAGGCTGGCGACGAACTCCCTGATCTGCGCCTCCGAATAGTACAGGTGCAGGTTATTGGCCGCATAGAGGCGGAAGCGGTCGCACAGCTCCTTCAGGGAGGCGACGGAGCTTCCCGCCGTGTTGCGGGGGGAAGGCCCGATCTCGCCGAGGGCGCTGAATCTGTGCGTGCGGCGTTTTTTCTCCTCCTGCTCCTTGATCGCCTCGCGGTCGGCCTGCACTGCGATGCGGGCAGTCTCCTCCCATGTCTTGCGATAATATTTGAGTTTCCGCCGCCGCAGAAGGTTTACGATGAAGAGAATGATGAGAATGAGGGGAATGACGACGACCCAGAACAGGATGACGACCTTGTCAAAGGGGCTCGTGAGGAAGAGGTCTTTCAGAAGTTCGAGCGTCGGCTGTAACAGTCCCTGCGTATGCAGAAAGATGAGCGCGGCGATGAGACACCCGCCCGCGAGAATGACGAGGACAAGCATGACGACGGAAAAGATAAACCTTCTCCGCGCCTTTCTGTCGAGCTTTTTCGCCTTTTGTTTAGCCGTTTTCGCCATCTGTGTCGTCCTGCTCCCTGATCTCGCTCTCCTCTGCGGAGACTTCCGTCCCCTGCGGCTCGGAGGGCCCCTTTGCCGCACTGCGGGCGCGTCTGTCCTGCGCCTGTGCGGCAAGCTCGGTATATTCGCCGCTCTTCTGCCCCTTCTGTCCGCGCATGGTCGCGCGGAGGCCGTTGAAAAATTCCTTGCGGAGCATGCGTCTCACGTCCGTCCACTTGTCGCGGACGAGCCGACCGAGCACTTCAAATTCGTGTTCGAGGGCGTTGAACCCCTCCTCCGTCGTGAAATCGTCCCCCTCCGTCAGAAGGCCGTGCTCGGCGCGGAGGGCGGTGAGACGGGCCTCGAGCATCTGCCGTTCGTGCTCGACGCTTTCAAGGTCCTTCTTTGCGGCCGAAAGCTGCCGCTCGGCCGCGTCGGTCCTTGCGCGTCCCTCTTTGAGACGCGCCTCGTATTCTGTCCTGATGCGCTTGATCTCCTCGCGGTGGGACTGCTCCGCCCGCTCGGCCGCCTCCTCGTAGTTCTTTTTGAGGGAGGAGATCTGCTCGGCGTGGGCGGACTTCAGGGAGGCGATCTCCTCCTCGTGGGCCGCCTTCAGAGCCTCCATCTGCCGCCTGTGTTCCTCCTCGGCGGCCTTCATCTCCTCGCGGAGCTGTTCAATGGTCCCGTTGAGCTCGGCGATCTCCTCGTTGAGTTCGGCGATGTCGGCCCGCATGCGCTCGATCGTCTGTTCAAGTTCCTCGATCTTGGCGCGGGCAGCGACGAGTTCCCTGCTGTCGGCTTCGAGGGCGGCGTTGCGCTCCTCGAGGGCAAGCATGTACTCCTCCATGCCCATGCCCGACTCCTCGATGCGGCGCTTGAGGGCCTTGATCCTCTCGGCAAGTTCCCTCTGCCGCATCTCCTCCCGCCGCTTTTCCTCCTTCTCGAACTCCTCCTTGAGGTAGGCCTCGACGCCGAGGCCATGTTCGTAGACGAGAAAGGCGATGAGCTGGACGGGAAGGGAGAGTTCGCGGGCGATCTCCGCCCCGACGGGATCGAGCGTCGTCGTCTGTCTCTCGATCGTGTAGCCGTCCCCCTCGTAGTTGAGCAAAAACTCATAGAGCGTGACGGCCTCGCGGAAATTTTTGTCCATGCGGAGGACGTTGGTCTTGGTGAGGCGCTTGATCTTCTCGACGCGGGAGACCTCGAGCATGAGGGGCGTGCGGAGATAGAACAGGACGCTCTGCCTGATCTTGTCGATGCGGTCGAGGTAGACGGCGCACTCGGGGTCGGCGGCCGCGGCAAAGACGTCGTCCTGCTCGTCGGTGAGTTCGAGGGAAAAGTTCAGCCGACGCATGCCCGCAGTGACCTTCTTCTGGCTCTTGAGCTCGCCGCGGTAGAGGCGGTAGGCCCGCATGATAGCGTCATAGCGCACGGCGACGAAATCCCGAATGCGGCAGAGAAGCGCGTACAAAAATCTGTTCTCATAGACGGCGTAGTCGTTGAGCCGCTCGACGGTGTAGAGCTTGTCGGGGACGATGTCCTCCTTCTGCTCCCGCGTGATCATGTCACTGTGCTTGGAGAGGTGCTGGACGGACTCGCGCGAGATGTGCCTTACTTTCTCGATGGGCTGGACTTCGCCGTTGGAACGGATAAACTGTCGGTCCTCGCCGATGGCGCGGCCGATGAAGATCAGTCCGCGTTCGATCGCGGCGATCCAATCCTCCTCCACATGGCAGACGTTGTGAACGACGACGATCCTGTCATGCTCGGGGGCGTCGGCGATCGCGTGCTCGGCGGAGACGATCTGCGTGTGCTCTTCCGCGGTCCGCACGAATTCGCCGAATGCACGGTAAAGTTGGTCTTCCTGCGTCATATCGGCTCCTTATCCGTTCCTCGCAATGCGGCGGATGGTGCCGAGGCACTGCGTCATGCGTTCCGCGCCGAACAGCGCGTTGAAGAAGTCGCACAGCTGCATCAGATCGGCCGTGCGGTAAGTCATATTCTGCGTCTCGAGCTTGCGCAGGACCTTCTTCGCGAGAATGTCGTCGAGCGCGTCGAGCTGTTCCCCGCCGCACGCCTGATAGACGGGGAGATAGATGGAGATCTGCTTCATGATACGGTTCCCGAAGGAGATCCTGTAGTTCTCGGCGAGGTACTTGTCGACCTCCTTGAGCTTGCCGAAAACTTCGGGGTCCACGCCGATCTCCTCCACCGCCTTGGCGGCAAGGGACTTGAGCCGCTCCGCCGAAATGGGCAAGGTGCGGTAGGTGGGAACGGTGAAGGGCTCGCTCTTAACGTCGATGTTGAGGACCATGGCGCGGTCGTACACCTTATCGGAGATGGCGAAGGTCGAGTCGTCGTTGTTGGCCGTGCCGAGGAACCACATGTTGTCGGGCAGGAGGACCCGCCCGCCGACGAGATCGACGGGGTCGTCGGGCCAGTGGTCGGAGACGACCTCGAGCTTGCGCTCGGCGACGTTGGGGATCTCGAGCAGGGAGAGGAATTCGGCAAAGTAGTACTCCACGCGGGCGATGTTCATCTCGTCGAGAATGGTGACGAAGATGTCCCTGCGGGAGTTGGCCTCGTAGATCTTCTGAAGCAGGAGGGTCTCATTGAACCGCTTGGTGAATTCGTTGTAGTAGCCGAGCAGGTCCGACCTCTCCTTCCACATGGGCTGGACGGGAATGACCGTCGAGGGGTTCTCGAGGAACTGCCCGAAAGCGAACGCGAGCGACGTCTTGCCCGTGCCCGACATGCCCTGCAGAATGATGATGTGCGAGACGGCAAGCCCTGCGATGAACTCGCGGATGATGTCGATGCTGTAGTAGAGGTTGAGCTTTCCGCATGCAAAATTCCTGAAGGCTTCGCAGAGCTCCTTCAGGTCAACGTCCTCGACAAAAGCCGTCTCCACGCGCGTCTTCTTCTCTTCATCGAGCGTCTTCAGGGCGTCGAAGCGGGAGACATGCGCCTTCTTTTCGGCCTTCTCTGCCCTGTCCGCACTCTGTCCGAGGCGGTCGGAGAACTTTGTGAAGCGGTGCTCGTTGACCATCACCGAGATGATGATGACGAGCATGAGCGCGACGACGACCACGACATAGATGACGACGAGCAGTGGGGAAGTCAAAGTCCCGAAGATGTTTTCTGTATCCATTACTTTGTCTTCCTCCCTGTTGTCCTTGCCCTCGACGGCGCGGCGGCAAGATCGATCTCACGGAGGGCGTCATCGAGCTTTCCTCCGCACACTTCATCGTCCCATACCGCCTTGAGCCAAGGGCAGACCTCTGTATAGACTGCGCTTCTGACTGCGTCTCCTTCGCTCCCGCCGCATGCGAGCGCGGCGGAGGCGTGCCGTTCGAGACGCACCCAGAGCATGTTTCCGATATGAAGGGGACCGCACTTCTCGTCGAGCTTGTCGACGGACTTCCATGCGTTCTCCGAGAGCGGGAAATCGTCCCGCACCGACCCCTTGAGCGTAGAGAGCCGTTCAAATCCCACGGAGCGGAAGACCGTCTTTTTGGCCGTCTCCTCCCCGAGTCCGATCTCGGGCGAGAGCACGGCCGCGACGTCGGCGATCTCTGCGGGAATGGTCCCGACGCTGTCCTGTTCGAGCTCCACCGCGATGAAGAGGTTGGGCGGCAGGAGTTCGTCTATGACGTCGGGGACGTAGAGGGCCGCCGTCCTGCGGGCGAGGGCGTCCGCAATGGGCCCAAGTGTCTCCGAGAGGTTCTTTTCGTCCATGTGACGGATGAGCACGGTGTGCAGGAAGGCCATGTTCTCTTTGGCCTCTGCGATCGCCTTGCTGAGCCCCGTCATGATGTGCCTGCGCTCGCCGTTGTTCCAATGGGAGAAGAGGTCCTCCGCATGGACTGCGGCTTCGGCGTTGTCGATGTAGGCCTTGCGGCCGAAATATTCGGCGGCCCCTTCGACGAGCTTTGCCCCGTTCCCCTTCGGGAGAATGACGAGTTGCGTCGAAGAGAGCGTCCCGATGTAGTCCCTCAAGACGTCTCCCCCCGCAACGATCCCGCGCTCGGAGAGGAACTGTCCCATGTCGCGGGCCAAGACTTCATAGGTGAGGCTCTTGTCATAGAACTGTTCAAAGACGGGCATGGGCGGAAGCTCGGGCTTGGGCTTTTCCGCCGCTGCGGGCGCCCGCCTCTCCTCGGCTTCGGCGGCGAGGAAGGCCTCCTCGAACTCCCGATCGGAGGTCACCGTCTGCTTTGTCTCGGGCACATAGTAATATTTCGCCCAGCGGTCCTCGTTGTACTGCTGCTTTTTGAGTTCCCGATCGACGATCGCGGTGACGATGGAGAGGAGAATGGTCCCCACCGTGATGCAGGTCATGACGATGAAGGCGATGTGGCTGAAATCGTCCTCCGCCGCCGTCGCGGTGAAGAAGGAGAGTATGAGCACGCCGACGAGAAGGATGGGACTGACCGTGACGGAGAACGCCTTGAGACGGGCGAGCCGCTTTCGGCTGAGCGCCCCGAGCATGGGGACGACGGCGATCACGAGAATGGCGATCGCGCTGAGGATCCATGCCGCCATTTCCCTCGTCAACACGCGGAAGAGCGCAAAGTCCACCGCATACGACAGAATGAACAGCGTCAGAAAGACAAAAAATACGGCTATGAGAACGGGAAAGAAGAAGCGGATCACACGCTTGGGAACGCGGAGGGACTTGGGCGCGGGCTCCTTTCCCCCCACCCGCGCATGCGAACGCACGTTGGAGAGGTCCTCGTGGTCGTTCCCGGGGAAGTAATCGACGCCGACCTCGGGGAGCGGGTCGCGCCTGACGCCCTGCATCACCCTCTTTCCGCGCAGGCGGACGTCCGTCGCGGAGGCGCAGACGTAGATCTGATAGGTCCCCTCCTCCACATTTTCGCCGAAGACGCGAAGATCGAAGGTCCTGTAGCTCTCCTCGGGCAGATCTATGGAGACGCTGCAGCTCTCGCCCGCCTTCAGGGACACCCTGCGGAAGGCGGCAAGCTGTTTTTTGGCGACGACGTGCGTCCCCGCGGGGGCGCCGAGGTAGATCTCGACAACCTCCGTGGCGTCGTATCTGCCCTTGTTCTTCAGATTGAAGGAGATCGTGTCGCCGTTTACGGTGAGTTTGGAGTAGACAAATTGGGTATAGGTCAGTCCGAATCCGAAGGGATAGCGGACAAATTGCTCTGCAGTGTCGTAGCGGGGGTAGCCGACGAAGGGCCCGATATGCAGTCTGCCCGCGTCCCGCTCCTCCCGCAGGGAGTTGAAATATCCCTCGGCGTCGTCATAGGCCGTGCGGACGAGTTTCCCGCTCGGTGAGATCTCCCCAGACAGGATCCGCGCGAGGGTTTCCCCCGCAAAGGGTCCGTCCGCGGGCACGACGAGCGTGGCGGAAAGGGACTTGTCAAAGCCCATGCTGAAGGTCACGTCGCCGCAGACGAGCGCGATGACGGGCGTTCCCGTCCGCGAAAGGGCGTCGAGCAGGGCGATGCGGTTGGCGGGAAGGGTGAGCGAATCGCCCAAGGGATACAGGAAGACGATGACGGCGTCCGCTTCCCCAGCCATGCGGACGGCCTCGGGAATGAGCGCGTCACTGCGGTCGGTCTCCCGCTCGTACCCCTGCGCCTTCCCCACGATCCTGAACTTCTCGCCGAGGAGGGAAAGGTCGGAATAGGCGTCGCCGACGACGGCCAGCCTCGCCCCCTCTTCAAGGGGCAAAACGCCGTCATTGCGGAGGAGCACGATGCTCTCCGCGGCGATCTTTCTCCGCGCCTCCTCCCCCATGGGAGGGACGGGCGTCAGGGCGGAGACGCGCTCGCAGAAGTCGAACACTTCGTCCGCGGCCCCGTCGAGGATCTCATCGGAGAGGGCGGTCCCGCTTCGGACGGCCTCCTCCACGTCGCGCGCGGGGATACTCCCTTCTTCGCGGTACTTCTCGAGGTCGCGGTAGCGGCGGTTGGCCCGCTCCAAGGGCAGTTTTGCCCCGCCGAGCACGATCTTTCCGTTCAACAGGCGGAGGGCTTCCGCATTGGGCGTGACGTCCTCCCCGATGACAAAGACATCTTCCCCGAAATAGCCGTCCTGTGCGTCGCGCAGGAGAATGCGGTTGGTATCGGGATAGCCGCTCCCCATTCTGTTCGGGCAGAGCACGACGGCGTCGCAGGGAGCCTTCTCCGTTGCGCGGCGGAAGGGTTCCGCGACGAGTCGGTGCACGGCGGCAAGGTCCTCCCGCAGATCGAGGAAGGAGATGTCCCTTTTCTCGAGGGAAAGGCGCGAGAGCGCGACCGCGCCTCCCGCATTTCTGACCGCACCGCACATCGCCGCGCCGTACGCGCCGTTGAGGAAGGGGTCCTCCGTCAGTCCGCTACAGGCGGGGTCGAGGGCGACCTTGAGATCGGGCGTGACAAAGAGCCGCGCCCCCTCTTCCGCCGCCTCGGCGACCAACTCCTCGGTCATCTTGCCGAGAAGCTCGCTGTCCCACGCACGGGCCGCGCTCGCATAGGAGACCCCCGCGCGGGCGGAGAGTTCCCCGAGCGAGGCCTTCCCCACCGCGGGGATCCCCGCATCTGCGGACGGGCCGCCGTCGAGGCCGCCCGTCACGGCGGCGACTTTCTCGAGCGGGCTGAGATTTTCAATGATTTCGTTATGCTTCAACATGATCGGTAGCGGCGCTAACCTCCGTTTCTGTGAGATTTGAAACTTCAAACCCCATATCGAGTCCCTCAAGCGCGCCCGCGCTCCATGCGACCGCAAATGCGAGCGCGGCGAGCAGCAATGCCAACACCAGTGACATCAGGACGTAGATCTTTTTCTTCCTGCGGGCCTTGTACGTCGCTCCGCGGAGAAAGGACGGCTCGGCCTCCCTCGGTTTCTCCCCGCCGTAGCGGAGACGGACCCCGCCCTCCTCCACGACGTACTCGTAGTTGTCGGAAAGGACGGCCTCCACCGCCGTCTCCACGGCGGCACAGCCGACGAGGACGGCAATGTCGGGCACGGGAAACTCCGTCCCACGCTCGGCAAAGAGGCCTCTGTATTCGAGCGTCTGACGGGAGAGTTCCTCCCCCTTCGCATTCCTCTGGACAAGAGAAAACCGTATGCCCGTGATGACGATGTCGCTCCAGTTTGCGAAGCGGAGTACGGCGCACGGCTTGTCCCCCTCCGTGATGACATATCTTGACAAAAAGACGGGATAGCCCCCGACGTAGGGCAGACGCTCGGCAGTTTTAGCTTTCATCGGCAGACCTCCTCTTCCGCAACAGGAAGAACCGCAGTACGGAAACGCCCCACACCGCCGCGGCGACGACGACCCCCGTGCTCACGAGCATGGCGATCCATGTCTCCATGGGAAGATCGGCCGTCATCGTGAAACCGTCATAGAGGCGCAGGAGAACGCTCGTTATCAGCCAGAGGAAGACGTCCACGACGGCGGCGGCCGCGACGCTCAGGACGGTGAGCCAGCACGCATAGGCGCCGTTGAAGGGCCTGCGCTCGTCGGGGAGGGCCATGTCGTCCACGGAGAGCACGCGCAGAGACACGAAGTCGGCCCCCTTGGGAAGGTAAGTGATGTGCGTCTCCTCCCCGCCGTTGAAGGTCTCCTTCACGCGGATGATGTCGATGATCTCGTTTGCGGCATTGAAGACGACGAGTTCGTACCTGATGCAGGCGATCCTTCTCGCCCATTCGCCGCAAAAATAGGGCCGTTTGCCGTCGTTCGCGATGCGATACGACCGTATGTAGGGGCGGACGGAGGGCGCGGGCTCACAGAGGAGCACGTCGCCGTGTTCGTCCTTTGCACGCCCGAGCGCACGGTCGCATATGGGAAGCGCCGCCGCCTTCACCTTGAACACGAGTTTGGGAATGATGACGCATGCGAAAAAACCTGTAAAGCATGCGCCGATTGTATACCAAATGATCCAGAATCCCATAGGATTTTATTTTAACACATATAAGAGAATCATGTCAACTTTTGCACACGCCGAAAAACAAAATCATGCCGACAATTTTTTGTGAAATTTATCCGTTCTTGTGAAAAAATTGAATGCATGGGTGCAATTTCTCTCCTTGCGGCGCGCGGCGGCGGAGACGCCGCCGCGCGCCGCAAGGCTTCCCCTCCCCTTTTCGGGGCAATAAAAAACCGCCCGAAGGCGGAATTTCTAACATGTATCGGCTTTTTACATCGCAGGGCCCGTCGCCGAAGGGGTGTAGACGCGGCCGAGGAGCTCCTGATTAAGCGCATAGAGGCCCTTGGCGTCCGAACCGAAGAGCTTGTACTTTTTGACCATGTCGTCGGCGTTGGTCTCCTCCTCGCCCTGTTCCTTGATGAACCAGTCGAGGAATTGCATCGTGCGGTAGTCCTTCTGCCCCGCCGCCTCGTGGTAGATCGCGGTGATGAGCGAAGTGACATATTGCTCGTGCTCATAGCCCGCAAGCATGGGGTCGAGGTGGGATTGGAAGGTCTTGTCGGGTCTTGCGATAGCGTCAAAAGTCACGCGGTGGCCGTTGTTGATGAGGTAACGGCGGATCATGAAGGCGTGGTCGCGCTCCTCCTGCGCCTGCACTTCGTACCAGTGCGCGAAGCCGTCAAGGCCCTCGTCGGCGTAGTAGTTGGCAAAGTCGAGATAGAGGTAGGCGGAGTAAAGCTCCTTATTGATCTGATCGTTGAGCATTTCGGCAATTTTTTTGTTTAACATGGTGTTCTCCTTTGCTTTTTTCTGAAAGCAAACAATATTGTACCCTTTTTCGCGGATTTGTCAAGTGTTTTTTTGCTTTTTTGTCTCCCCTCGGGGGGGAGGCTCCGCCGAAGGCGGTGGTGGGGGGGACTTCGCTCATTCTGAGGCGAAGCCGAAGAATCCCCTCAAACGAAGACCGTAGGTTTATGAGATCCTTCGGCCCCGTTGGGACCTCAGGATGAGCGCGGGGCCTCGGCTCCTCCCGAGGAGAAGCTGTCGAGCGACGCGAGACTGAGGTGGTGTCGTTCTGATCCCGTCATGGTGAGCGCAGTCGAACCATCACCTCTTTCTCGTCGCCCCTTATAGGGGAGATGTCGAGGCGTAGCCGAGACAGAGGGGTTTCAAAACCCCTTTCCCCTCGCAAGCTCGAGGACTTCCCCTAAAAGGGGCAGCGAGGGAAGGCTTCCCCCCGTTGGGGGAAGGCTTACCGCCACGCGCAGAGCGCGTGGCGGCGAAATTCGTCATGCCGACCGAAGCGGAGGCATCGCCGCATTATTTATTGTATGTCACATTGCCCTCTTTATCGATCGTCCCGTCCGTACAGGTTATCGTGTAATTGTCAGTTTGGTAATCCCAATTATCTCCTTTCTCAATCGCTTGCCACTCCTTCACCGTTCCCTTAAATTGAATATCCGTCAGCCAAATGCAATAATTGAACGCATAACCCCCAATCTCTGTCACACTGTTCCCAATTGTCACGCTCGTCAACCCCCTGCAAGCATAGAACGCATAATTTTTGATTTCTGTGATTTCATTGGGAATGATAAGTTCTTTCAATTCTGCATTATCCACATAGAGATCCGCATAACAGAGCGGGTTGGAATCAGAGTCCGCAAAATCGATCCTGCACCATGCCGAAAGATCGGTGATATAGACCCTTGTCAGGCTGCTACAACAATAGAACGCCTTCTCTCCGATCGAGGTCACGCCGCTCCCAATCGTCACGCTCGTCAGTTTGGTACACAAGCAGAACGCCCAATCTCCGATCTCGGTCACCCTGTCGGGAATGGTAATGTTTGTCAACCCACCACAATCATTGAACGCGTACGCTCCAATCGAGGTCACGCCTATCCCGATCGTCACGTTAATCAGTTCACTGCAACCATTGAACGCATACTCTCCGATCTCAGTCACGCTGTCGGGAATCACACTGTTTTTACAACCCAAAATCAATGTGCTTGTTTCGATTTCGATCAAACAATCCTGTTCGCTCCGATACACTTTGTTATCTTCAGAAACGGTGATATGTTCAAGCCCGCTGCAACCATAGAACGCATTGTTCCCAATCGAGGTCACGCTGTCGGGAATGGTAATGCTCGTCAACCCGCTACAACCACTGAACGCCTGAGATTCGATCGAGGCCACCCTGTCTGGAATGGTAATGCTCGTCAGCCCGCTGCAGCCACTGAACGCCCCAATTCCGATCGAGGTCACGCTGTCGGGAATTTCAATGCTCGTCAGCCCGTCGCATTTGGCGAATGTCGCATTTCCGATTGAGGTCACACTGTCGGGAATGGTAATGCTCGTCAACCCACTGCAACCCTCGAACGCACCTTCTCCAATCGAAATCACGCCGTCAGAAATGGTGACGCTTGTCAGCTCACTGCAATATGAAAATGCCAGATATCCAATATAAGCCACGCTGCCAGGAATTGTAATGCTTGTCAGCTCGCTACGATCCTCGAACGCATTATATTCGATCCAGGTCACAAATTTGCCCTGATAACCGTATGGGATCACAATGTCGCCGCTCGCTGTACCGATCCCCGATACGCTATAACTGCTATTATCCCAATTTAAGTTATATGTAAGTCCCTCGGTATATTCCCACGCTGTTTTGCACTTGTCATAGCGAACGCACTTGTTCTCGGCGGTGAACTCATGCCCGAGCGGGACATTTGTCTCATATTCCTCGATCTCGGCAGTGCCTTCCTCGTCGATGAAATCCTTGTGACACCTCGAACATCTCCAATAATCGAGCGTTCCCGCTTCGGTGCAGGTCGCAGTCCCCGCATGGAGTTCGGTGTCGTGCCCGAGGGCGGTGCCGCTTTTTGCGCGAGTATACGTCTCTCCGCAAGAGCATTTGCCCGTCTCCATGCCGTCCTCCGTACACGTCGCGTCGCCGTTGTAGACGTAATCCGTAAAATCATGTACATGAGGTTCTTTTCCCTCATCAGGTTTTTTCGTCTCCTCTTGTTCGGTATTGCCCGAATCCCCGACACCGCTGTTGCCGAAGAGATCGCAGGCCGCAAGGCCGAAGCAGAGACAGACGACAGCCGAGAGGACTAAAAAAATCGTCAGAAGTTTGTGTTTCATGGTTTTTCTCCTTTTTTGCGGGCTTTGATCAGCGTCCCCACTCCCTACGTCCACCCCCCATGGAGGGGGAAAGAGTGGCACCCCTCGGAGGGGGTATCCCTTGTCGCCCCTTATAGGGGAGATGTCAAGGCGTAGCCGAGACAGAGGGGTTTCAAAACCCCTTTCCCCTCGCAAGCTCGGGGACTGTCTCGGGCGGGTAGCACCCCGCCCTCGGTCAGCATTTGCCCGAAACATATGGGCAAATGCCAAGAGAATTTTGCGCCAAAGATTATCAATCTTTGGCAGAAGTGCAAAATTCTCCCCTACGAGGGGCAGCGAGGGGAAACGGCGAGAAGACAAAAATAAGGACGCCCGACAATATCGGACGCCCGCAAAGAGTATCCCGTATTGTCTACGTCACAATTCCCTGCCAATGGCGGAAAAAGGATACACCGATGCCGCTGTATCTTACGATAAGAGCATATAATTTTGTGACGCAATTTTATTTTAGTACAGCGAAGGGATTTTTGCAAGTGTTTGGCAAGATTTTCCTGCGGAGGATCGCG